>NZ_JBFXGH010000024.1:0-26180 GCF_050178175.1 Sphaerochaeta sp.
CACCGGGAAGGTCCTTGACCCTTCCACCACGCAGGAGTACTACCGAGTGCTCCTGCAGGTTATGTCCGATACCGGGTATATAGGCGGTAACTTCAATACCCTTGGAAAGACGCACACGTGCGACCTTTCTCAAAGCAGAGTTCGGCTTCTTCGGGGTCACGGTCATGACCCTGGTGCATACACCACGCTTCTGGGGACAACCTTCGAGGGCTGGGGACTTTGTCTTCTGGACAATGGTCTTTCTACCCTTTCTGATCAGCTGATTAATAGTAGGCATCTTATCGACACACTCCCTTTTCTTTCTTTGACCCACTGCTTCTCACAAACACAGGGATCTGCGCCACCCCTACGGGCAACACGTCATATGTAAAATCCGTACCCAGCATGGACACAGCGGTGTGGTTTTACACGGTCCGGCAAGGCTGCCTATACGCCAACAGGCGCATTGGTCAATCCTCGTCGGAATCGTCCACATCCACGGTATCACCCACGGATTTCATGTCTGCCAAATCTTCAACGTCAAATTCATCGTCTGCGATCATCTCTTGGTGTCGTGAAGCCTTTACTGCATCAACTCTCTGCTGCAGTTTCAGCAACTCCTCATCCTTGAGTTTAACATCGCGATAAATGCGCATACCTGTTCCCGCAGGAATCAGGTGACCAATGATGACGTTCTCTTTCAAACCACGCAACTCATCTTTACTACCAGCTATTGCTGCATTTGTCAAGACCTTGGTTGTCTCCTGGAAGGACGCTGCACTGATGAACGAGTCGATACTCAAGGACGCTCTTGTGATACCAAGCAACAGTGGCTGTGCAACAGCAGGCTCACCACCTTCAGCAATCACCCGGTCGTTCTCCTCGAAGAACCGATACTTATCCACCTGCTGGCCGTGGATCAAATTGGTATCACCAACATGGACCACCTCGACCTTGCGCAACATCTGCCTGACAATAACTCCCAAGTGTTTGTCGTTGATCTGTACACCCTGCATTCTATAGACTTCCTGGACCTCATCCACGAGGAAGGACTGCAACGCATTCTCTCCAAGGATATCGAGGATGTCATGGGGATCGACAGATCCGTCACACAAAGGCTCAGCAGCTTCGACAGAATCACCATCACGGACCAGGAGGTTTCTTCCCATCGGCACCATATGCTTGTATTCATTACCGAATGGGTCAGTTACCACGATGGTGCGCTTGCCCTTCACGATATTGCCAAAGCTAATCAAACCGGCAACCTGTGCGAGGATTGCAGCGTTCTTCGGCCGGCGAGCCTCGAACAACTCACCAACACGGGGAAGACCACCGGTAATATCCTTCGTTTTTGTACCTTCCTTAAGCAACTTGGCGAGAATCATACCCTTTTCAATCTTCACATTGTCCTGGGTCTGGATATAGGATCCACCAGGCAACAGGTAGACTGCAAGCACATCTCCCTTACCATGTTCCTCACTGGTAATCTCAATACGAGGTTGCAAGGACTCAAGGCTGTGCTCGGTAATCTTCTTCTCGATATTACCGGTTTCCTCATTCACCTCTTCAACCAACGTGGTTCCCAGCCTGATATCAACGAAGTGGGAGAAACCTCCCTCTTCAGCAATTACCGGTTCACTGAACGGGTCGAATGTCACGAGAGGAGTCTTTGGCTCCAAGTAGTCTCCACTCTTTACCAAAAGCTCTGAACCAGCCTTCACCACTTGCGTGGTGGAGTGCCCGATCAAATATACCTTGGAGTCGTAGATCCTGACGGTTCCGTTCTCTTCACTTGCAACCACTTCCCCGTCCTTTTCATAGAATGGAGTACCCTTGGCTACAATATGCCCATCCCCAACAAGAAGTTTGTCGTAGGAGGATGCATCCATGATGGTGTTCACACGGAAGTACTCGATGTGGCCCTTACGGGTGAATACCTCCATCTTGTCACTCTCACGGATAACCCTTGAACCAGTAATGGCTCCGATGATAACCGGATAGTTGAAGGTAAGCTTGCTCTCCTCGGAACTGGTGGAAGCAGTACCACCAACGTGGAACGTGCGCATGGTAAGCTGAGTACCCGGCTGACCAATCGATTGGGCAGCAATGATACCTACAGCCTCACCGATTACTACCGGCCTGTTCGTTGCAAGGTTACGCCCATAACACTTGCGGCATACACCATGCTTGGCTTCACAGGTGAGCACAGTCCTCAGAAGAACCTGTTCAATGCCAGCTTCCTCAATCTTTCGGGCAGTAATCTCGTCAATCTCCTCATTTGCATTGGCAATGACTTCACGGGTAAAGGGATGCACTACATCCTCAACAGGGCAGCGCCCTACAATGCGATCCGCGAGGTTCTCAACAATCTCATCACCGTCCTTGAGTGCTCCACGCCAGATACCATTGATGGTGTGACAGTCATCCTCGTTGACCACGACGTCCTGGCTGATATCAACCAGACGACGGGTAAGGTACCCTGCCTCAGCGGTCTTCAATGCGGTATCGGAAAGGCCCTTACGGGCACCATTGGTGGAGATGAAAAACTCAATGATCGACAACCCTTCCTTGAAGTTCGACTTGATGGGGAATTCGATAACATCACCACTTGGCTTTGCCATCAAACCACGCATACCACCGAGCTGCCTGATCTGGGTCTTTGATCCACGAGCACCTGAATCTGCCATGAGGAAGAGCGGGTTGAAGCCCTTCTGGCTGATCTTCAATTCCTTCATCAACTCATCGGTCAGCAAGTCATTGGTCTGTGTCCAAACCTCAATGACCCTGTTGTATCGTTCTTCCTGGGTAATATGTCCCTGACGATACTGGTCAAGAATCTTCTGCTGCTCAAGATTGGCCTTGGTCATGAGCTCTGCCTTCCCAGCAGGAACAATCATGTCAGAAAGACCGATCGTAGCACCGAAGAAAGTTGCATATCGGTATCCTAGGTCCTTAATGGAATCAAGCATCTCAACAGCAATCGAGTTGTTATTCGCCTTCAGCGTATCACCAATGAGAGCCTTCAACTCCTTATCACCCATTGTGGCGTTCTGGAAAGGAACACCTTCCGGGAGTGCTGCATTGAACAATACCCTTCCTGGAGTTGTCTCCAAACGGGTACCATCCTCGAATCTAAAGCGGATCTTTGCATTGTAAGAGAGCAAGCCACTATCAATTGCCTGTTCCAACTCACCAATGCTGGTATAGTACTTGCCCTCTCCAGGTGCTCCACTCATCTCACGGGTCAGATAGTTGATACCCATGACCATATCCTGGGAAGGATAGACGATTGGCTTGCCATTTGCAGGGTCAAGAAGGTTTGTCACCGAGAGCATCAAGGTCCAGCATTCCAACTGGGCGGCATGAGTCAGTGGTACGTGCACAGCCATCTGGTCGCCGTCGAAGTCAGCATTGTAAGCATGACATACCAAGGGGTGCAACTTGATGGCTTTACCGTCAACCAATACAGGCTCAAAGGCCTGTATACCAAGACGGTGCAGCGTAGGTGCACGGTTGAGCAACACCGGGTGGTCCTTGACAACATCGTCAAGAATCGACCAGACAGCATCCGTCTCTTCCTCAACCAGGCTCTTTGCCTTCTTGATATTGTAGACAACACCATCCTGTACCAACTTCTTCATGATGAAAGGCTTGTACAGTTCAAGGGCCATCTTGGAAGGAAGACCACACTGATGCATTCTCAGCTCTGGGCCGACAACGATAACGGAACGACCCGAGTAGTCAACACGCTTTCCGAGCAGGTTCTGTCTAAAACGTCCCTGTTTTCCCTTAAGCATGTCTGAAAGACTCTTGAGCGGCCTGTTGCTTGCACCCTTGACCACTCTCTTTCTCTTGGAGTTGTCAAACAGCGCATCAACAGCCTCCTGCAACATACGCTTTTCATTGCGGATGATGATATCAGGAGCATTGAGCTTGACCAAACGGTCAAGACGATTGTTTCTGTTGATGACCCTACGATAAAGATCATTGAGGTCGCTGGTTGCAAATCTTCCGCCATCGAGCTGGACCATTGGTCTCAGATCGGGTGGAATAACTGGGATAACCGTAAGTATCATCCATTCAGGGCGGTTGCCACTGTCACGGAAGTTCTCACATACCTCAATTCGCTTGAGCAGGCGCTTGTCAGCCTTGTCGGCTTTCTGGCGCATCTGTTCACGCAGTTCACGGCTGAGCTCTTCAAGGTCAAGGTTCACAAGCAATTTGCGAACCGCCTCTGCACCCATACCTGCCTCAAATGAGTCACCATACTGCTCTCGGGCCTGCCAGAACTCCTCTTCACTGAGCAACTGCTTGGGCTTCAAGCTGGTATCCCCAGCATTGATGACCACATATTTCTCATAGTAGAGAACACTCTGCAGTGCATTACGGGAGATATCAAGCAACATGCTCATTCGGCTGGGAACTGAACGGTAGTACCAAATGTGTGATACCGGAGCTGCCAGGGAGATGTGTCCCATGCGCTCACGACGGACCTTGGTGTTGGTTACCTCAACACCACAACGGTCACAAATAACACCCTTGTATCGAATCGATTTAAACTTTCCGCAGTAGCACTCCCACTCCTTGGTGGTACCAAAGATTTTCTCACAGAACAGGCCATCGCGCTCTGGGCGCAAGGTCCGGTAATTGATCGTCTCCGGCTTCTTCACTTCACCATAAGACCAATCTCTGATCTGTTCTGGTGAAGCCAGTTTTATCATGATGCTATCGAAATCCTGAATTTCCTTCATCTGTATTTCTCCTGGTTAGTTGAGGGAGCCTTTCGACTGCTTGGCGATCAACTCTTCATCACGTTCGGTAAGGGGCACCTGCTGACCCTTGGAGTCATACACCGACATATCCAGAGCCAAGCCACGGATCTCCTGAACCAATACATTGAATGCCTCAGGCATTCCCGCAGTAGAGGCTGGTTCACCCTTGACAATACTCTCATAAATCTTCACACGACCGTTCATGTCATCACTCTTGATGGTCAAGAGTTCCTGGAGAGTATTTGCAGCTCCGTACGCCTCAAGCGCCCAGACTTCCATTTCTCCAAGTCGCTGACCACCAAACTGAGCCTTACCACCAAGTGGCTGCTGGGTTACCAGCGAATAAGGTCCTGTGGAACGGGCATGCATCTTATCATCAACCAAGTGGTGCAATTTCAGGTAATAGATGTAACCGCAGAATACCGGATTGACGAACGGTACACCAGTCTGTCCATCATAGAGCTTGACCTTGGAGTTCTCAGGAAGACCTGCTTCACGCATCTTCTCCTCAATCTGTTCCATGGTGGCACTCTGGAAAACCGGAGTGGAATACCATTCACCAAGCTTGACAGCTGCCCAACCGAGCTGGGTCTCCATCAACTGACCGATATTCATTCGGGACGGAACACCAAGCGGGTTCAGACAAACATCAAGCGGAGTACCATCCTCCATGAACGGCATATCCTCTTCAGGAAGGATCCGGCTGACAACACCCTTGTTTCCGTGCCGACCAGCCATCTTATCACCCTGTCGAAGCTTACGCTTGGTGGCAATAAGAACCTTTACGGTCTCCTCAACTCCTGGGGGAAGCTCATCATTATTGCTGCGCTTCAAACGCTGGATATCAATGACTGTCCCTTCTGTACCATGGGGTACCTTCAAGGAAGTATCACGAACTTCTTTGGCCTTCTCACCAAAGATTGAGTTGAGCAACTTGAATTCAGGGGTTGTATCACTCTCACTCTTCGGGGTTACCTTGCCTACCAGGATTGATCCAGGACGAACCATGGTCCCAATGCGAACGATACCATCCTCATCAAGCTGCTCAAGCATCTTTTCACTGGTGTTTGGAATATCACGGGTCAATTTTTCGGGACCAAGCTTGGTCTCACGAATATCCGTGGTGAACTCCTTGATATGCACACTGGTAAAGATGTCATCCTTGACAACACGCTCACTGATCAGGACTGCATCCTCATAGTTGTATCCATGCCAAGGCACGAACCCAACGAGAATATTCCTACCAAGAGCAAGCTCCCCTTCCTGCGTTGCAGGACCGTCAGCAAGGACTGCTCCGGCTTCAACATGCTGCCCAAAGGATACAATCGGTTTCTGGTTGAAACAAGTATCTTGGTTGGTTCTCTGGAACTTCTGGATTGGGTAAACATCAACCTCACCCTCAATCTCAGCATCATCCACACTGACCACAACTTTCTCAGCACTGACATAGGCAATGGTTCCTGCTCGTTTTGCCTTGACCAGAACACCACTATCATAGGCAGCCTTGCCTTCCATGCCAGTTCCAACTCTTGGTGTTTCAGGGAAGACCAGGGGTACAGCCTGGCGTTGCATGTTCGATCCCATCAGTGCACGGTTCGCGTCATCGTGCTCAAGGAATGGGATTAAGGATGCTGCAACACTGAGTACCTGCTTGGGAGAGACGTCGATGTACTTGATATCGGTTGCCGGCTTTGTGGAATAATCCCCACTACGGCGAACCGGAATTTCCTTGTCGATGAAGTTGCCATCCTCATCGACCTTGGCGTTCGCCTGGGCAATGAAGAACTTCTCCTCATCATTTGCATCAAGATAGCGGTACTGCTTGGACACGACCCCATTGACTACCTTCCGGTATGGAGATTCCAAGAAGCCATGCTGATTGATGCGGGTATAGTTTGCCAATGAGACAATAAGACCGATATTTGGTCCTTCAGGAGTCTCAATAGGACAAATTCTTCCATAATGGGTGTAGTGAACGTCACGTACCTCAAATCCAGCACGGTCACGGCTCAAACCCCCTGGTCCCAATGCATTGAGCCTTCGCTTATGGGTGAGCTCTGCAAGCGGATTAACCTGGTCCATGAACTGGGAGAGCTGGCTACTACCGAAAAACTCCTTGATGGCCGCAATAATCGGCTTGATGGAGATAAGGTCCTGTGGTTTTACAGAACCTGACTCAAGGTTCATGCGCTCCTTTGCGATACGCTCCATACGGGCAAACGCACTCTTGAGTGCATTCTGCAGAAGCTCTCCAACGGAACGAACACGACGATTGCCAAGGTGGTCAATGTCATCGACATTTTCCTCACGGATGAACACCTTGATCAAGAATCCCATCGTATTGACGATATCCTGTGGAGTAAGGACGGTCAGATCGGTGGAAGCCATTTCTTCTTCCTCTTCACTGCCAGTTCCGAACTTCTTGTTGAACTTATATCGACCTACAGACCCAAGGTCATAGCGACGGCTTGAGAAGAACATGTCCGGAAGGTCACGCTCTGCACGCTCAATGGCTATCATCTCCCCAGGCATCAAGACTGAGAAAATGGGGGAAAGTACGTCTTCCTTGGTCGGCTCATCATAGCCTTCACGGGTGTATTTGGCATCCTCGATCTCAAAACAGTTGAGAATCATATCACTGTGCAGTGTACCCTCTCCACGGAGATTCACCAACTCTACAGAAGGTACCTTCAACTCCAGCAGTTCATCAATCTCGTGGGCATGCAGCATATCACCAGCTCGGAGCACTTTCTTGGAGGCTCCATCAACCATTGCATATACGTCCTTGAAAAGATAACGATTCTCCAAGCTGGACTTGAAATCACCATCATCCACCAGGTCAACCATTTCACCTGTATAGAAGTGCTCCAGAATTTTCTCACGAGAATCCAACCCGATTGCACGCAGGAAGAGCGTACCGAGGATACGCTTCTTACGATCAATCTTGGTATAGATGAGATGCTTCTTATCATCAATCTCAAACTCCAACCAGGAACCCCTATAAGGAATAATCCTGGAAGAGTAGACATCTTTTTCATTGGAAAAAATAACACCGGGAGAACGGTGGATCTGACTGACCACAACGCGCTCTGCTCCGTTGATAATAAATGTGCCACGATCGGTCATCAGCGGGATATCCCCAAAGAAGATTTCCTTCTCTCTCATCTCTCCATTGGAGAATTCGAGGCTGATCGTGACTTTGATGGGTACGCTGTAGGATCGACCCTTCTTCTTGCACTCCATTTGGGAGAACTTGATGTTGTCATAGTCGATTGTATACCCTTTGTAAGCGAGACGCATCTCGCCATTGGGACTATCAATGGGGAATGTTGACTGGAACACTTCCTCCAGCCCGTACGACGGATCGGGCGCCAGTCCTTTCAGACAGCGATCCAGCTGTAAGAACCTCTCGTAGGAATCGAGCTGGACTCCAATCAAGTTGGGAAGTTCACAGACTTCATGTAGTTCAGAACCGATGTACGTGCGTGTTATGGATTTGCCGTTGGCAACCATCATGTACCCTCCAAAGTCAAAAGAAAAACAGACATAATCCCTTGCATAACAAGGAAAACAAAGACACAGTTGGCCACCGGTGTCTATCCGGTGGCTTGGTGAACCGGGCTAACGCCCTCTTTCAAAGAACAAGAGCTGGAAACCAGGGGTTGCCTGGCTCCCCAAGCTCAGATTAGTCAACGGGCTTGATTTCAACAGTACAACCGGTAGCCTCAAGCTTCTCCTTGAGTGCCTCTGCGTCTGCCTTGCTGACAGCTTCCTTGACAACCTTATCGCCAGCCTCAACAAGTTCCTTTGCTTCCTTCAGGCCGAGGCCGGTGATAGCACGGACTTCCTTGATGGCAGCAATCTTCTTGGAAGGATCTGCAGCCTTGAGGACGACGTTGAATTCGGTCGGCTCTTCAACTGCTTCAGCAACAGCTGCAGGACCAGCAGCAACAGCAGCAGCTGCAGCCTGGACGCCGAACTTCTCTTCCATCATCTTGATGAGGTCAGCGACCTCCATGACGGACATACTTGCAATTGATTCCAAAATCTCTTCTTTAGTAGCCATATTATCTTCTCCTTATACAGTTTTCTATCTACACAGTCATAGCAGGTTACCTGTGAAGACTAAGACTGTGTCTAGTTCTCTTCGCTGGCAGACTCTACTGAGCCACCATTGTTCTCTACATAGGCAAGCAAGGTTGCTGCCAGCTTCTGCACGGGAGCCTTCATGGTTCCCATCAAGGATGCAATCAGTTCCAATTTGGTGGGGAGCTTGCTGAAAGCCTCAATCTGTTCGGCGTTGTAGAATTCGCCATCAAGGAGAGCACCTTTCACTTCAATGGAAGCTCCCTCTTTCTTGATCGCAAACAGATCCTTGGCAACAACATTGGCCTCATCACCTTTCACCAAAGCGATAGCGGTAGGTCCAACAAGCTGCTCGTCAGCAGTTCTATCCAAATCGGTGAGTGCAAGCTTTGCAAACCGGTTCTTAACAACACGGAATGCTGCATCCTTCTCCATAAGAGTTCTACGAAGCTTGGTGATCTGCTCAACAGTCATCCCACGGTAATCGGTGAAGATATACCCGGTGTACTGGCTGAACTCATCCTTCAAAGCCTTAACGGCCTCTTCCTTCGCAGGGGTGATACGAGTTTTATGATCCATACTATGCTTCTCCTCTTACACCGTGGCCGACATATCCTTCACATTGACCCGGACTCCCGGACCCATGGTGGAGGAAAGTGCGATACTGACCACGAAGTCAGCCTTTGCGTCAGATGGCTTCTTACGGACGATTTCCTTGACAACAGATTTGGCGTTTTCACTCACCAAAGCTGGATCCATGGAGACCTTACCGATGGGAAGGTGGACAACATTGGTCTTGTCAGAACGGAACTCGACACGACCCTGGGAAAGCTCTGCAAGAGCACCCTTGATGTCGAACGTTACAGTCTGGGTCTTGGGGTTCGGCATCAAGCCTCGACGACCAAGAACCGGACCAAGACGACCTACATCCTTCATCATGTCTGGAGTGGCGACTGCCACATCGAAATCCATCCAACCACCACGAATCTTCTCGATCAGGTCATTGTCGCCAACATAGGCTGCGCCAGCTTCACGAGCTTCTTCTGCCTTCTCACCCTTGGCAAATACAAGGATACGCTTCTTGGCGGCAAACTGATTGGGAAGGACTACCGTGTCACGAACACTCTGGCTTTTCTTGAGGGTCAGCTTAACAGAGATCTCAACAGTCTCATCAAATGAAGCGAATGCAAGCTCCTTTACCAAAGCTGCTGCCTCATCGAATGTATAGAGCTTCTCACGGTCAACTTTCTTAATTGCTTCTCGATACTTCTTTCCGTGTTTCATTCTATTGCTCCACCTCTACACCCATACTGCGGGCTGTTCCAGCAACAATTCTCTTTGCAGCCTCGATGTCATTTGCATTGAGGTCCTTCAATTTGGTTGTTGCAATTTCAGTCAGCTGATCCTGTGAGAGCTTGCCAACCTTCACCTTGTTGGGACTGCCACTACCACTACTCAAGCCAAGAGCTTTCTTGATGAGTACGGCAGCAGGAGGAGTCTTCAGGATGAACGTGAAGCTCTTGTCGGCATAAACAGTGATGATAACGGGAAGAATGAGCCCAGGTTCATAGTTCTTTGTCTTGTCATTGAACTCCTGGACAAACTTAGGGGCACTGACACCATGAGGACCAAGCGCGGGCCCGATTGGGGGTGCCGGTGTAGCCTTCTGGGCAGGGCACTGCAACTTAATAATTGCAGACACCTTTTTCTTTGCCATGTTTCTCTCCTTACGCAATAAATCCAACCTATGGATTGGATTGTGCGCTGGTATTAACGCCTGTCATACGAGCAGGCTCCCACCTCATCTCACAATGAGGGAGTAATCACAAACAATTGGACTCGGTTGTAAAAGAACAGAAAAATCTCGTGCAGCAATCCAGTCCAAAGACTACTGCAGAATCTTTTCTACTTGGAGGAAATCCACCTCAACCGGAGTGGAGCGTCCAAAAATTCCGACGCTGACCCGCATACGGGCCTTTTCCAAATTAACTTCCTCAATAACCCCGGTGAAGGAATCGAAAGGACCGTCAATAATGCGTACTTGCTCTCCAATGGAGAAGGTCTGCTTGGGTTTGAACACTTTCTCAGCAGGAAGATCACCTGTTTTCTGGAAGAGGTTCTTCACTTCTGCTGCTGATAATGGCTGCGGCTTAACGCTGTCACTCGGGCTCACAAACCCAGTAACACCCTGTATACGCTTGATGTGAGAACACCAGGTCTTCCAACTTGTATCGGGTAGGTCTAGCTCAACCAGGATATAGCCGGGAAGAATCTTACGCTTCACCTCACGTCTTACCCCTTCCTTCACCTCCACAACGGTTTCGAAAGGAACTTTGACATCAGTGCAAACAAGCGCGAAGTCCATATCGGTCTCGCGCATCTTGTTGATGATTCGCTCAATCTTCTGTTCGTACCCAGAATAGGTGTGTACTACGTACCAGCCTTTAGCCATGACTCCGCCTTACAGAATAAACAATATACCTTTAAGTAGGAGGAAGTCCACCAACCCAAGGAATATTGCAACGATGGCTGTAGATACAAGTACGACCTTTGTGGAAGAAATGACAGCTTCATGGGAGGGCCAGACAACCTTTTTCAGTTCCTGGGAAGACTCCTTGAAATACTTAAATAGCTTCTTCATTGAAGGGCTCCTTGGGAGAAATGATCAAGAAGCTAACAGGCCAAGAAGGATTCGAACCCTCAACATCCGGTTTTGGAGACCAGCGCTCTACCAGTTGGAGCTATTGGCCTATTTGCTTCTCGATCGAAACAACCTTATTTAATTTTTGCCTCTCGGTGCAAGGTGTGCTTGCGCTCGAAGGGACAATACTTCATCAACTCAAGCTTACCCTGAGTATTTCTCCGATTTTTCTCGGTAGTATAATTTTTCTGCTTACATTCGGTGCACTGAAGAGCAATTTTCTCAACAGGACCTTTTTTCTTTGAATCAGCCATTACGTGCTCCTCGGTGAGTTCTCACCTCAATTCCACTCCCCAATGGAAGGGGATAAAAAAAGAGCCCTCGAACGGATTTGAACCGTTGACCCCCACCTTACCATGGTGGTGCTCTACCGACTGAGCTACAAGGGCGTCGGTCACTTGCAGGCAAATCCACGAGCATACCAACCTGCAACATGCAGAAGCTAACTTACCAAAGAGCAGGTCTTTTGTCAATATACCTGTTCAAGAAAGAAGAAAAAGTTGAGCCTGTTGCCCAGAAAACGCCAATCTTATATAGTGGGGGTGTGCTATTTGTACGAAACACAAGGAGTTCCTATGCAGGATCAACAAAAAACCAAGTACGGTCACAGTGCCAAAGACATTGCCCAAGACTTTGCTGAACATCTCAAGTACAGTCAGGATGCAGGTATTTATCATACTACCAAAGAAGGGCGCTATACAGCCCTTGCGCTCTCAGTTCGGGACAGAATCATCCATCAGTGGAACCAGAGTCGAAAAACCCAACGTGCAAACGGGGCGAAACGGGTTTATTACCTCTCTCTGGAATTTCTCATGGGAAGAGCGATGACGAACAACATCATCAATATCGGCATCGAGAATGAAGTGATGGAAGCCCTCTCCTCACTGGGGTATACCTATGAGGAACTTAGCGAAGTGGAACCGGATGCCGGGTTAGGGAATGGGGGACTCGGCCGACTTGCCGCTTGTTTCCTAGACTCTCTTGCTACTCTTGAGATTCCCGCGTATGGCTATGGAATTCGTTACAATTATGGAATTTTTCGCCAACAGATAAAGAATGGATGGCAAGTAGAACAACCGGATAACTGGCTGCGTGATGGCAATCCTTGGGAAATACACAGACCTGATGTAGTGTACCCTGTCCAATTCGGCGGAGAAGTCCAGGTGATCAGGGAACATGGACGCGATCGTTTCAAGTGGAGTGGCTCGGATGTGGTCAACGGCGTTGCCTACGATACACCGATCATCGGTTATGGGTGCAAAACGGTGAACACACTCCGTCTCTGGTCTGCAAAAAGCCCGGAAGAGTTCAATTTCCATGAATTCAATGACGGCGATTACACCGAGGCAGTCCGCTCCAAAATCAGTGCAGAAAACCTGAGCCAAGTACTCTACCCCAATGACACTCTATACATGGGCAAGGAGCTGAGACTCAAACAACAGTATTTCTTTGTAGCCTGCTCCCTCGCAGACATCATCAACCGTTTCAAACGGAAAGAGAACAACTGGGGAGTACTCCCAGACTATGCAGCAATCCAGCTTAATGACACACACCCATCCCTGGCTGTGCCTGAATTGATGCGTCTTCTTGTTGATGAGGAGGATCTCGATTGGGATAAAGCATGGGAGATTACCGTGAAGACTATGGGGTACACCAACCATACCTTGATGCCGGAAGCACTTGAGAAATGGTCTCTGCCCATGTTGCAGAAGATACTTCCCCGTCATATGCAGATCATCTTCGAGATCAATCACCGATTCCTGCAACAGGCCGTCTCCTACTTCCCTCTTCAACCGCAAATGCTCAGCAAGATAAGCATCATTGAAGAGACAAACCCAAAACAGGTTCGTATGGCACACCTGGCAATCATTGGAAGCCACAGCACCAATGGGGTTGCCGAATTGCACTCACAGTTGCTGAAGAAGTCCATGTTCCCGCAGTTCAATCTTATCTTCAAGGACCGTTTCAACAACAAGACGAATGGCATTACCCAACGCCGATGGTTGCTCGCTTCAAACCCCAAGCTTGCAGCATTGATTAACAGTGCCATCGGCGATGGCTGGATCACCGACTATAGCCAGATTGGGAAACTCAAACCGTTTGCTGAAGACAAGAACTTCCTCACTGATTTTGCAGCAATCAAACAGGAGAACAAGATTCATGCAGCTGCCTTCCTGCAGAAAGACAGCAACATGATCATCAATCCAAACACGTTCTTTGATGTCCAGGTAAAGAGAATCCATGAATACAAGAGACAGTTGCTCAATGCCTTGAACATACTGCTCATGTACAATGACCTGAAGATGGGAGGAGCTGCCACAAAAGATATGGAACCCACGTCCTTCCTCTTTGGAGGAAAAGCAGCCCCGGGATATGTCAATGCGAAATTGATCATAAAGCTGATAAACAATATCGCAAAGGTGATCAATGAGGATCCGGCAACCAATGACCGCCTCGCCATTCACTTCATGCCAAACTACCGGGTCTCGATGGCAGAGGCCATCATACCGGCCACAAACCTCTCAGAGCAGATATCAACAGCTGGAACTGAGGCCTCTGGAACAGGGAACATGAAATTCATGTGTAATGGTGCTTTGACCATAGGAACCATGGATGGTGCGAATATTGAGATCGCCCAAGAAGTTGGTGAAGAGAACATGTTCATCTTCGGCAACACAGAAGAGGAAATCCAGAAATTGAGCCTCTCATACGATCCATTCACATTGGTGATGGCTGACAAGGAGGTGAAGGATGCAATTGATTTGCTCTTCAGTGGCTACTTCAACATCAATGAACCGAATATCTTTGAACCACTACGCAGAAGCCTTTTTGAGGAGGGCGACAGATATTACCACTTTGCAGACCTTCGGATGTACAGCGAGGCACATCGTAAGGCAAGGGAACTGTACAAGGGAGACAGGAACGCTTGGAACAGGATTGCAGTGTTGAATATTGCCTCAAGTGGAAAATTCTCCAGCGACAGAACCATTGCACAATATGCAAAGGATATCTGGAACATTGATGCATGTCCTGTTGAAAAGGATCTCAGCGAAGATACGGCTCTCCAGGATGCAGTTAAACGAGGATAGCACCCGCCAAATGATAATGAATCATCATCCGTTTCCCCATGGATGATGATTTTTTGTCATTTCTCTCATATTTTTACTGATTACTTTATATATAGTTATAAATTTGTATTATTTATTTCTATAAAAATATGACCTAATATCGTCATTACCTCAATTTTCTTGCTATATTCATAGCATGCAAACATTCTGGGACAGAGTCATTCTTCTTCTTAATTCACCTACGGTGGTGGAACTTTCCACCATGCTCGACGTCAAACGCAGTACCCTCTCCAGCTGGATCCATACCGACAGACGTCCCCCATTGCATGTTGCAATGAAAATAACCGAACTCACTGGAGTGAGCCTCGAGTGGCTGGAGAATGGGAACAACTGGGAATCAATGGCGAGCGAAGAAGCTGCCGAGAATATCACCCAATACAAAAAGCTTGTCATAGCCCAGATAGAAGAACTTGACCATCAACAACTGGAGGTCATCCAGTCTCTTCTGTACTACTTCAAGAACAACACTCCTACAAACCAAAGCCCGAAAAAAGGCTCTTAAACGTTGGAGCAAGCAGAGCAAGCAGAGGTGCGATAACCATCGCAGGCAGAAAATTACCAGTCTTGGTTTTTCTGATATCCAGCAGACCAAAACCAATCATCATCAACAATACACCACCAACTGATGCCAGCTCATTGATGCCTGCATCCCCAAGTATTGGGGCTATCCACCCCCCTGCCAACGTAAAAAAGCCTTGATACAGCAGGATGAAGAGGGCACTCGCCATGACACCTATACCATAGGCAGCAGTGAATATGATTGCCATGCATCCATCCATGACGGACTTCACCAGAATCAACTGATAGTCAGCAACAGTGCCTGCCTGGATTGCCCCCACGACTGTCATGGCTCCGCTGCAGAACAGCAGGGAGGCGTTAAGGAATCCCAGGGCAAAGTTGTGCGCACTCTCTGCGCTACCCCGGCCTCTGCTGAGCCGCCTTTCCATCCATGACCCGAAGGACATTACACCGTCCTCGATCTTGAGGGCATATCCCATGAAGCCACCAATGACCACAGAGAAGAGCAAGATCAAATAGGAACCTGTCTGCATTGCCATGGAAAACCCAATGACCAAGGTAATCAGTCCAGATGAGGTAAAAACCACTTCCTGATAAGAGGCTTTCAGCCGGTGTTTCAGAAATAATCCAATAAAGGAGCCAAGAACAACCATCAAGGCATTAAAGTAGGTGGCAATCATAATGGCTTGGAGTATAATACGATTACGAAACTCTCTCAAGGATGAATCATGCAGAATCTTATTCTGGCCGCAGGCCTCGGGATGCGAAGCAAAGGAAAAAAACTTCTGTTGCCCTACAAGGGTACCACCATAGTTGCACATGCAGTTGAACAATCTTTGATGGCAGGACTCAGGACTGTACTTGTCACAGGATTCATGGCAGATCAAGTGAAACAGGCAGTTGCGCATCTCGCCTGCCCCCAGCTACAGATTGTTTACAATGAACATTACCGCAAAGGACAAGGAAGCTCCACTATCTGTGGAGCCTCATACCTTGGTCATGATTCATCATTTTTCATATCGCTTGCCGATATGCCACTCATCGAGAGCAAGCACTACCTTTATCTGATTGAACAGACTACCGCCCCTGTCTCCAGACCCTCATACAAAGGAAAACTCGGGCATCCGGTTCTGCTGGAGGCAAGTTTCCTTGCAATTATCAGGTCACAAAAAAGCTCTTTTACCATGCGCGGGTTGCTGAAGAAGTACCATGTCCAGGCAATCGAGGTTGCCGATGAAGCATATGTGACCGACATCGACACGCTCGAGGCATACCGCCACCTGGTGGAGTCTAGCCAATCTTACGGGCAACCACCTCTTCCCCCTCTAGAGTAAGCAAGATCTTCGACCCAGGACCGAAATCACCAGAGAGCAACTGTACCGACAAGGGGTTCTCCACAAGTCGCTGAACAGCACGGCGGATTGGACGAGCCCCAAAGACGGGATCATACCCTTCCTTGTAAAGCAATGAGAGCACATCATCCTCCCAGGTCAGGAAGAAACCACGTTTCTGCAATCGTGAACGAAGCTGTTCTAGCTGCAAAACTACGATCTTACGGATCTGCTCCTCTCCCAACCGTTCAAAGATGATGATCTCATCCAAACGGTTGATAAACTCCGGTTTGAAGGACTGGTGGATTATCTCACCAACCACACGTGCACCATCCTCATGCGTCTCTGCAGCAAGTAGCTGCTGGCTCCCCAGGTTGCTGGTCATGATGATCACGGTATTGGTGAAATCGACCACTCGTCCCTGACCATCGGTCAACCTACCATCATCCAACAACTGAAGCAATACGTTAAATACATCAGGGTGGGCCTTCTCAATCTCATCGAAAAGAATGACAGAATAGGGGCGTCTACGTACAACCTCGGTAAGTTGCCCTCCTTGGTCATACCCTACATACCCTGGAGGAGCTCCGATCAATCTACTGACCGAGAATTTCTCCATATACTCACTCATATCGATGCGGGTCAAGGCTTTCTCGTCATCAAAGAGAAGCTGTGCAAGCACCTTGGCAAGCAGGGTCTTTCCCACCCCGGTTGGACCAGCAAACAGGAAGGTTCCCAAAGGCTTTCTTTCATCCCCAATCCCTGCCTTGTTCCTTCGGATTGCATTGCTCACGGCTTCAATTGCTTGCCTCTGGCCAATAACTTGCTCTGAGAGGGCCTGTTCAAGATTCAGATACTTATGGAGCTCACTTTCCTTCATCTTGGCCACAGGAACCCCTGTCCAGTTACTGACAATACGTGCAATATCATCCTCACTGACTTCCTCACGGAGCATCTGCTTTCCTTCAACTTGCACAGAAGCGAGTTGCTCGGTCATGCTTTCAATCTGCTTAAGCAACTCAGGTATTTCTCCATGCTTGATCTGGGCAGCCTTGGCTAGATCGCCCTCTCTTTCGGCACGTTGCTCTTCCGTCTTCAGCTGCTCAAGCCTTGCCTTCATCTCCCTGAGTTTGGCGATGGAATTGCGTTCATTGCCCCATTGAAGATGCATGGCATCACGCGTTCCCTGCAGTTCACTCAACTCACGCTCGAGTTTACCCAACCGTTCTTTACTGGCCTTGTCAGTCTCCCTGGAGAGCGCCTGCTTCTCAATGTTGAGTTGGAGAATCTTTCGCTCAATCTGGTCCAACTCTTCCGGCTGACTCTCTATTTCCATCTTGAGTTGGCTTGCCGCCTCATCGACCAAGTCGATCGCCTTGTCCGGGAGGAAGCGATTGGTAATATACCGGTTGCTTAAATTGGCTGCTGCAACGAGGGCCTCATCCTTGATCCGTACCCCATGATGGACTTCGTACCGTTCCTTCAGCCCCCTGAGGATGGCGATAGTCGACTCCACCGAAGGTTCCTTGGTAAACACCGGCTGGAATCGTCGTTCCAACGCCTTATCAGGTTCAATATACTTTCGGTATTCATCAAGGGTGGTCGCACCAATGGCATGCAACTCTCCTCTGGCAAGTGCTGGCTTGATCAAGTTTGAAGCATCGGTTGAACCTTCACTTGCCCCTGCTCCAACAATGGTATGCAGCTCGTCAATGAACAGGATGATCCTGCCTTCACTGGCCGTTACTTCCTTCACCACTGCCTTCAACCGTTCCTCAAACTCTCCCCTGAACTTTGCACCTGCTACCAAGGCACCAAGGTCCAAGCTCAGAATTTGCTTGTTTTTCAATGACTCTGGGACATCCTCCGAAGCAATACGCAGGGCTAGCCCTTCTACAATGGCAGTCTTTCCTACCCCGGGCTCCCCAATCAATACGGGATTGTTCTTGGTTCTTCTGGAAAGCACCTGCATTACCCGTCGAATCTCCTCATCTCGTCCTATGACAGGATCGAGCTTTCCCTGTCGGGCAAGTGCGGTCATGTCCTTGCAGTACTTCTCCAGTGCCTGATAGCGGCTCTCTGGGTCTTCGCTCTGGATTGTCTGGTTCCCTCTGATTGTCTGTAATGCCTGCATAAGTGCATCCTTGGTTACACCAAGGGCCTTGAGTGCCTTGCTTGCCTCTGAAGTGTCCTCCAGGACAGCAAGCAGGAAGTGTTCTGCACTCAGGTACTGATCTTTGAAGTCTGAGGCAATCTTGTCAGCCGCATAGAGTTGATTTCCCAGCTGGGCAGATAAGGAACGCTGTGCATTCCCGCCATATGCCTTGGGAAGCTTGTTGACCAGTGCCCCCATTTTCTCACTCACCATGGCAGGGGGGACCCCCAGACGCTCAAAGAGCGGGGTAAGCAATCCCTCTTTCTGGTTGATCAAAGCCAACAAGAGATGTTCTGTCGTAATTTCTGCGTTGCCATGTTCGTTGGCCAGCATATCGGCATCGCCGATGGCCTGACGCAACTTGATTGTCATTTTATCTATATTCATGGATACTCCTCACCTTTGGGTATGAAGCAACCGACCTTTCCTTACGGGTCTTATCCTGTACATGGGTAAATATAGTGAGGAATCCGGGTATCGGCTAGACCCTGTAGAAATCCAGGTAGGTGCTGATCAACTGCTTTGAGAGTCGCATGTCGAATGTGTCGAGGAATGCAACCTGGAAGCAGGATGATTCAAGCAGCATAAGAAGATGGTTTGCAACCCTGTTCACATCACAATCAACAATATCTCCCGCATTCACCCCCATGCGAAGTAGGCGCTTGAATAAGATGGCGAGCTTTGCAGTTCGCCTGAGAATGATCTCGTTGAAATCCCGACCTTCCTTCTTCATCTGCAACATGACATCTACCAAACTGGTCAATTCGCCTTCATGCTCACTTGCTGTCTGCATGATATCCAGACAGATGGTGGTAATCCTGCTTACCAAATCCTGATCTGTCGACCAGGCATAGGTAGCATACTTGTTGAACATTCTTCCCGTTATCAGCTTCACCGCATAATAGTAAATCTCTTCCTTGTCCTTGAAATATTGATAGATGGTAGGACGGGAAATGCCACACTCTGTGGCTATCAGAGAAAGGTTGGAATCACGATAGCCTTCTCTTGCAAAAACTTTCAGTGCAGTCTGTAGAATTTTCTCCTTTCTCTCTTCATGATCGATCTTTTTCGGCATGCATCCCACTCTCCTGCTATTGGTATAGAAAGTTCTTGTTGAAATACAATATACCACTATACTGTTAAAAACACTAGAATTCATGTGGAGGTTCAATATGCTTTTCCTTTTTTTACCAATTGTCCTCCTGGTAATCCTTGCTGTAGTGGTATTCAGGACTCTCGCTATGCGAACACATACAAAACACCCAGCAACAGCCACTGCTGTACAAACAGGCATTGAAGAGGAAACCATTCTCGCCGAAGCAGTAACGTGCAGGACCGTCTCACATGCAGATCCCAACCTGACCGACTGGAGTGAGTTCTCCCGTTTGCTTGCACTCCTCGAAACATCTTTCCCCCTGTGCAGTAAACACAGAATAACCGATGAGACCATTGGCCCCTATAACCTGGTCTACTGTTTCACCGGTGAGGACAAAAGCCGGGAACCTGCTCTCCTTACCGCCCATCTGGATGTGGTAGGAGCCAACGAGCAAGAGTGGAGCCATCCTCCATTCAAGGGAACAATAGAAGATGGATTTCTTTACGGACGAGGTAGTTTTGACTGCAAACTGCAGGTGATCAGTATCCTTTCGGCGTTTGAGCACATACTCAAAACAGGAGAACACCCCAAGCATACTTGGTATGTAGCCTTTGGATGTGATGAGGAGAGCAACAGCAGCAAAAAGGGAGCTGTTCGCATTGCTCGCTATTTTCAAGGGCAAGCACTCCATTTCAGCTTTGTATTGGATGAGGGTGGTGTGGTTAGCCAGAAGTACATCAAAGGTTTCGAACAAAGCATTGCGGTAGTAGGGGTTGCAGAAAAAGGGTATCTCGATCTTGAGCTCACGGTTGAGAGAACAGCTGGACACTCCTCCACACCAACCTTTCCCACTGCTTTAGGCACACTCTCAGAGGCTATATACAGATTGGAAAACAAACAAATGC
Organism: Sphaerochaeta sp.; assembly: GCF_050178175.1. Taxonomy (GTDB): domain Bacteria; phylum Spirochaetota; class Spirochaetia; order Sphaerochaetales; family Sphaerochaetaceae; genus Sphaerochaeta. Next base: position 20,673 of record NZ_JBFXGH010000024.1, read on the forward strand.
CTGCAAAATTAACGCCCCCAGTAAAACAGATGCTAACAAATCTGGGTAAGGAGGGGCCATTCGCATACAGCATGCTCTTTCTCAATCTTTGGCTGACAGGAGGTCTCCTGAAGTTTGTTTTCTCCAGGCAAGCTACGCTCAACGCTGCCATCAGAAGCACGATAGTCCCCACAGTCATCACAGCAAGCGATACAAGCAATGTGATTGCAAAGAAGGCCACAGCAATTGTGAACTGTCGTTTGCTCCCAGGAGATACTCAGGAATCCATTCTCTCCTGGGTCACCAAAACAATTTCCTCTGACTCTGTCAGGGTAAAGGCCAGGCAGTGCACTCCCCCTTCCCATATCAGCAAGACTGATGGTGAGGCTTTCAGCTTTCTCTCAGAAACCATCAAGATGACGTTTCCAGAAACCATTGTTACCCCATACCTCATGATGGGAGCCACCGATGCAAGAAAATACCAGAATCTCAGTGATTATATCTACCGTTTTACTCCAGCCAGAATGGACCGCAGTGAAGTTGACCGAATGCATGCTCCTGATGAGCGAATCAGCCTGGAGAACATCTCACTCGCCCAACAGTTCTATACTCTGCTGATCACAGGCTGGTAGACATGCAGAAGCCCCGCTTCTCGCGGGGCCTTGCATGTACAGGATGGTTGTCCATTCCTTATTTGATTTTTACTTCGATTGCCTTGGGTTTTGCAACTTCTTTCTTTGGAAGCGTCAACGTAAGAATACCGTCGGCAAACTCACCTGCGATTTTCTCTTCATCTACATCGTCAGGTAAGGAGAACATCCTCTCGAAGCTCTGGTAGGAGCGTTCAGAGACAAGAAGTTTCTTGTCCTTCTCCTCCTTCTTGGTCTCCTTGACAGAGCTCAGCTTCAGGACGTGTTTCTCAATGTTGACCTTTACTTCCTTCTGCTTATACCCAGGGAGTTCGGCTTCCAGGATGTAGGCATCATCGTTCTCTGTGATATCGACAGCCGGAAATCTTGCGGGGTACACTCCCCAATCCCCAAGCATGTCATTGAACAGAGAATCAAATGCTGAGACTACCGGTGAATCATAGTTTCTTCGTGTGGATAAATATTTCATAGTACACCTCCGTGACGTAATGTGTTTCATCAGTCCCTTTCGGGATTCAGATATGGTACTGCAGAAAGTGTGCCAACTTCTTATCAACTTCCTATATAATGAATCTATTATTCTTTTTTATAAGTATTTACATGTTTATTTTCAAGGACCGGTGGTATCCATGAGGAACCTCTTGATGATGCAAATCTGGATCAAATCGTCCCTGTCCTTATGCAACCAAATCCTTTTTGTTTCTTTTTGACACACTATTGGCAGTAATGACTCACTTTTTTGGGGTAGATTTGCCCAAACGGCAAAAAGAAAAGCAGTATTTCCCCTAACAGGAAACACTGCCATGTGTGGTTATACAAACCCTTGCTAACTAAGATCCGCGAGTGTAGCAACCATTACAGCCTTGATGGTGTGCATGCGGTTTTCCGCCTCGTCAAATACTACGGAGTGCTTGCTCCGGAATACCTCATCAGTTACTTCCAGTTCCCTAAGTCCGAATTGTTCATGAATCTGCTGTGCAACACTGGTATTGAGATCATGGAACGAGGGCAGGCAGTGCTCAAACAAGACCTGTTCGTTTCCAGAAGCCTCAAGAAGATCCATCGTTACCTGATAGTCCTTCAGAAGCTCAATTCTTGCTGCGGTCTGGTCTTCCTCCCCCATGGAGACCCACACATCGGTGTAGATCACATCAACACCCTGTACAGCCTCCACAGGATCAGTGGTAGCCCACAACTTGGCTCCGCTCTCCTTGGCAACAGGGGACAACTCATCAAGCAACTGTTGGGATGGAAACAGCTCCTTTGGTGCAGCAATACGATACTCCATCCCCAATTTAGCGGCGCCGATCATCAGAGCATTGGAGACATTGTTTCTCCCGTCCCCGATATAAGCGAATTTCAGATCTTTAGGGACCTTGTGGGTATGCTCCATTGCTGTCAGGACGTCCGCCAATACCTGGGTAGGATGATCATCATCGGTCAATCCATTCCAGACTGGAACGTTGCTGTAGAGGGCAATATCCCTGATGACCTCTGGGGAGAACCCACGGTACTGGATACCATCATACATTCGTCCGAGAACCTTGGCAGTGTCCTCGATGGATTCCTTTTTCCCCATCTGGCTGTTGGTCAGAAAGGTAACACAGGCTCCTTCATCAAAAGCAGCGACTTCAAATGAGCAACGGGTACGGGTGGAACTCTTGTCAAAGATCAAGACAATGTTCTTTCCCTCAAGCAGTTTTCCCTGTAACTTCCTTGGATAGGTGTTTCCTTTTTTCTTTGCCTTCAAGTCAGCAGAGAGCTGGAGAAGATCAAGTATCTCCTGTCCTGTGTAGTCCTTGAGGGTCAAGAAACTGCGTCCTTTCATCGGTATCATGTTCAGCCTCCGTTCTCATTGTAGGAATCGTACATATTTATACAATATATGTCAAGTTTTCCTGTATTATTATTCATATATACCCCTTTTTTTCGCATATACATACATAAAAACAAAGCCTCCAAGCATTGTTGCAAGGAGGCTGAAAGAAACTACAATACGGTTACTCAGTCACAAGAACCACTTCACCATTGGGATAGCGCTCTGCAACATAGGAGGTAATCTTCTCACTGCGGAGTGCTTCAACCAAAGCAACAATAGCCTTGTCATTCTCACGTCCTTGCTTGACGGCAACGACATTTACATAAGGACTGTCTGCACCTTCGACAAGCAATCCATCCTGGGTTGCAATCAAACCAGCGGGAATGGCGTAGTTGCCATTGATGATGGCAGCATCGACATCAGAAAGTACTCGAGGGAGACTTGCAGCCTCGATCTCGCGGAAAGAGAAACCCTTGGGATTGGATGCAATATCCAGCGGTGTTGCTTCAAGACCGGCATTTGCATCAAGAGTCAACAAACCAGCACTCTGGAGCAACAACAACGCCCTACCCTCGTTGGTTGGATCGTTTGGAATTGCAATCGTTGCACCTTCCGGGAGGTCAGCAATTGAATCATACTGCTCTGAGTACAAAGCAAACGGCTCAACGTGGATGCCACCTGCATTAACCAGGTGATACCCTCTTTCCTTGTTGAAGGACTCAAGATAGGGGATATGCTGGAAGAAGTTTGCATCCAGCTCTCCGCTCTCCAGAGCCTCATTGGGAGTTACATAGTCGGTGAACTCCTGGATCTTCAAGGTAATTCCCTGCTGGGCAAGATCCTCAACCACCAACTCGAGGAAAGCAGCATGGGGTTCCGGGGTGGCTCCGACTACCAAGGTATTGGAATCGGCCTCTTCTTTGGTGCCTGCTGCAAACAATGAAAGTGCAAGCAACAACACAATTGAAACACTTAGAATCTTTTTCATGAACAACATCTCCTTCTCGCGCCTTTATATGAGAGGTACATAGTGACAATAATACGGGATCAACGCCGTGCTAGCAGCTTGGCACTGATCTTGTTTCCGATCACCTGGATCACCTCAACGAGGACCAGGATGACGACAACGGCTACTACCATGATGTCGCCTCGGAATCGTTGGTATCCATACCTGATCGCCAGGTCTCCCAATCCTCCCCCACCGATTGCCCCAGCCATGGCCGAGTAGCCGATGAGATTAATGATGGTCAGGGTAACTCCGCTAACCAAGGAAGGAAGGGCCTCAGGTATCAACACCTTGCGGACAATTTGCATATTGGTGGAACCCATAGCACGGGCGGCCTGAACGACCCCCGGATCCACCTCCTTCAGTGCGGTCTCGATCACTCGAGCCACAAACGGCGCTGCTGCAATGGACAGCGGGACAATTGTTGCGGTAGTTCCGATACTGGTACCGATCAACAATCTCGATAAGGGAAACAGAAGAATCATGAGGATAATGAAGGGAAAAGAGCGAAGCACATTCACAATCCTTCCCAACACATTATTCAACACAGGGTGAGGGATAATACCACCTTGGTCCTCACCAGAGGTGGCTGAAAGCAGAACTCCAAGAGGAAGCCCCAGAATGAGGGAAAAGAGTGTTGAAAAGAAGACCATGATCAACGTTTCCATCGTTGCTCCAAAAACCAGTATCCAAAGCTTGCTCATACACTCTCCTCCGCTTCAACGACTACACCCATCTGAGAGAGCGATTCGATGGCTTTTTTTCGGGTATCTTCATCACCACTGATATCCACTATCATGGTCCCAATCTCCATATCACCGACTTTTTGTACACCACCGGCCCTGATATTGAAATCCACTCCAAGTTGCCGACTTATCTTACTGAGAATCGGTTGGTCAGTGGTTCCTCCCCTAAAGCGCAAGGTATAAGCACCATTTTTCTTTGACCATTGCACCATCTTATTCGGTTCTTCAGCCGCTTCATCCACCCCCACCAAGTGGGAAAGGAAATCCTTGGTAACTTCACTGCTGGGATGGGCAAAGATATCAGTGACCAATCCTTGTTCAACCACCACGCCATCATTCAGGACAGCAACCTGGTCACATGCATCACGAACAACTTCCATCTGGTGAGTGATCATGACAACAGTAAGGCTCATTTTCCTCTGGATTTCCTTCAGCAAGGCAAGAATTGAATGGGTTGTTTGAGGATCGAGGGCACTGGTTGCTTCATCACAGAAAAGAATGTCCGGGTCACAAGCCAACGCACGGGCAATTGCCACACGTTGTTTTTGTCCTCCACTGAGTGTACTGATCGGGGCTTTTCCCCTTCCTTCCAGTCCAACCAGAGAGAGCAATCTCGCAACACGGGTTTTTATCTCGTTCTTCGGGGTCCCGGTTATTTCCAATGGGTAAGCAATATTTTGTTCTGCATTCCGACTGGAGAAAAGATTGAAGTTCTGGAAAATCATTCCAACCCTTCTTCGTCTTTCTATGAGTGCGTGTTTTTGGAGGTTGTCGACCCTCACATCATCAAAGAAGACTTCCCCTTCATCAGGTCGTTCCAGCAAGCTGATCAGGCGAACCAATGTGGATTTGCCTGCGCCACTCTTTCCTATGATTCCATAAATGGTATTTGAAGGGATATCGAGGCTTATTCCATTGACCGCATGCAAATCTCCATACGTTCGCTTTAGATTGTGTAACTTTATTTGCATACTTATACCCTCAATATTCATTTTCGCAAATGAATTGGTACTATCATAGTAAAAAGGAGGGGTACTGGCAAGAGCAGGAGCACAGTTTCCTGTGTATATCCTAGTCTATTACTAGTTTTAAGATAGTTTGAAACCTACCCTCTGAATACGAGAAAAGGACGCTTCTGCGTCCTCTTCTCTATCTATGTTTTAAACCGGATAAACCGGTTGAAAGCAAAAAAGGGGCCCGGCGGCTACCTACTCTCCCACGGCTGACCGTAGTACCATCGGCGTGAGGGTGCTTAACTTCCGTGTTCGGGATGGGAACGGGTGTGTCCACCCTGCTGTGGCCACCGGG
>NZ_JBFXGH010000025.1:0-25636 GCF_050178175.1 Sphaerochaeta sp.
TGAATCAATGTTGGATTGTGTTCATGGTAATGATGCATTAGAAGTACTCGAGATTCCTTCAGATTTTAATTGTAATGAAGAAGGGAACTTGTTCTAGTTTTCTTATATTGCAAGCAAAGCAAGAGCCACGAGTGCAACGGCAAATCCGAGGAAGAGATCAGAGAATCCTCCTCGTCTCTTCTCCAAGAAGTGCAGGATATACTGTCCTGGTTTGGTAACAGCAAGACTGAAGAGTACTATGCCTGCGAGGACGGTCAGCGCAGTCTTGATAAGATTGTCCTGTGTGAAGAAGAAGGTACTGCTGTAGGTATTGGCTTCTACTGGGTTAATCAGTTGGGTGATGAATAATATCATCTGTTCACTGAAGATACCGACAGCAAGACAGGAGAGGGCAAGCAGGATAAATGAGAGGTGTGTGGAGACGGGAAATCGTTTCCTCTCTTTGCTGACTGCACGCATCAGTGGTTGTTTGGATGGAAGAAAAATCCGTGAAAGCTTGATAAACGAAGCAATGGTTCCCGCTGAGGCAAGGGTCAGGAAGGTATAATGCATACTTCCCTTGAGCGTGTAGGTAACCAATGTCTTGCTGTAAAAACCATTGAACGGGGGAAGTGCAGAAATGGAAAGTGCACCGACGAGAAAACAGAGCATCGTAAGCGGTATTCTCTCTCCTTCGTTTCGTAGTGCTTGGTTTGCTCCTCTTAGTGTATAGACATTGCGGTTGTCTGCTGCATCAGTAGCCTTTCCGATGGTAAGAAAGAGCAAGGCCTTGAACTGTGCATGGCTGAATGCATGGAAGAAGGAGGCTGAAAGAAGCAGTGCTCCTGTTGATGTGGTGATCCCTGTATGCAGAGCCAACCCCCAGGCACTTACGATATACCCTATCTGGCTGATGGAGTGATAAGCGAGCAGTTGCTTTGCATCACTCTGGGAGAGAGCAAGCAACACTCCGATCAAGGCCGTTGCAGCTCCAGCGTAGCTGACCGGAAGGGCAAGCTGAGTGGCAAGCGGAGAGAGCGCAAAGACTCTCAGCAGTGCAAAGAGAGGCACTTTTAACAATACTCCCGAGAGGAGCGCTGAAACAGCATGGGGCGCCTTTGAATGCGCATCTACCAACCACAGGGAGAGCGGCATAACTGCTACGCGTAAGAGAACCGGGACAATGATCAGAAGCAACGAGAAAAGTGCAACATATTGGTCTCTTCCAGAGATAGCTTCCAATCCCCTGGAAATCCCTTCATAGCTGAGTGAACCGGTGAGTTTGTAGAGCCCGAAGGTACCGAGCAGGAAGAATACCATTGCAGACGATGAGAGCATAAGATAGGAGAATGATGCATAGGCTGCATTGGCTTCTTTGCCGGTTGCAATCAGTACATACGCTGTTACTCCCATGAGTTCGAGGCAGACGAAGAGGTTGAAAAGGTCACTGGCCATGCCGATTGCTGCTATGGAAGCGTTCTGGATGAGCATCAGTGCTGTGAAATAGCTATGTCCAGGTCCTTGCTTACGGGAGAAAATCCAAGCAGGGAGGGTAATCGCCGCTGCAAGGAGAATCAAAAGCAAGCTCATGCCATCAAAGCGGTAGACGATGCCGATACTCTTTGCATACCCTCCAATGGTTGTCTCAATGTACCCTTGGTTCTGTACGATGGGGTAAAGCGTGAGAACCAGAGGTAGGGGGAGTACCATTCCTATCAGTATTCCCAAATACTCCGCAACTCTCCTGATGCCCGTCGGGCAGAAGCTCTTGATAAAGAGTATACCTGCTGCTGAGAGAAGAGGGAGAAATACTGGGGAGAAGAGTATGGTGTGGGTTATGTTCATAATGATCCTCCCGGAAAGAGGAGCCACCAAGCCATGACAGCAACCATCAGTGCAAAACCGAAGAAGAGATTGGGGAATGATGTTGTTGACTCCCTTCTTGCTGCAAAATGCCTTTCCAATCTGGTTTTGGATCCAATGAAAAAGAGTAGCAGAGCGATAGTGGTGGTGAGTCCTGTCTTCAGTAAATCCTGGAGTGCTGAATAACTGGTCAGTGTTGCATTCGTAGCTCCCAGTGGAGAGAGAACCTGGACCACAAACGTCTGGAAATCAGTATACCAGAACCCTCCGGCAAGGATGAGTAACGTAAGGAAAATGAGCGAGAGAGAGGTCAGAGCAGTAGACGAAGGTTCCACATTCTGAGTTTCTTGGTTCTTCCTTGGAAGAAAGATACCAGAGAGCTTAAGATATGCAACAATGGTAAATACTGAAGTAATACTCAATAGGTAGTTTGCCCCATGTCCTTTTGATAGGTATACGAGTGAATTCTTCCCCCAGAATCCGATGGTGGGGGGAAGTGCACTGATCGAGAGAAATGCAACCAGGTATGCTATGCCTGTAATGGGGAATCTTTCACCTTGTGCACGCAGCGCTGAAAGAGCCCCTCGAGCCACATGCAAGTCTTTGCTGCCCACTGCGTCACAGGCACGTCCCACCGTCATGAAGAGCGTGGCTTTTGCCAAGGCATGGCTGAAAGCATAGAGAAGGGCAAGAGCGAGCAGTAGTGCCCCCTCTTCAGTCTCAAGACCTGATGCCAAGGCCAATCCGTAGGCAGTCACGACATACCCAATCTGGCTGACCGAGCTATAGGCAAGCAAACGCTTGGCATGGTGCTCCCTGAGTGCCAGGAGAATACCCAGCAGGGTGGAAATCCCTCCTGCCCATGCAAGGAAGGAGCCAAGCAACTCGGTACCGGTAACCAGCAGCAAGAGACGAACCAAGGCAAAGAGGGGTATTTTTATCAACACCCCAGAAAGCAAGGCTGAAACTGCGTGGGGTGCATTCGAGTGGGCACCAACCAACCAACCTGAGAGTGGGATGACTGCAGTTCTTAGGAGCACCGATACGACAATCAGGACAAGCGAGAGACGTGCAACCAGGAGGTCGGATCCTGAGAGCAAGTTCTTTGCTTGGGCGATGGTGTCGTAGGCAAGGGAACCTGAGATTCTATAGAGTCCGAATGTTCCTATCAGGAAGAATACCATTGCCGTGGCGCTGAAGATCAGGTAGGTAAAGGAGGAAAGGATTGCCTTGTTCTTCTCACTACTGGCAACCAATACATAGCTGGTTACCCCCATCACCTCAAGACAAACAAACAGGTTGAATAGGTCAGCAGTAAGACTGGTGGCGGCGATGGATGCGCTTTGGATGAGGAAGATTATCGTGAATGTTTCCTGCTGGGGGCCTGTTTTTCTGCTGTAGAGCCAAACCGGGATACTGATCAGGAGATTGAGCATGATAAGGAGGAAGGAGAGCCCGTCAAAATGGTAGTGGATACCCAGTGTAGTCTCCCAGGTTCCAAGAATCATATGCACCTGATGATGAGCTAGTACCGGCTTGATCAGGAATATGAAGGCGATGAGCGGGATGATGAGTGCAATAAAGGCAGCGAGGTATTCCACAGCGCGTCTTTGCTTGTCTGTAAAGAAGTGCTTGGTAACCAGAATGAGTGCAGTACCAAGCAGGGGAAGGTAGACTGGGCTGAGAAAGAGGCTCTCAATGCTCACTACGCAACCTCTCACTGATTGTGTCTATCTCCAAGGAACCGGTTGCCTTGTATAGTCGAACCGCCAGAGCCAAGGCAAGCGCAGTAACACACACTCCAATGACAATAGCGGTCAGCATCAAGGCTTGGGGAACTGGGTCTACCATATTGCTTACCCCCTCCCCCAGGATGGGGGCTTGGTCCCCGATCCTGCTCCCTTCCAGGATGTAGAGCAGTACCACTGCAGCGTTCAGGATATTGAGCCCGAACACCTTTTTGATGATATTCTTTGCCCCAACAATGGCAGTGAAACCTATCAGGGCAAGCAAGAAGATCAGAATGCGTTCAATGACCACGGCGTCCTCCCATCATGGCGATACACATGACCGCTATGCTTGTCCCCACCTTCAGTCCGATGATGATGTTCAAGAGGATGATGAAGTTTGCAGAGAGGGAAGAACCACTCTTGATCGGGTTACCGAAGAACCCGCTTTCGAAGAAAACCCCACTGGTAGCTGCCACTATAAGTACAAGGAAAGATAGAGCCTCTATTCTTCCCAGTACATTGGTGTTGGTCAGTTTGGTTTGCGTCTCGGTTCCCAAGGCAAGGAAAACGATGGCAGAGGCGACAATTACCCCACCTTGGAACCCTCCTCCTGGGGAGATATGTCCATATAACATGACATAGAACCCAAAGAGCAAGACGACCGGGCCAAGCTTTGAGGAAACCACCTCAAGAAGGTGGGTCCTTTGTGCATTGGTGGGCCGTTTTTCAGGAGCAAGGGAGAAACTCACCGCTTCCTCTTCCTCGCTTTCCCTTCCAAGGTTGATCAGGATCCCCATCGTACCGGTGATGGAGACCAGCAAGACCAAGGTTTCCCCCAAGGTATCCATTGCACGATACCCCAGGTAAATTGAGCTGACAGTGTTCACGGCTCCCGTGTCAGTGAGGGCATGTTCAGAGAGATAGTCCCTCGATGCCTCCGGCCAGGGGTGGGAGGAGAGGATGACCGGGAAGATGGCTAGGGCTAGGACAAGGAGTATGAATATGATTTTCATGATGAACAATGTTCGTTTCATTAATCTTTACTCCTTCTTCGTGTATGGCGGATAGCCCATACAAAGATGATGGTGGAAACTCCGGCTCCTACAGCTGCCTCGGTGATGGCAACGTCTGGAGCTCTAAGTATCGTGAACATCAGGGCGCTGAGCATGCTGAGTGCAGAGAGGGCAATCACTGAATGCAACAAATCCCTGGAGAGCAATGCAAAGCAGCCAAGAGCAAGAATCATAGTGAGAAGCAGGATGGTCATAGGCTCTTATCCTCCCTCTTCATCGCTGATCGTTGTCGGGAGGCATCCTCACTCTCCCATATGAACTTGGCTACGATTGAGGAGCCTGTGGGAGCAGAAATGAGGAAAAATACCAGAATTATGAAAATACGTGCTCCACTTGCGAGCGTTGGAGAGAGCAAGAGCAGGGCGATCAGGTAAGAGAAAACTGCGGTGGTTCCGCATAAGGAACCAGCATGGAGACGGGAGTAAGGGTCTTTGAAACGGAAGAGCCCAATCATCCCGAACAGACCAAAGAAGGTTCCCACCAGAAAGGCTATCAATGCCAGGATCTCTCGTATAATCATCAGTTCTCCTTCCGGTCTTTGAGGAACCGGGTGATCGCAAGGAATCCTAGGAATCCAAAGATGTCATAGACCAAGGCAACATCCAGATACAGTGTACGCCCGACCCTGATCCCCCAAAGTACCAGCAGGGCAAGGGAGACAGCGCTCAGTACATTCAAGGCAACCAATCGGTCACTTGCGGTGGGTCCGAGCAGCAACCTCAGCAATGTGCCGAGGGCAAAGAAAATCAGCATCACAAGCATTGCCTGGAGGAGTATATCTGTCATAGCCATGTCCTCCCCAGTGCATGTTCGAGTTTTGTCTTGACTGCTTCCCCTGCTGCTTTTGCATGGGTGGTGGTGCATAGGAGCCAGTGTACGGTAAGATGGTCGTCATTAAGATCAAGGGTCATGGTTCCTGGAGTGAATGTGATGGCATTTGCCAGTACCGTCCTTGCGAGATCACTGCGAAGATGGGTCCTGAAGTGTACAATCCTTGGATTGGTGTTCCCTGTTATGACAGCTTTCACTACTTGATAACTCGATTGATACAAGGAAAGGACCATAAGAAACAGGAATCTCAGGAGAGCCCAGAGGTGAGGGATGAAAAAGCGCAGGTTTGCCTCATGTTCGGGAAGGAAGATGTGATAGGTGAGTGCTGCAGTTAAAACTGAGGCCCCAAGCCCAAAGAGCAGGCTGAAAAGGCCCAAGTCGGCGGTGAACAAGACCCAGACGAAGTACAAAAACAAGGTGGTCAGCACAAAACGCAGGATCGCCCAGACTCGTCTGCTATTCATTCAATCCTCCTGACGAATAATCCTATCCAAGAAAGCCTTGCTGGTTTCTGCACCCAACAAGTCATTACGAAGAGCCTCATTATGTAGGAGACGGGCAAGTCTGCTGAGAATTTTCAGGTGAAAACTTGCACTACTCTGTGGGCCAACCAAGAGAAATACCAAGCGGACCTTTTTGCCATCCATTGCTTTCAGGTCCAAGGGAGGGTCAATGCGCATTACCGCCATGAGTGTTTTTGCCATGGATGGGCAACGGGCGTGTGTGATGGCACACTCTTCTCCCATACAGGTTGTGTGGAATCCTCCATCGATGACCTTCTGCATCAGATGTTGGGGTGCAAGGTCAGGATGCGTACTGCTCAGCTGTTCAGTCAATGTCTTGATGATGGTCTCAATTGAGTGTTCTTCTCTATCGAGCAAGATACACGACTCGTCAATCAATCTGCTAATTCCTTCCATGACTACACCTCTTCTGCTTCCCTTACCAGGCCGGCTGCCCAATCAACTGGCAGCGTGAACATGATTCCGGTTCCTGGATTATCCAGACTTCCAACAATCTCCTCTACCAGTTTCTTTGCTTGTTGCACCACTTCTTCGTTGTGCACTACCGAGAAAATCGTCTTGTTGTAGGGTTTATTGCCCTTCATGAAGTCCTTGAATCCCTCAAAAAGGGGGACCTCGTAGGTAAGGAAACGTCCCATACCCTCACTGTCGAGAATGGTGGACCCGGTGATGCCAGCCTCTACATAGGCTTCCATGACCTCTTCCAGAAACGCTTCGTTATTCAAGACGAAAACCAATAGTTTCATTGAATCCTTCCTGCATCAAGGGATGTAGGGATGGTACCATGTGGTAATAGGGCTGGTCAAATGATATCAGTATCAGACAATAGTAGGGGTTCAACCTATTACATCTCTTGACAGCCTTCTTTTTCGATTTCATTGTAAGGGAAGAGGAAAACGGCCTTTAAGAAAGCTCTTGCTTCTGGTATTCCTACTCATTTTTCCCTTGGCATTGCTTACAATCGAGATTGCTCCGGTTGAGTATTGTTCCATGCAGATCAATGCTCCTGAACAGCTACACCTTTCGCCTAGAAGTGTCCCCAAGCGGTGGAGAACATTCACCGGTGGTACCATAACCGAAGCAAATGTACTGCATGGTAACCAGGTGCAGGAAGAACACCTTACCGGCCTTGATTTCCTGATCGTTGGTTCGCCAACCCAAGCTTTCCAACCCCTGAAACCCGTAAAGATCTTCCATCTTGAATACTGAAGGAAGGGGAGCAAGGCTGCCTCTTTCGACACCCGAGCAGATTTGGGGGAGGTAGGCAGCAAACGGTTGAGTTTTCTGGTAACGCTGTTTAGATATGCCGCTGAACCGATGCAAGCAAAATTGGTGAGGAAGGAAGGTATAAAAGTGACCACCCCTGCCGGTTTTTTCGTACATGGCAAGGAAGGCCCCCCCAAGGAATGTGAAGTTGAATGTGCCATCCAGTGGGCCAAGCAGATGTTCCCATGAACAATCGTGGGTACTTTAGGAGTGGATTACCTTACACGACCGTGAAGTGTCCATATGCATATTTTTTGAATATTCATACGGTTTTCTTTGTTTGGTATTGACAGGGACCGAGAGAGAACAGTAAAGTTTTGCCATGAAAACGAATCAGAACCGCGTCCATCACCATCATCACTTGTGTAACCGACCGTAGACAGGTGGGAGCTGGACCTCTATATACAGACCTCCGCATGTCGCGGGGGCTTTTTTTATCCCCAGGAAGGAGAAAATCATGGCTGAAGTAGTACGAATTGCAATCCAGAAGAGCGGAAGGCTGAGCGAAAAATCGTTGCAGATCATCAAGAACTGCGGGATCAAGTTCGGCAGTGATGCCCGTGTCCTGAAAGAGGAAGCTTCCAACTTCCCCTTGGAGTTTCTCTATGTACGGGATGACGATATCCCTGCCTACATACGTGACGGAATCGCCGATATCGGGATTGTGGGAAGAAATGAGTATGATGAGCAGGCAATCGACCTGGAAGTACTCAGAGATCTTGGCTTTGCCAAGTGCCGGCTGAGCATAGCAGTGCCCAATGATTTCGTCTACCATGGACTCTCCTCACTGGAAGGAAAGCGAGTGGCAACCAGCTACCCAAACATCCTGGGTGGTGTTCTCAAAGAGCATGGGGTCTCGGCAAGCTTCGTCGAGGTCTCCGGCTCTGTGGAGATAACTCCTGCTGTTGGGGTTGCAGATGCCATTTGTGATCTGGTTTCCACTGGAGCGACCTTGGCGATGAACGGGTTGAGAGAGGTGCAGAGCATCTATACATCAACCGCCGTCATGATCGGGCGCAAGCAGATGGCCAATGCGGAAAAACAACGCATCCTTGACCGTCTGATGATCCGCCTCGATGCAGTCATGAAGGCTTCCTCCTATAAGTACATCATGTTCAACCTTCCTGAGGAACACCTGGAGCAGGTGGCTCATATCATTGGTGGCATGAAGAGCCCTACGGTCACTCCATTGATGGAAAAGGGGTGGGTCTCTGTACAAACCGTTGTGGCAGAGGATACCTTTTGGGAGGACTTTGAACAGCTCAAGGCCCTTGGTGCACAGGGGATACTCGTAACCCCGATCGAAAAGATGACAGAGTAGGGGGAACCATGGCCTTTTTACAGCGGTATGAAAATCCACCGGATGAGCAGTTGAAGACATTGCTTACACGGAATCTGGATACAACGCGGTCGGTGACCAAACAGGTTTCCGCAATTCTGGATGCAGTGAAGGCGGAAGGCGATGCTGCCCTCTTTCGCTTTGCTTCAGAGTTCGATGGAGTTACCCTTTCATCCCTCTCCGTGTCCCCCGAAGAGAGGAAAGCAGCAGAGGCACAAGTGGATGATGCACTGAAGCAGGCTCTCAGCCAGGCCTATGCCAATATCCATAGCTTCCATGCTGCGCAGATGCCCATTGGTGAGCAGGTAACGGTTGCTGAGGGTATCTCTCTCTCCAGGAAGGTAGTTCCTCTTGATCGGGTTGGGCTCTATATCCCTGGTGGTACCGCACCGCTGTTCTCCACTGTCTTGATGTTGGCAATACCAGCCTTGGTTGCTGGGTGTCCAGAGGTGGTCCTCTGCACCCCTCCAGGAAAACAAGGAACGGTTCACCCCGCCATTCTCTATGCTGCAAAGCTGTGTAATGTGAAGGAAATCTATGCAGTGGGTGGTGCGCAGGCTATTGCTGCCATGGCATATGGAACCCAGTCCATCAAGGCAGTGGACAAGATTTTCGGCCCAGGCAACCAGTATGTGACTGAAGCAAAGGTACAGGTCAGCAGTACTACCTGCGCCATCGATATGCCGGCAGGTCCGAGTGAGGTGATGGTCGTTGCCTCTCCTGCCTCCAACCCGGCTTTTGTAGCCAGTGACTTGCTCAGCCAGGCTGAACATGGAAGAGATAGCCAGGCGATGCTCGTTGTGCAGGGGGAAAAAAGAGAAGGAAATGAGTTTATCGATCGGGTGGAAGAAGCGATAGCCAAGCAACTTGCCGAATTACAGAGAACAACCTTCTTAGAGCAGAGTCTTGCCGGTTCCAGGGCCTTTATTGTCCCTGACCTGGACTCCTCTGCTCACATGGTCAATGCATATGCCCCTGAACACCTGATCATCGATCTGGGAGAAACCGAGGATGATGCATTGCTGGAGAAGGTGGTCAATGCTGGGTCGGTATTCCTTGGACCTTACTCCTGTGAGAGTGCAGGGGATTATGCAAGCGGTACAAATCACACCCTTCCCACCAATGGATGGGCACGTTCGTACAGCGGGGTGAGTACCGATTCATTCATCAAGAAAATCACGGTGCAGAAAATCAGCAAGGAAGGCCTTGCCTCTCTTGCGCCAACCCTGCTCTGCATGGCAGAGCAGGAGCAGTTGGGTGCTCACCGGGGTGCGGTTGCAGTACGTTTGGGAGGAGAGAGATGAGAGAGTTGCTGAGAAGGAACATTGCCAATTTGACCCCGTACAGCTGTGCGCGTAATGATTTTTCCGGGAAAGCCGAGGTCTATCTCGATGCGAACGAGAATTGGCAGGATTTTGTCGAGAAAGCAGATGCAAACCGCTATCCAGACCCACTCTCGGTTGCAGTGCGCAAAAAGGTCGAAGAGGTGCTTGGCCTTCCTTTTTCGAAGACCGTTTTGGGCAATGGCAGTGATGAGTTGATCGACAATCTGCTCCGCTGTTTCTGTGAACCAGGAAAAGACTCAATCTTGCTCATGCCCCCCACCTATGGTGCATACAAGGTATTTGCAGACATCAATGATGTAGGAGTCTCCACTGTTCCCCTGACCCCTTCCTTTGCAATTGATTTTCCCGCACTCTCTCAGTTCCTGCAGCAGGAGAAGGAGAACAGAAATGGGGAGGGTAGGCTGAAAGTGCTCTTTATCTGCAGCCCAAACAACCCCAGCGGAAATGCATTCCCCCTCAGCGAGGTAAGGAAGGTGTGTGAGCTTTTTGATGGCATTACCGTGGTGGATGAAGCCTATTATGATTTCAGCGACAAGGAGAGTGCAGTTGGCTTGTTGGATTCCTGCCCGAATCTGGTGGTGCTGAGGACCCTTTCCAAGTGCTGGGCTCTTGCCAGTGCAAGGGTTGGTATTGCAGTCGCTGACGAGGAGATGGTCTCAGTCTTCAGAAGCATGAAATATCCCTATAACCTCGGAACCCCGAGCCAGGAGTTGGCCCTCAAGGCTCTTGGCAATGCTGGTGAGGTAGAGAAGGGCCTTCGTCTTATCAAGGATGAGAGGATACGTTTGGAAGAGGAGCTGAAAATGATTGCATGTGTGCAAAAGGTCTTTCCTAGTGACGCAAACTTCTTTCTTGTAAGGGTTTCCGATGCCCTTTCGATTTATCACTATCTTGCAGGGCTGGGTATCATCGTGCGTAATAGAAGTAAAGAACTGCACTGTGAAAACTGCCTGAGAGTTACCATAGGGAGCAGGAAAGAGAATGACAGACTGCTGTCAGCTTTGGCTGCATACAAGGAGCGCTAAGATGCATAAGCGAGTGCTGTTTTTGGATCGTGACGGAATCATCGTTGAGGAAATGCAGGTAGATAGCCTAGAGAAGATTCGCTATATCCCAGGGGTGTTTGGTGCCCTCTCCCGCCTACGGAAGGAGGGGAGTTGGTATTTTGCCATGGTGAGTAACCAGGATGGGGTCGGCACTCCTTCTTTCCCCAAGGAAGCCTTTGAAGTTCCCCACCAGAGGATCATGGAGACGCTGAAAGGGGAGGGAATTACCTTTGATGCCGAGCATATAGATTACTCTCTGCCCGAGGATAACTGCCCGGGAAGGAAGCCAGGGATTGGTATGCTCACTGAGTACATGGATGGAAGCTACGACCTTGAGCACTCAGTGGTGATCGGGGATCGTCCCACTGATGTATTGCTCGCAAAGAATATTGGGTGTAAGGCAATCTGGTTTGCCGATGAATCGAGGGCAACAGAGCTAGGGGATGACCTCAAGGAGGTCTGTATCCTGGTCAGTGACAACTGGGCTGCCATTGCGTCCTTCCTGCTTGATGAGCACAATCTCTCTCCACGTACTGCACGATTGGAAAGAAAAACAAAGGAGACGGAGATCTCACTTAAGCTGAATCTTGATGGAGGTTCCCTCGGTTCCATCCATACTCATATTCCTTTCTTTGACCATATGCTGGAACAGGTACTTCGCCACAGTGGTTGTGACTTGGACCTTCACGCACATGGTGATCTTGTGGTGGATGAACATCACACAGTGGAAGATGTAGGCATTGCCTTGGGTACTGCATTCCGCGAAGCTCTGGGAGATAAACGGGGCATAAATCGTTACGGTGCGGAGATCCTACCCATGGATGAGGTACTTGCCCAGGTGGCGCTGGATTTTTCTGGACGACCGTATCTCCAGTGGGATGTTTCCTTCAAACGAGAGTATATTGGGACCTTCCCCACTGAGATGGTTGAGCACTTTTTCAAATCCTTCAGTGATAGTGCAGGATGTAATCTTTCCCTCAAGGTGAGTGAAGGAAATGCCCACCACCAGTGTGAGGCTCTGTTCAAGGCTTTTGCACGGGCTATCAAAGAGGCCGTACATCGAAACCCATATTCGATGGAACTACCTACAACCAAGGGGATGCTATGAACATCGCAATCGTAAAGTATAATGCAGGGAATATCCGCTCGGTACTCTGTGCACTTCACCGTCTTGGCTATGACGCAGAGGTTACCGATGACCCAAAAAAGCTGGCAACTGCCGACAAGGTAATATTCCCTGGGGTAGGGGAAGCCTCCACGGCAATGGCTTACCTTCGTGAGAAAGGGCTCGATACGGTCCTTACCTCCTTGAAACAACCATTCTTGGGAATTTGTTTGGGAATGCAACTGATGTGTGCCACCAGTGAGGAGCATGATACCCAGACACTGGGTATTTTCCCCATACCAACGCGTAAATTCTCCCTCTCCCCTGAGTACAAGATTCCCCATATGGGATGGAATACACTGCAGTATCAGGATGACCGGTTGTTCTCTGGTTTGCAGGGAGAAGTCTGGTGTTATTTCGTACATAGCTATTATGTTCCCCTCTGTGAGGCAACCATTGCAAGCACGGAATATGGCGGGCAGGTATTCTCCTCGGTACTGCACAAGGATAACTACTATGGTTGCCAGTTCCACCCTGAGAAGAGTGGGGATGTAGGAGAACAGTTGCTGAGAACGTTTTTGGAGGAGCTCTAATGCATATCATCCCTGCTATCGATATTATTGATGGAAAGGCAGTCCGCCTCACCCAAGGCGATTATGAATCGAAAAAGATCTATGCTTCCGATCCCCTTGATCTTGCCAAGCAGTTCGAGGATGCCAATCTTCGTTACTTGCATGTTGTGGATCTTGATGGGGCGAAGGGGAAGGGCATTGTCAATCTGAAGAGTCTTGAACGTATTGCAAGCAACACCAATCTGATCATCGACTTTGGTGGGGGAATCAAACGGGGTGAGGATCTCGAAGCAGCCTTTTCCAGTGGGGCGAGCAAGGTTACCTGCGGCTCCGTTGCTGTCAAGAATCCTACCCTGGTGATCTCCTGGATTGAGGAATTCGGCTGTGATCGCTTGATCCTGGGTGCCGATGCCAAGGATGGCATGGTCCAGAGTGCGGGGTGGACTGAAGGGAGTGACCAGGAAGTTGCTGCCTTCATCGACCTGTACCGTAGCCAGGGACTCTATCAGGTAATCTGTACAGATATTGCAAAGGACGGAATGCTCAGTGGTCCCTCACTTGACCTGTATCGTGCACTTTTGAAGGATCGGGACGATCTTCATCTCATTGCATCCGGTGGGATAACCACCCTGCAGGATCTACGGGACTTACAGGAAGCAGGCTTATCGGGAGCGATCATCGGTAAGGCAATCTATGAAGGCAAGATTACCATCGAGGAGCTTGCAGCCTTCGGGGAGGAATAGTATGTTGGCAAAACGAATCATTCCCTGTCTTGATGTACGTGATGGACGCACGGTAAAAGGGGTCAACTTCGTGAACTTGCGTGATGCGGGGGATGCGGTGGAACTGGCCCAAGCCTATAGTCGCTGCGGCGCGGATGAGCTGACGTTCCTTGATATCACGGCAACGGTTGAGAACCGTTCAACGTTCCGTACCTTGGTAAGAAGCATAGCCGACCATATCGGCATTCCCTTTACCGTTGGTGGTGGCATCAGGAATGAGGCGGATGTGGCCTCTCTCCTTGACAGTGGCGCCGACAAGATATCCATCAATAGCCAGGCCGTGGCAAGACCGGAGGTCATCGATGAGCTGGCTCTGCGTTTTGGTAGTCAATGTGTGGTCTGTGCCATTGATGCAAGAAGGAATCCTGCCTTTGACAATGGAACTGAGGAAGGCTGGGAGGTCTACGTCCATGGGGGAAGGAAAGGAACCGGGATGGATGTCATCTCCTGGGCGAAGGAAGCTTACAGCAGGGGAGCAGGGGAAATCCTGCTTACCAGCATGGAACATGACGGGGTGAAGGGTGGTTTTGCTATCGATCTGACCCGTCGCGTTTCTGAGGCAGTGGGAATCCCTGTCATTGCGAGTGGAGGGGCTGGGACGATGGAACATTTCCACGAGGTGTTTACTGATGGCAAGGCCGATGCTGCCTTGGCAGCCTCCATCTTTCATTTTCATGAAATTGATATCCCGGAGTTGAAGATTTTTCTTGGACAACATGGTATAACTATGCGTAAGTAGTAGTAAGGAGATGGATTATATGGCTCTTGATTTCGAAAAACAGGGGGGATTGGTTCCCGCAATTATCCAGGATGCAGTGACAAACAAGGTATTGATGCTCGGCTATATGAACGATGAGTCGCTCAAGATTACCCGTGACCGTGGGCTTGTCACCTTCTGGTCCAGAAGTCGCAATACGCTTTGGACGAAAGGGGAGACCAGTGGAAATTATCTTGAGGTCAGGGATATCATCGAGGATTGTGACCATGACACCCTCCTGATCAAGGCAATACCCACCGGACCGGTGTGTCACACGGGAAGTGATACCTGTTTTGCAGAAGAAAACAACCCCGAAAATATTCCAGCCACCGACTTCTTGTTCTACCTTGAGCAAATTATCCATGACCGTCGTGAATTCCCCCAGGAAGGTTCATACACCAACCATCTCTTCAGTAGAGGCATCAACAAGATTGCACAAAAAGTAGGGGAAGAGGCAGTTGAGCTCATCATTGAGAGCAAGGATGACAACAAGGACCTGTTCCTCGGGGAAGCTGCAGATCTACTCTACCACTTCCTGGTGCTTCTCACCCAGAAGGAAGTGCGATTGAGTGAAGTTGTTGAGATTCTCAAGGGAAGACACAGCAGATAGTACGTATCTCTTACCAAGCAGACCCCCGGCCTATACAACCATATAGCGGGGGTTTGTTGTTTCTACCCAATAAGATTGAAAGTGAGCTACGATTTCTGTATACGTCTCTTGATGGCTCTCTCTGCCTGGATGATCAGCAGAGGGAACACGGATCCTGCAAGTACGAACAGCCATTGTGTTGCATTCAGTGCAGTGGTGCCAAGCACGTTACGTAACAATGGGACATAGATGGCAATAAGCTGCAAGAGAACTGAGATGATGAGAGCCACGATCAGGAACCGGTTTTTAAGGATGCTCCGATCCAAACCGAAGGACTCCTTCTCCCTTACATTGAAGATATGTGCCAGCTGACCAAAGGCCATGGTGGTGAAGGTGATGGTCTGGGCGACCTGTACTTCCCATCCCATGGCAAGGGAGATCAGAAAGACAGCAAGTGCTCCCAAGCTGATCATGGCTCCATTCCCAAGGACTCCCATTGCGAATGAACGGTTCATGATTCCTCGCCTCGGGTCCCTTGGTTTTCGTTTCATCACCCCCGGCTCCCCCGGTTCCCATGCAAGGGACATTGCCGGCAGGACATCAACCACCAGATTCAGCCAAAGGATTTGCAGGGCTACGATCGGCATCGGCAGTCCCAGCATGATTGCGATGAAGACCACAAAAATCTCAATGAAGTTGCAGGAGAAGAGGAAGTAGATGAATTTTTCGATATTGTCGAAGATTACTCTTCCCTCTCTCACTGCATCGACGATGGTGGAGAAGCGGTCGTCGGTAAGGATCATGTCCGATGCTTCCTTCGCGACTTCTGTTCCACGTATACCCATAGCCACTCCGATGTCAGCGCCATTGAGCGCTGGGGCATCATTCACCCCATCGCCGGTCATTGCGGTTATCTCTTCATCGATCTTCAGGGCCCTGACAATTTGCAATTTATTCTCCGGGGAGACCCGGGCGAAGATGGAGGTGTTCTTGATCTTTTCTGCAAGTTCATCCTCACTCATCTGGTCCATCTCCTTGCCGGTGATGACCTCACCAGAGACATCCATTCCTATGCGTCCTGCGATAATGCCTGCGGTCTTTGGATGATCGCCTGTGATCATGATGACACGGATACCTGCTTCCCTGGCTTCCTGTATCGCTTGCTTTACATCCTCACGAGGTGGGTCGATGATACCTGCGAGACCTAGGATGGTGAAGCCTTGTTGCAAGGCCTCCTGCATTGCCTGCTCAGATCCATCTCCCTGATACCCAGACAACTTTCCGACTGCAAGGACTCGTAGACCTTCACTTGCAAGTGCATCATTTGCTTCCTGGAGCAATCGTTTTTCTTTTTCGCTCATCCCGCTCAGCTCAATCAGGACATCGGGAGCACCCTTGATGAACAGGGTTTTTTCTCCGTTGTTCTGTTGGTATGCTGTTGCCATATACTTGGCTTTTGAGTCAAAAGGAATCTCCCCGATGCGTTCCCATGCTCCATTTTCCTTCTCCTTCCTGTCGATCGAAGCCTTTCTCCCCAAAACGACCAAAGCACCTTCTGTTGGATCTCCTACGATGGAGTAGGTCTCTTCCTTCACCAGCGTTGCATTGCTGGAAAAGGCGCCCGCGAGTAAAAACTCCTGCAAGGAGTCATGTTCTGATGGATCAATTTCCCCATCGTCGTTTGAGAATGTTCCCTCGGGTTCATATCCTTTGCCTGTAACCGTATAGGCAGATCCATCCTTCAGGTGCAGATGGGTGACGGTCATCTGGTTTTCGGTAAGTGTTCCTGTCTTGTCGGTACAGATTACGGTAGTCGAGCCCAGGGTCTCTACCGCAGGGAGGCTTTTTACCAAGGCATTATGATTGGCCATGGTTCTCATTCCCAGTGCCAGGGTGATGGTGGAGACAGCAGGAAGCGCTTCGGGTACTGCTGCAATGGCAAGAACGATACCTATCTTGATCATCTCATAGAGCTCTCTGCCGGTGATGATCCCAGTAATGGTTACCAGTGCAGCTACTGCAAAGGAAATCAGCATCAAGGATTTTCCCAGGGTGTTGAGCTGTTTTTCCAATGGGGTATCGGACTGTTCTTCTTCCTCGAGCATGGAACTGATTCGTCCCAACTCGCTGTTCATTCCGGTACCGGTAACAATGGCATAGGCATTGCCCCGTGTGGCTGCGGTACCAGCGTGCACCATGTTCTTTCTATCCCCGATCGGGACATCCTGCTCCTCTATGGTCAGCGTATCCTTGTCTATCGCCTCTGATTCCCCGGTCAACGCCGATTCGTTGGTTGCAAAGTTTTTCGTACTGATCAGGCGGCCATCAATGGTGATGGAATCCCCCTCTTCTATATATACCAAGTCACCAATTACGAGACCTGAGGACTCAATTTCCGTGAGAGAGCCCCCACGAATGACCTTGGCGGTGGTTTTTACCATGTTCTGCAAGGATTCCACAGATTTTTGTGCCTTGTACTCACTGATAAACCCGGAGAGTACTGCTATGAGAATTGCGATGATGATCGCTATCCCTTCTACCGTATCCCCCATGATGAAGGCTACAGCCCCTGCCACCATGAGTAGGTAGACGATGATATTGTTCAGGTTTGAAAGCAAGATTTTCCACGCAGATACCTTGCTTCCTGACTCAATCGTATTTGGGCCAAACTCATCGAATCGCCTCTGGGCTTCTTCTGGGGCGAGCCCCTTTTCCCCATCAGTAGAGAGTGCTTCTATGAGCTCTTGTTCGCTGTATGCATAGGGTTTCTTTTTCAGGTTTTGCAATTGCTTCCCCCCTCATTGTGGATTGCGAAAGTATAGCATGGAATAAAATGCAGGTAAAACAATACTGAAAGGGGGGGGCCAATCCAATTCCATCCACATGTTTGCAGGTAATGGTTCGGCTTTTTTCCACGTCTCTGTTCATACACCAGATGGACTGCACCCGCTCGTATATATTCCAGTTTCTGAAACTCTCTCTCAATCCTTTTCTGGAGCGATTCGACCACCGAGGATTCACTGGCGAGGAGTGCTGGTTATGTGCAGTGTACTGCTCTCATAGCACCATGCAAAGGGTTTTTTATCTATATGGTTATATAGCAGTGTGTTGGATATTTTGTTCTCTATGTAACTTTTCATTTGACAGATATGGAAAGGTGTGAAACAATATACGTATGGAAACGCTTCCACGGTATGAAGTATCTTGTACTCATGTGTTCTGCTCTCTCATATCGTTGTGAAGTGTGCGATGCGTTCAACGCAATAGGCAATCATACCGCTTGGGAAGACCAAGCAAAAGGAGAGGAGTATGAAGAAAGCAGTAGTAGTGTTACTCATTGCATTGGTGGTTCTACCATCAGCATTTGCTGCTGGACAAGCTGACACCAAAGAAGACGACAAGAAGGTCGTACAGGTGTTTGGAGCTTTTGTAGATGAGGAACTGAGACGTTTTGAAGAGGCAATTGTGCCATTCGAGGAACGGACAGGAATCGATGTAATCTACGAAGGGTCGAAGGACTTTGAGACGCTGATCAGTGTACGTGTTGAGGGTGGCAATCCCCCAGATATCGCTGCACTTCCCCAGCCTGGTCTCATGTATAACTTTGCTTCCCAGGGATATCTGGTCCCAATGTGGGACTCCCTGCTGGAAACTGTCGATGCAAACTATGCACCGGTTTGGAAGGACCTTGGTTCCTATGAAGGCACCCCTTACGGTGTATTCCACCGGGTAAATGCAAAGAGTTTTGTGTGGTATCCAAAGAAAGCTTGGGAACGGGAAGGTTATGAAGTTCCTACCACATGGGACGAAATGATCGCCCTGATGGACAAGATGGTCGCCAATGGTCACACCCCTTGGTCAATCGGTATTGAAGCCGGTGGAGCAACAGGTTGGGTTGGTACCGACTGGGTGGAAGATGTCATGCTCAGGACCGCAGGTCCCGAAGTGTATGACAAATGGGTAAACCATGAGATCGCATTCAATGCACCTGAGGTTCGAGAAGCCTTTGAGATAATTGGTGATATCTGGTTGAATCCAAAATATGTCTATGGCGGAACCAATACCATTCTTACCCAGAGTTATACTGATTCCCCACGAACCATGTTTGAGAATCCTCCACGCTCTTGGATGCATCGGCAGGGTAACTTTGTCACCTCGTTCCTCCAGGATGACATTCAGGCAAATCTTGAGGAAGAAGTAGGAGTATTCCCACTTCCTGGTATCAATGATGAGTTCGGAATTCCTATCCTTGGTGGTGGTGACCAGTTTGTTGTTTTCAATGACCGCCCTGAAGTTCGTGAATTCATGGAATTCCTGGCAACTTGGGAGTCTGGTGAGATTTGGGCAAAGAGAGGCGGAGCTCTCTTCCCCTATCTGAACCAGGATCTGGATGCCTACCCGAACGCGATTGAACGCTCACTTGCTGAATCCCTGGTGAATGCCAAGGTCTTCAGATTTGATGCTTCCGATCTGATGCCGGGCCAAGTTGGTGCAGGTTCCTTCTGGACTGGTATTGTTGACTGGGTCAACGGCAAGAGCCTCGATGCCATGTTGAACGATGTTGAGAAATCCTGGCCGGAATAAGTAGACGATGTGTTGCGCCGGCAGAGAAGTAGCACTTCCTGCCGGTGCTCTTGTATCGTACTCTCAAAGGGGAACGTACATGACAGCAATTGAAAGACAAGGGAAACCTACATCAACCCTCGCAAAAATTGGTCGCATAGCATTTTCTGTTCTTGTGCTTGTTGGGGTGTTTTTTGTATTGTGGGTTGGTTTCATCTTCTTACGGGATAGCAATGCTTCACAAGGAATAATTGCAATCATCGCTATTGTGTGGGGTGTTGGTGGGACTGCTCTTCTGTTCTGGGTAGCTGATTGGGTTATCAACAGAACCAGTGTTACGACTGCCAAGAAGCTGCAACCGATCAT
This sequence comes from Sphaerochaeta sp., assembly GCF_050178175.1. GTDB lineage: Bacteria > Spirochaetota > Spirochaetia > Sphaerochaetales > Sphaerochaetaceae > Sphaerochaeta. The sequence goes on from NZ_JBFXGH010000025.1 coordinate 19,732, forward strand.
ATTTGTAGGACCAGCGTTGCTCATCCTGACTTGGTATCTTTTTATCCCTACCGTGAGATCGCTCTACCTGAGTTTCTTTGATGCACAGTCGAAGAATTTCGTAGGGCTCGCGAACTATGTGTTCGCTTTTACCGATTCCAAGATGCGTGAATCATTCATGAACAATCTCCTGTGGTTGATCATCGGAACCGGTGGGTCAGTCGGCTTCGGCCTTATCATCGCACTACTTGTTGATCGAGTGAAAATGGAGAAGGTCTACAAGAGCATCATTTTCATGCCAATGGCGATCTCATTCGTAGGTGCTGGTGTTATCTGGAGATTTATCTATTCGTACAAACCCGCAGGAGAGGACCAGATAGGTTTGCTCAATGCGATTGTTACCTTTTTTGGAGGTGAACCGCAAGCCTGGTTTACCATACCGTTCTGGAACAATATCTTCCTGATCGCCATCCTGGTATGGTTGCAAACCGGCTATGCCATGGTTATCATCAGTTCTGCACTCAAGGGTGTTCCCTCTGCGATTATTGAAGCAGGTCGTATTGATGGGGCAAAGGAGTTCAGGATTATCAGGAGTATTATCATACCTTTCATTGCTCCCACCCTTATCACTGTATCAACAACCATTATCATTATTACGTTGAAGATATTCGATATTGTATTCACCATGACCAACGGTAACTATGGGACCGAGGTTATTGCAAGCATGCAATACAAGCAGATGTTCCGTTTCTACCACTATGGACGAGGCTCTGCAATTGCCATTGTCCTGGTTCTGGCTGTCATTCCTGTCATGTGGTACAACCTGCATCAGTTCAGCAAAAGGGAGGGCTTCTAATATGATTTCCCTTGCAAGAAAACGACAAAACAAGTGGACCATGGTGATCAATATCATTCTGATTGTACTGGTCATCATCTGGAGTATCCCGATCATAGGATTGCTTATCTCATCGCTGAGACCTCAGGATGATGTATTGAATACCGGATGGTGGACAATTTTCAAAGGTGATGGGGAATTTACCTTGAACAACTATCGACGTGTCTTGGGAGGTAGCCAAGAAACCTTCACTGACGCAGAAGGGAATGTCCTACGTGCAAGCGGGGACAACCTATCCCAAGCATTCATCAATAGTTTTACCGTTACTATTCCCTCGGTGATCATCCCGATCCTTATTGCAGCAGCAGCAGCCTTTGGGTTTGCCTGGATGATATTCCCCGGTAGGAAACTGTTCTTTACCATTGTTGTTGCCCTGTTGGTGGTTCCTTTGCAGATATCCTTGATTCCTATCCTTCGTGATTACATGAAGATTGGACTCACTGGCTCCTATCTGGGAATATGGCTTGCCCATACAGGCTTCGGTCTTCCGCTTGGAATATACCTGCTCTATAACTATGTTTCCACCATCCCTCGGGATGTGTTTGAATCAGCATTCCTTGATGGAGCGAGGCCGATGGTGATTTTCGTACGGCTGGTGCTTCCTCTCTCCGTTCCTGCTATTGCCTCGTTGGGTATTTTCCAGTTCCTTTGGGTTTGGAATGATCTGTTGGTAGCATTGGTCTTCCTTGGTGGTACCAGTGATGTAGCTGTATTGACCCAGCGTCTGGCGAATATGGTGGGATCACGTGGGCAGGACTGGCATTTGCTTACTGCAGGGGCCTTCATTGTCATGATTGTCCCAATTCTCGTATTTTTCTTCCTGCAACGGTACTTTGTACAGGGACTTATGGCAGGATCAGTCAAGGGGTAATACATGTCTTTGGATACTTGGAGTCTCGAAGAAACCGGGTTTGATGGAGAGCACATCGCCCAGGGTGAGAGTTTGTTCTCAATTGGAAACGGATATATCGGCTACCGTGGGTTTCCCTGTGAACGGGAACCTGCGCACCACAGTGGATGTTTCATCAATGGATTCTACGAGATATCTCCGATTATCTACGGGGAGGATGCCTATGGATTCGCACGCATCAACCAGACCATGCTTGATCTTCCCGACTGCCGGTATCTGGTGATTACCATCGATGGTATTCAGGTCAATGTGGCTGATAGCCGGGTGCAGTTCTACCGTAGGCGACTCGATTTCCGTACAGGAATCCTGGAACAGCATATGCAGTGGCTTACCGATGAAGGTAAGCTGGTGCATATTACCTGGGAGACGCTGCTCAGCATGCAGCAGTACCATATAGGAGCCCTAAGGGTTCGCATACACTGTACTGATGAGGTCAACGCAACCCTGTACTCTACCATAGGGATGCCTGTTCAGCGTGCAAATACTGAACTCGATCCCCGTATGGGCAGCACACTCTCCACTTCCTCCCTGGTTTGTGCAGATTGTGGGTATTATGGTGAAGGTGAGGAGGCACGCCCAGGATTCCAGGCTACATTCAAGACTTTGGAAAGCGGCCTTGATCTCTCCTGTGGTGCTGTGCATGAGAGTTCAGAACCGCTTCAGGTTGAGCGAGGTGACCTGGAGGAAGGGCCTCTCCCGGCACTGGCCTTCTCATGGAGGGGGGCAGATCTTAGTTTCACGAAGTATTTCTACTATCATAGTTCTGGACGTCCTGGTGAGACCCTTCCGCTCGAGTTGGCCCAGCAGTATCGAGCGGAGGTGGCCAACGCAAGTTGGCAAACCTTGCTAGAGATGCAACGGTCCTGGTATGAGTCCTTCTGGGCCCATGCCGATATCGAGATTACCGGGGAGGAAAAACTCCAGCAGGCCCTCAGATTCAACTTTTTCCAGCTCCAGCAGAGCACCGGTAGAGATGGTAATTCCGCACTAGCCGCCAAAGGGCTGACTGGAAGTGGGTATGAAGGCCACTATTTCTGGGACACTGAGATCTATGGGATGGCGCTTTTCAACCATACCCTTCCTGATACTGCACGAGCCTTGATCAAATACAGGATTTCAACACTCGACCTGGCCCGCGCAAGAGCCAGGGAGATGAACCAGAGGGGTGCGCTCTATCCGTGGAGAACCATCAATGGATTGGAAGCTTCTGCATACTTTCCGGCCGGCACGGCACAGTACCATATCAATGCAGATATTGCCTATGCAATCTTCCAATACCTGGAGGTCACCGGTGATGATACCATCCTGGAAGAGGGTGCTGCCGAGGTGTTGATTGAGACCGCACGTCTGTTTCTCGATCTTGGGTTTTTCAATCCAGAGAAGGGTGGCAAGTTCTGTATCAATGAGGTAACCGGTCCGGATGAGTATTCAGCGCTCTCTGATAACAACTGCTATACCAATGTCATGGTCCAGCACCATTTGGAGGGGGTATCCAAGCTGGCTTCCCGTCTGCAAAACGAGAATCCTAAGCTATGGAGCCATCTGGTTGAAGAACTTTCCATACATGATGAAGAGCTGAGTCTCTTTGCCCGTGCAGCAGAGCAGATGTATATCCCCTATGACAGAAAACGGGGTATACATATGCAGGATGACTATTTCCTCAACAAGGAGCCGTGGGATACTCAAAAGCGTGGAGAGATACGCCATCCCATGCTTCTCCATTACCATCCGTTGGTAATCTACCGGCATCAGGTCATCAAGCAAGCCGATACAGTGCTCGGTATGCTTCTTCAGCATCATCGCTTCCCCTGGTACCAGAGGAAGAGAAACTTTGCGTTCTATGAACCCCTGACCACTGGGGACAGTTCCCTCTCAGCATGTATTCAGGGAATTGTTGCATACGATTGTGGATTCTTGGATCTTGGTAGTTCCTATATCCGACAGACAGCTCTCATGGATATTGAGGACCTGCATCACAATACCAAGGATGGTTTGCATACTGCGGCGATGGCTGGGTCATGGATGGCTATGGTCTATGGGTTGGGAGGATTCCGTATGAAAGAGGGGATTCCTACATTCAGGCCTCAGCTTCCCAAGGAGTTGCAGCGACTGAAATTCCATCTGACCTTTAGGGGAATAGTGCTTACCGTCACGATCGAGCCTGAGATTACCACCTATGAAGCCAAGGGAGGCAATCTTACCGTGCATCATCGCTCTGATGTACTCATCGTTGGCAGAGAAGCTGTACAGCGACCCACGCGAGCTGCATGCAAGGCTGTCATCTTTGATCTTGATGGGGTAATAACCTCCACCGATGGGTACCATTATCGGGCATGGAAACGTCTCTCTGATGCCCACCAATGGGCTTTCGATGAGGAGATAAACCAAAAGCTGAGAGGTATTTCCAGAAGACAATCTCTACAGGTAATCCTTGACCACAACAGGGTGACTGTGCCTGAGGAGGAGATGCAAGAATACACCGATCAGAAAAATACCTGGTATCGTGAATCTCTGGAGGAGTTGACCCCAGAGGATATCCTTCCCGGCATCCCTGCTCTGCTGGAACAATTGAAGCAACGAAAAGTCTATACCGCCATTGCATCGGCAAGCCAGAATGCCCCATTCATCCTTGAAAGGCTCGGTCTTTCAGATTCGTTTGATGCAGTAGTTCCTGCTGGTGATGTCCTGCTGGGAAAACCCAATCCAGAGGTCTTTGCACGCGCTGCTGATATGCTGGGGTTGTACCCAGAGGAGTGTACGGGTGTAGAGGATGCACCAGCAGGCATTACCGCCATCAAGGAGGCATTGATGAAGGCTGTCGGGGTTGGCGGTGCTGTCGATCCTGAGCTCTGTGATGCACACGTGCTTACAACCGCTGATCTGACCGTGGAAATGTTGCTCTGGTAATCAGCTGTTGCGGTCAACAAGGACAGGAATGATTCGATGATGTATGGGTTGTCTTTCTTGGTGAGCCTCCATGAGGTTCACGATGAAGGATGCGGCTTGAGTGCCGATGGCTCCCGGTTCCTGGCTAACCGTCGAGATGCCCAGGTGCTCGGTAGCACGAACACCATCGAATCCTATGATACGGATGGAGCTTCCCCTCTCTCTCGCAGCCTTATACACTCCAACGGCTATATCGTCACAGTAGCAGAAGACTCCGTCACAGGTTTGTTCATCGATGATCTGCATGCCGATCTGGTAGCCCATTTCCTCTGATATCTCAGAGTTGTACAGTGCACACTCCTTATAGCCATAGAGAGCGAGTTCACTGATAAATCCTGTATGTCTGTCGGTGTTTGTTTGCCCTGGAGGATCCATTGCGATATATCCAGGGTGTTTCACCCCTTTAGAGAGAAGATACCTGGCGGCAAGACGCCCTCCCTGTTCATTGTCTGTGTACATGCAGTGCTCGTCATCACGAGAATAGTCGATATACAGGTAGGGTACATTGCGTCTTCTCAGCAGTTCCCTTTCTGTTTCATCAAGCTGGAAAGCAAAGATGAGTAGGGCGGAGAGTTGGGTTCCCAGTACTTTCTGGATAAATTGTGGGTTATGTTTCTCATAGTTGAAGATGAGGAGGTCCACACCCAAACCACGGAATTTTCTGTAGATGGTCTCAAATATCTCAAAGAAGTAGTGGTTTCCAATATCTGGCAGGAGCAATCCCACGGTTGACTCAATGGCGTCATTACGCGCAAGTCGGCTTGCAGCGCCACTTGGGGAGTATTGTCGGGCCTTTATCACATCAAGAACCCGCTTACGGGTGTCTTCTGCAACATGGGAGCTGTTGTTGAGAACACGTGAAACAGTGCCGATTCCTACATTAGCTTCACGGGCAATGTCTTCGATCGTGATTTTTTTCCTGCCCATGGGGAAAATGTAGAGCTTTTTGCTCCATCAGTCAATAAAGAACAAGGAGTGAGCAAGGATACGGTTTGTTCGAATACTAGATATGATAATCATGCATTGCCTATTAAACTGTAACTTACAGAATTTAGGTTGCTGACTTTCTGTAAGGGACAGAGATCTCGCTGATGTTAATATCCAGAGACTCACAAAGGGAGATGACCTTCTGGGTCTTCTTGCAAGGGTGCCAATCACCGGCGAACTTGTTTGCG
>NZ_JBFXGH010000026.1:0-25558 GCF_050178175.1 Sphaerochaeta sp.
GGCTCTTGCTTTGCTTGCAATATAAGAAAACTAGAACAAGTTCCCTTCTTCATTACAATTAAAATCTGAAGGAATCTCGAGTACTTCTAATGCATCATTACCATGAACACAATCCAACATTGATTCAGACACAAGGATTGTATCTATCTCACGGGTATTATTTATTCGAATTATTCGTATTCTCGAAGGATCATGACATATGCAAGTTGCCATTGCAACCTGGATTGCCTATTGGTGATTAGAACAAATCATTGGGATCTTCACCCCATCAAGGACAGTATTGGTACGTGCATTTATATACATACTGTGAAGATCAGAGCACTCTAACAACCTTCGAGTTGTGATATCTGCCAATTTTATGCCGTAGCAATTTCCGTGGGAAGCTTTACTGATGTCCAAAACAACCAATTTTAGAGCAATAACTTTTTGATTCGCATAGAATTATAAATTACCTTTTTCCTATACTTTGATGTAAACACAACGTGATATCTGTACACCCATTACGTGTGGGTAAATGATTCCTTAGGAGCCATGTCTCACTCACCTTTTCCTTATGGCTTTTGGGCTGAACTCCAAAACCTCAACACGAAGGTGAGTGTTTTTGTATAACAAACCGTTTCCGCACCCGCATGGCGGGTGGTTTTATGTTTCGTACGCTTCGCGTATTCAACTGCCTAAAGACATCAAAGAAAGTTTTGAGCCAATTTTACAATTGGCTCAAAGATGTAATGTTTTATGGCATCATTTAGATACTTGCTGGGAATTGGATTGTTTACAACGCGTCTTCTCGATAGCCTGGCTACCCAAACTGTCTCTTGTTGCATTTATCATGTGCTATGTTGGTAGTAGAACCTGCTGAAGGCATTTGATCATACGAGAGTCTCGTCGATAACTCCGTCCTGTCTCATATTATCGGGGTGGGGTATGCCTGCTTCTTCCATCTGGTAGCGGACACACTCACGCCAGTGCTTTTTGCAGTAATAGTCTACATACCTTTCAGGGAGTAGTCCCCGTTCATAGAATCTACGCATGGGGCAGACTGCATACCATTTGCACTGTTCCATAGACTACCATCCTTGTTTCTCTCTTATATCTTCTGCGGCCAGGACAATGATATTCGCAGCAGGATAAAAAGATTGATGAGGCTGAGATGCATAACTAAGGGCAGAGAGTTCTTCAATCGTGGTCTCTTTCTGTATGGAAAACGTAAGCAGGTCTATCCGGCCAACAACAGATTCTCCGCTGACTATCTGAGCACCGAGAATTCGATGTGTCTTGCTATCAGCAACGATTTTCATTCGTTTTTTCTTGGCTTCCGGCATAATGGGAAATTTGGTAGTCACCTGACTGTACCCACACACTACATCATACCCCAATTTACGTGCAGCAGTCTCCGAAAGTCCGGTACCACCAATGAAATACTTTCCGACTTTGGTAGCTGCACCATTATAGAACCCTGGATACGTCCGTTTCTGTCCAAGCAGATTCAATCCCAAGATTTTGGCCATAGGCACAGCATTGGTAGCAAGCTTTCCAGACAACGACTTACCGGTAATTCCACTGATGTACTCTACACAATCGCCCACAGCATAGACGTCCTCCATACTGGTCTGCATAACTTCATCCACAATGATGCCATCTTTTCCCAGCCTGATAGAGCTTCCTTCCACGAGGGACAAATCTGGCTTCATCCCTGCTGCAAACAACACCACCCCGCCCAGTGTATCACTTTCACTCGGTTCAAAATCGATCTGCTCACCGTTGTCGAGTACAACTGATTTTACAAAGTCATTTCCTATGAGTTCATTTACCCGTCGATTGAGATGTAGCTGTATTGACTGATTCTCGAGCTCTCGTGCAAGCTCCCCGGCCATATCTTCATCAACAAGGTTAGGAAGGACCGATGGGGCCATATCAACCAGATCAACTACCACATCCCTGAAACTCAGGGCTTGGGCCAGTTCTATTCCGATTGCACCGGCTCCAACGACTACAGCATGTTTCAGCCCCTTTTCGACAAGATCTTCTATCCACTCTAGATCTTTTTGTGTCTTAAAGGTACCCACTCCCTTGAGCATGCTTCCCTTGATGGGCGGGATGAATGGGGTAGCCCCTGTTGCAAGCACCAATTTATTATAAGATATGCTACTATCATCTTGAAAAACAACAATTTTCTGATCATAATCAATTTTCTTGACCGTGTTCCGAATAAGTGTAGCACCCGTGTCCTCAACAAGCTTGTCACTTTTGAATGTAGCTTCGGTGGTAATAAGACCTTCGATGGCATACGGCATAGCACAATAGATCATACTGTAGTCTTCTGGCCTGATGATTGCCGTTGAAAAGGTCTTGCCCAACAACTTGGCAAGGGTGATCCCGGCGGGTCCGCCGCCGATCACAACGATATCATAAGTGTTCATAGGTACTGTTTCCTTCTGTTATTGTATCAAATCTTACCCCAACGGGCGTAACATCGACCCAACAAGAATGGGTACTGATTCGTCTATCTACCCTCTCTTATTGTTCCAATCTAATCAATGATACAGACGAGTTTTTTCTTTATACGCTCTAGATACTGCCTGCATATATTCAGAGGACTGCAACCAGCACCCCATAATGAATCAACACAAGCACTAAAAGCTCTGCATTTCCAATTTTTACGTGATTATTGTCACCAGCATCTGACCCTGCAGTATCCGATGGTCTCTTGAGGAGAGTAACCGTGGTATTGGTACTTTCATACATCACATACCCTTTCGATGCTCCGAAAGGATATGTAAGGAGACCTTCCCACCATCAGTTACAACAACTCTGATTGATAATGACTTATTATCCCCGGGACTTATGCTTTTCTAAGAGCGTCTCTCTTATAGGCATCATATGCTTGTTGCACAGTCATCTCACCGGCACCGATGTATACCGCGATACCCATACTTTTCAGTACTGCATTCGCATTTCCCCCAGGGCCATTCCCGGTGATCAACACATCGGCTTTAAACTCACTGAGCTTCTGAGCCGTCTTGGGACCTGCCCCATGTGCTTCTGATTCGATTGCACGGTTATCAAATACTTCAAGTTCTTTCGTGGTTTCATCGTAGAAAAGAAAGTATTCAGTCCGACCAAATCGTGCATCCATACGTGCATCCATCGTAGTTCCTTTTGCAGTGAAGGCTATTTTCATATCTACTCCTATAAAAAGTCAACAGTAATGTTAGGAAACTGCCAACCTTTGTTTGTTTTGCTATAGGAGCTGTCAAGTCAAGCCCCTATGACCTCCTCGACAATGAACAGACATTTGTCCCTCACCATCAAGGCTGGATTGAATGGTTCCCTGTTGTGGGGCATGGCAATGATGATTCTCGCCAATTCCCTGGTCGTTGCAATGATTGACTTGCCGGAACCCTTGCACGTCCTCATTACCCGGTAATTCAAGTCAAAAAGCAGGTTCTTTATGTCCATTGCCGCATTGGATGTCGCCGGCAAGGCTGACACCTTCTGTGTACGGGTGGATCAAAGAAGCTTAAAACCAGGGTTCACCCACCTTCCATCATGACGGTTCCTCTTCCTCCATTGTTCCCCTGATGGGTGAAGATTCCTCGCTGTCCTTGATGGAATGCAAAGGTGCCCCCTTTGCATTATCTATATTCCCTAATATTTTATTCCAGCTTTTGCTGAGAAGGGTTCCAATTTTTTGGGAATATTCAATTACCGTCTTACCCTGCGTCATTGCAGAAGTGAATTCTTCGTCGTACGGTATCTCGCCAAGCACCTCTATCCCTTCCTTTGCCAAATATGTTTTCAACGATTGCAAGATTGTGTGGTTGAGGTCTGCTTTGTTGATGATACAACCGGCATTAATGTGAAAAGTGTGCACAAGGTCATAGACCCGTTTGAGATCATGAAACCCAGAAACAGTCGGTTCGGTGACAAGTACTACATATGAAGCCCCGGAAAGTGAGGAAACAACCGGACAACCGATTCCTGGAGATCCATCGACAATGACAGCCTTTTTATTCTGCTCTTCCGCCAGTCTCTTGGCAGTCTCCTTAACCTTAGCTACAAGCTTACCAGAGTTATCTGCACCGATTCCAAGTCGGGCATGAACCATTGTTGTACCTGTTCGTATCTGCGATATGAACAGGTTCCCTACCTCAGGATATTCAATGGAAATCGCCTGAACCGGACATACACGAGCACAATAACCACAACCTTCACAAGCAATGGGATCAATCGTGTAGCTATTCTCGGAACGTGAGATTGCATCAAAACGGCACACATCAAAACATCGTCCGCACAGGGTGCACTGATCAGGGTTGATTACACTTACATTACCGCTCTTGAATGCTTGTGTCTCAGCAAAGTCAGGAGCCATCAGCAGGTGCATATCAGCTGCATCAACATCACAATCAGCAACAATAAGATCTTTTCCCCCAAGATATGCAAAGGAGGCAGTAATGGAGGTCTTCCCTGTTCCTCCCTTTCCGGAGATGATTACTATCTCTTTCATAGTTCCTGTTCCTTATTTGTATTCTTCAACTGTCCTACCATCCGATACAGGGTCTCGACTGCAGAACGTACAGAATCAATAGTGGGATACAGAAGTTCACCTTTCGAATAGGTTTCCGCTATGAGACGGCTGTTTTCTATTGCAGCAGCAATCTTGATACCCTCGCTTTTACAGTAATCCCTGACATCACTATTACCTATCCCTTCACGATTAATGACAACGGCAAAGGGTTTGTTAAGTTTACGAACGGTATCCACCGCGAGTTTCAGGTCATGCAGGCCAAAGGGAGTCGGTTCGGTGACAAGAACGACAAAATCAGCTTCCCTGATGGATTCTATCACCGGGCAGCTCGTTCCCGGCGGGCAATCGTAGATCTTGATGACATCCTCTGTGAATTGCTCTTTTACAAACTTGAGTGTTTGCTTGATGAGAGGAACGGCCTGCTCCTCTCCTATGTTGAGCCGACTTTCCACGAAATGGAGATGATTGGACTCATACATTCTCAGTTCACCCATCGGCTTAGCAGTCATGGGCAACGATGCAGCCGGACAGAGCTCCGAACATGCGTAGCAACTATGACACAGCTCAGGAAACACCATAATTTGTGAACCCATTTTTATGATTGCATTGAAATTACACACTTCCTGGCACTTTCCACAGAGCGTACAGGTAGAGGAATCCCAAGTAGGAATCATCTTATACGTTGTGTGTTGATGGACCAACTTGGCATTGATAAATAACCCTGAATTAGGTTCTTCAACATCCAAATCGGTCAAAACACATGATTTTTGTTCTGCGATATATGAAGCGAGATTCGTGGAAAGCGTAGTTTTTCCAGTCCCACCCTTTCCACTTGCTATAGCTATATTCATAGAAATTCCTGTTGTGCATCTAATGGCAATGAACTCCCTGCATGCACCCTTTGCATTCAAGCATAAAACAACAACTCAAGACGTCTGTGCGTTTATTCAAACAACAATGAACCGAACAGAGGCATACATCCGAGAACCTTATGCCTCTTTGTCCTTCATGGTTAATTTCTGCCCTAGTGCTTTTACCTGATCCTTCAGTACGGCAATTTCTCGTTCAAGAAACTGTTTCTCTGAGTTCTGGTCATCAGCGAATGTATCTGAATGGGAAACTCCATCGTAATTGCGACGATACCCAGCCCCTGTGCCTCGGCCTATACCCGAACCACGTCTGCCGAATAATCTTGGGGACTCTTTATCATTACCGCTATTCATGTAGCCGGGTCGTCCCGAACCACTGCAATAACCAGCTTTTCTTCCTGTCATGGGACCTGATCCATTAGGACCTTTCCTATCTCCTCTTGGCATGCTCTTATCTCCTATTATCTTGGTTATATTCACGGCAACATCGGCCGTGTCCGAATCCACCGGCCAAATCGATCAGATCACCAGATCCACAAGCCGGACATATGGTAAAGTCATCATCAAATTGTATATTGAACATATGACCACAAGTCTTACATCGAATCACATTCCCATGAAAGTGGATATTTCCACCTCCGATGTGGAGAAGTCTTCCCTCAACGACAAACTGAGCAATTTTCTTTCTTGCCTGTTCAATCAGCCGCGTGAAGGTCGACCGTGATATTCCCATCTCATTAGCTGCTTCAGCGTGATCCATTTCATTGTAATCAGCCAAACGTATCGCTTCAAACTCATCAAGTTCAAGGGATATACAGGAAAGGCCTCTTGCTTGGACACCTTGGGGCTTGAAGTCGGCGTAAAGTGGGGGTTGATACACAATACGTTCTTTCTTTGGTCTCGCCATAGCCTCTCCTTTCAGTAATCATAATGCACATATGTGCAGTAAAGGTCAAGTATCTTATTGCAGATCATCTTTTTTTCTGGGGGGGGAATTCTCACATCCAAAACATTTCTTGCATAGGGTAGCCCTGCATGGACAGCTCAAGGGAAATGGAGAAGGCTGCACCTGCCACCAATGTAACCCCAAACACATACAGAAGATTGCCAATGTCACTACTGAGGGGGACTATAACGGAGGGTACTCTTTCCAACGGAAGGACGGCAGGCCTGGGCAGGTGATGGTGGCAACCAGGGACCCACAAGGCATATGCGTTTGAACAGTTGATCAGTAAATTCGTAAACTCCCTGGTCATGGAGATGCACAAGGTCGCATCATCAAGAGCCGTGCAAGAGGATTCAGGAACATATGGTGTATTGCATACTTGGCATCTTTTACCCCTACAGCTCCGTACAGCCTCCGGTTTCCTCCAGATTTCACCTCACCGTGGAGACTCTTGCCCTTGGGTCTGTACTAGGCGCCATTACCAGCATGTGGGGTTTTCACCCTTGAGAAAAAATACGCATACCAGACGCACAAAAAAGGCCGCAGCACTAAAAACGGCTGCAGCACGCTTCTCTACGCTATTCATCTTGGATGGTTGTCAGCTCAACAGCATATCCAGGTCCACCTCACAGGCAATGGTGGGAGTTTCACTTCCCCAGTTCTCCAGAACTGCAGGATGGATTTCTCCAAATACCCCTACCTCTTGTTCGCCTAGCATAATCCTGGCACAACGTCCTTCGATGAACCGGCCATCGCCTTCCAAGGCTGCAAGTTGATACTCCTTGCCGAGGAAGTAGAACAGGGTGTTCACAATCGAGGAGACCTCGTTGTAGCCCATCACACTGTCACTGGCAAGGAAACCGAGACTATTACGGGTTGTGGTCCCACTGTTCTCATTCTCATCGCGGAAAGCAATCTTGCCCACTTCGAAGATCTTGTGCGGGAAAGGAGCATGGGCGCTGACGCTCTCACTCTCCAACAGGGAAGGAATGACCGAGGGGCGCACCACCTCATAGTTCTCACTCATTGGATTGGAGATGAAGATGCATTTTTCAGCAGGGAACTGCATGTTGTCCACGTATTCCCGCCTGGAACCAAGATAGTTGTACATCATCTCCTGGAATCCAAGACCCACCATCAAGTCCTTGACCTTTCGGCCCAACTCTTCAGCTGGGCTGAGTCGTCCAACCGTGAAATCCTGAGGCATCTCAGGCTGGAAGTTTCCCAGCCCATAACCGATCATGATATCCTCGATCAGGTCGACCGGATGCAGGAAGTCATTTCTCCATTCGGGGACGGTTGCCCAGATGGTATCCTCATCATAGACTGCATAAATACCCATCCGCTTAAGCGCGGCAACTGCATCATCTCCACTCATCGGCTCACCAAGGGTCTTATGGACCTGGCTGAGCGTGCAGGAGATGGGTTCCTGGAAGTAGTAGGGAACGGTAATTTCCCTTCCAAACTCTGTCTCCTCAGGGAAAGAGACCTTCACGGGAAGAATCTCATACCCCAGGTCGGACATATCACAGGCAAGGATGGAGGCTGCAAGCAAGAGATCGCGGAGGTCTGATCCACTGAGCTCAAGGAACAGGTTCTCGTCCCCTACCTCAACAGCTCCGATATGGGCGCTGTTTATGACAGGTGGGAAGCTGAGCGTCTCTCCCTTGTCGTCATGCAGATAGGGAAACACCTTGCTGTCGCTTACAATCGGACCATACTCCCTGCCCTTGGGGTGTTCACTGCAGATCTCCCTCAGGGTGAGTTCCTTATCCATTCCAAGCGGTATGAATTTAGTGGTATCAGGGTCTGCCCCACGATAATGTACCGGGTAGGTGATCAGATCGGAGCGATAGATCCCAATTGCAATCGTCTTGCGTTTTCTCCCAAAGTTGGAACAGAGCTTTTCCTGGCTCTGGATCAATGCTTCGAGTTCATCCTCACTCACCTTGTGCCCTTTTGCAGCAAAGCCAATTGAGTACGGCCTTACTTCCTTCACTGAGGCATCTACGATGAGCTCTCTTCCCTCGCTGTCAAAGGTCTCATCAGCGGTAGAGAAAAAATCGTAGAGTGGGGCCTCCACCCCCCAGTATGCTTTGAGCTGACGTGCAATACCGGCGGCAGACCAGAGGTCAGGACGGTTGGTGTCGTTCAGCTCAATTTTCAGCAGGTCATCCTCATGACCATCCAGTTCAGCTTTTGCAACGGGGAAAATCTCTTCCAGTTGCTCATCATCTATAGTTTTTCCTAGCAAGTTGTAGAACAACTTGCCGGTAGTCTCAATCTTTGGCATTAGTTTCCCCTCCTCATACGTACCGACTCGATGTTCGGAGTAAAGAGCTCCCTGAGGTCGTTCAATCCCAGGTGCATCAAGGCCATTCGGTCAATACCGAGTCCCCATGCGAGTACCGGCACGTCAATACCGAGTGCCTTGGTAACCTCGGGGCGGAAAATCCCACTACCACCAAGCTCGAACCATCCCAACACAGGATGCTTGATATGCACCTCGATGGAGGGTTCTGTGAAGGGGAAGTAGCCAGGGACGTATTTCACTTCCTCGGCTCCAGCAATCTCCTCAGCAAACATCTTCAGCAAACCCAACAGCGTTTTCAGATTGACATCATTGCCCAGAACAATGCCCTCTGTCTGGTAGAAATCAGCGCCGTGGGTTGCATCAACCTGGTCATAACGGAAACAGCGGGCAACACCAAAATACTTGCCTGGAATCCTGGCCTTGGGCAGCTGGCGTGCACTGAGAACCGTCCCTTGACTGCGCAGCACCTGACGACGGGTGAATTCATGGTCAAAGCGGTAGCGCCAACCACGGCTACCGGTCTCCCAGCCATTCTCGTGGGTCTTGGCAACCTGGCTGAGCCAAGGTTCCTCGATCTCCTTGCAATGAACCGGGTCCTTCACATAATACACATCGTGGATGTCACGCGCACTATGGAACTGTGGCATGAACAGGGCATCGCCGTTCCAGAACTCATTCTCCACGAGAGAACCATCGAATTCCTCAAAGCCGAGACTACAGAGCTTGTCCTTGACCCACTGCAGATAGTTGCCGTATGGATTGTGCCGACCTGGGATCAAGCGACTGGTGGGGGCATTCAAACCGTAGGGGCGGAAGCTTCCGGTTTTCCAACTTCCGCTAGCAAGCATCTCCGGGGTAAGGGAGCCAAGCTCTTCCCCAGTGATGTTTGCCTTCAGGACCGCTTCCTTGGCCTGTGAGCCTTCTTCAGTCAACTCGTATACGATATCTTCCCGTTCAATGACCTTGAAGGGAGAGGAGGCAGCTCCGCGTTTCTTCGCGATTTTGCCCATTGCTTTCTTCTCATCTGCATCCAATGCAGACTCATCAAGAGCCCCCTGCAAGCCTTTCTGCAGGAGATTGGCGGTAAGAAGGAACTCATCACCAAGCTCATCAGCGATGGATTGAGCCTTGTTTTCGTCATTCATTTGTGCACAACGGGCCTTTGATAGCTGACCGAAGGCTGAACCCACTTCACTCTTTTCCAGTCCCAGGGCTGAGGCGATCTCAGGAAGTGCATGAGGTCCCTCAGCCTTGATAAATGCAAAGATACGCTGGGCGGGAGTCCCTTTCTCTGCTTGCTCCCTTCCGAATTCTGTCAATTCATACAAGACGCGAGTTTCGCGACTCTTCTCGACCAGATAGCCCTTTGCGCTCAACCAGCTGAACGCCTGGTTGCACTGCCCCACCTTGTAGCCAAGCTCGTCCACGATGCGGCCGGCGGTAATGGGTTCACCCATTGCCACATGTCTCAGTAGGCGGACTTCCAGCGGATGCAGGTTCTTTACATCAATTTCCATGCTATTCTTACTCCTGTACATGAGCGCCGCAGAGATCTGCGGCGCAAGTGGTTACTATCTTAGCGGTATCAGGGAAAAAAGGAAAGGCTACAGCGAGGAGAAAAGTGAGCGAACGGCAGCAACCACATCTTCCTTGGAGGGAATTATCTCTTTTTCCAGCTCAGGGGCAAAGGGAACCGGACTCTCTTTCCCGCACAATCGCAGGGGAGGTACCTTCAGTGATGCAAAACTCTTGGCGTCGCTGGTCACCTGGGAAACAACCTCGGCTCCATAGCCACCGAACTCAGGGCTATCGTGCACAACCAAGAGCCTTCCAGTTTTTTGTACTGACTGACGGATGGCATTTCCATCCATAGGCTTGATGGTAGCCAGATCAATGACTTCAGTGTCGATTTCATCCTGCAGGCTCAACACTGTTGCAGCCTCGAGACATGTCTGTACTGCATGACTATAGGCAACGATGGTTACATCACGCCCTCGCTTCTTGAATACCGCTTTCCCAATTGGCATAAGATATTCTTCATCGCCTACCGGGCCAAGATTGTTGTAAAGATGCTTGTGTTCGAAATAGAGTACTGGATTGTTGCTCCTGATGGCACTCTTGAGCAGGGCTTTTGCATCCCCAGGACATGAGGGAGCTACAATGATAAGACCTGGTATATTTGCAAACATTGCCTCCAGGCATTGGGTGTGCTGGGCACCGTGGCCGGTCCCACTCCCAATGGGAGCCCTCAGGACCATCGGACAGGAGAGCTGTCCACCACTCATGAAGCGAATCTTCGCAGCATGGTTTATCATGGGATCACTCGCTAATGTGGAAAAATCCCCGTACATGATTTCCACTACTGGACGAATTCCAAGCATGGCTGCACCGACGGCAAGCCCCGTGAACGCTTCCTCACTGACAGGTGTTTCATGCATCTGCTGGGCATGTTTCTTATAGAGATCCCCCGTCACATGAAAACACCCTCCGTAGAGACCGATATCCTCTCCAATGAGATGGACCGCCTTGTCACGGGACATCTCCTCATCAAGCGCATCCCTGATCGCATCCCGATAGCTGATGCGGCTGGTGGTCTTGCAGACCTTGTACACTTCCTCATCCTCTTCTGTAAAGAGGTACTCCATCGCCTTCTCAAGGCTGATATGCTGATCGCGTACAGAGAACGCATCACGGCCCGCATCATCCACGCGTTTACGACTTTCCAGAATAATGCGGGAGACTTCCTCCTCACTGAACAATCCACTCTCTACCATGGAACGGGTAAAGAGGAAGATGGGGTCCCTGGAAGCCCACAGAGCCTCTTCCTTGCGGTCACGATACACACAGGCATCGCTTTTTGAGTGCCCACAGCAACGGTACGTCTTGAGTTCCAAAAAATACGGTTTGGAAGTGGCACGGATGGTTTCCACTGCAAGTCTGCAGGCCTTGTAGACAGCCTCGACATCATTGCCATCCACTGTCGCATGGGGTATGGAATATCCTTCTGCTCTTCTGGCGATGGAGGAGGTGGAAACCATTCTCGAGGTAGCCGCACTCATGCAATAGTTGTTGTTCTCGCAAAAAAACAGGACAGGAAGAGACCAAACAGAGGCAATGTTCATACTCTCATGCAGTGCACCCCTGCTTGATGCTCCGTCCCCAAAGATGGCAACACTCAGCGCCTGGCTCTTCTGCATCTTCAAGGCAAACCCAATCCCTACAGCCAGGTTGATCCCACTGCCGACTACCGCAGAAGAACCCGCATTCCAGGTTTCTACATCAGTCATATGCATGGAACCACCGAGTCCCTTGCAGATACCATCCGAGGAACCGTACATTTCGCTGAACATACGCCTTTCACTGGTGCCCCTTGCTATGGTATGACCATGGCAACGATGCGTAGGGACAATCCAGTCGCCTGGTTGCAAAGCCAGAGCCAAACCCGCCTGACAAGCCTCCTGTCCAATGGACAGGTGGGTTGTTCCATGCATCTCTTTCTGCTTGAATAATTCGTCAATTTGTTCTTCGAAATGGCGTGAGCGCACCATAACTGAGAGCGCTTGTTGCGCCTGCTGGATAGAAAGGTCCATGAATGCTCCCCGGCAGGATATACAGTCCCGCCTTTACAAGCCGGCCGAAGCCTTGCCTTTGTATAGTCTCCCCATCCTATTGATTGGAGAGGACGCTGTCAATAAATCCTATATATACGGTATGAAGGTCGCCGCTTTGGTAGAACTCCTTGATCTCGTCAAGCAGGAATTGGTCACTCTGCATATCCATGACAGCAACTTTCGTACAAGAGAAAACCAACGAAGCTTCCTTGAAGGTTACACGCTCCCCACCCTTTGGCGAAGGAATAAATGTGGGCTGCAATCCAGTCATGCCGATCTTGTCATACTCTCGACCACTGTATTCACCACACCGAAGTAATTTCTCCTTCATCTCTGAAGGGAAGAATGAAACGGTAAATCCATCACTCTCCTCCAGGAATTGATGGGTGTAGCGGCTCTTGCGTACATAGAGGACTACAACATTTCGCCCCCAGAGCACGCCCATCGTACCCCAGGATGCTGTCATGGTGTTGAAATGTTCAGGAGTTCCCGCTGTAACCAGGAATCCATCAGTTCCGATTGCTGTAAAGGGATTCATTTGCAAAACTTCTACAGGAACATCAACATACATGCTGGCCTCCTAATCTACGCTTTTAGTGTAGCTGGACAGCAATAGTATCGTCAAGTAGCAAAAATTCTTCACACCTTTGTCCATTGGTGTCTCTCTTTTCCAACATTGACACTCCACTCTTTTTCGTATATGCCTACTAACATGCAGTACATGTTTCAACAGCCCGTCTGTTGCATTGAGGAGGCCCAATGAAAGATTCCCTCGCTATCCCTGCTTTGACAGAGGATCTCGCTCGTGTTCTCATCGATGCCGACACCATCAATAGGAGAGTCGATGAACTGGCCCGCCAGATCAGCAGTGATTACGCCGATACTGAAGATGACCTGATCCTTGTAGGGGTTCTCAAGGGATCATTCATTTTTATCGCAGATTTAGCACGGAAGCTGAATGTAAGGCATGTAGTGGACTTCATTGCCCTCTCTTCCTACCAAGGAGACCACAGCGGGAATGTCCGCCTCTTGATGGATACCAGAGAGAATATGGAAAACAAGCATGTCCTGATCATCGAAGACATACTTGACAGTGGGAATACCCTGGACTATCTCATCCGAAACTTCAAAACAAGAAATCCCAAGTCTGTGAAAACTGCAGTCCTTTTGGATAAACCTGACAGACATATCCTGCCTGTTGAAATCGACTACATCGGTTTCACCATCCCTGATGTCTGGGTTGTTGGATACGGTCTGGATTACAATGAAAAATACCGGACCCTCCCCTACATCGCAGAGATGTACCCACAAGCCTAACCAAGGAGAGAGAAATGGACGACAACAAGTTCTATGTCAGTTACAATTCGGTGCATAAACTGGTGAAGAAACTCAGTAAAGAGTTGCTTGAATCAGGGTATGACCCCGATGTAATCGTTGCAATCGGAAGCGGAGGTTACATCCCTGCAAGAATTATCAAGACCTTCATAAATCGTCCGATTTATGCTGTGGGAATTTCCTATTACGGTATCGACAAGAAACACAAGGACCACCCTACAAAAATCCAATGGATCGATGAGGTACAGTCCCAGTTGGTTGGCAAGAAGGTGCTCCTCATCGATGAGGTAGATGATACACGAGCCACCTTGGCATACTGCATTGGTGAGTTGCTGAAGTACAAGCCCGAGGAAATCGCTGTCCTGGTTCTCCATAACAAGAACAAGGAAAAGGATGTTGAGTTCCCTGTGGAGATCAAGCGCTACTTCGCCGGCCTCAACCTGGATGATGTCTGGATCAAGTATCCCTGGGATGCTGATGACATCGATAGCCATACGGAAAAAGAGAGCCTGATGCTTGATCATCTGAAAAAAGAAGGCAAGGAGTTATACCAATGAGCAACGTTACTTCAATTGTAGGAGCCCAGTGGGGCGATGAAGGAAAAGGCCGCATCGTAGACTATTTGGCAGTGAACTCCGATTTGGTCATCCGTTTCCAAGGCGGAGACAATGCAGGACACACAGTCATCAATGACAAGGGCAAGTTCGCCCTCCATATCATCCCGTCCGGCATTTTCAACCCTAAGACCATGAACATCGTGGGAGCAGGGACTGTCGTCAACTTCGAGACCATGAGTGAAGAACTACAGACCATTACCGCCAAGGGAGTAACAGTGGACAATCTGTTCATCGATGTACGTGCCCACCTGATCATGCCATACCACCGGGCACTTGATGGTGCCCAGGAGCAATCCAAGAGTGACAAGATGCAAATCGGCACAACCAAGCGAGGTATCGGACCTTGTTACAGTGACAAGGCTACCCGTAGCGGTATCAGGGCAGCAGATCTCCTCGATGAGGACCGACTCAGGAACCGCATTGAGATGGCCCTCCCCCAGAAGAATCGAGAACTTGCCTACTTTGGCCTGAAAGAGTACACCGTTGATGAGATCATGGGGCTCTGCAACAAGTGGAAAGAGACTTACGGAGACAAGATCATCGATACCCTTCCTGTAGTACGGCAGGCGTACGAAGAGGGCCGCAAGATTCTTCTTGAAGGTCAGCTGGGTGTCATGAGAGACCTTGACTGGGGCATCTACCCCTACACCACAAGCAGCAGCCCTACCTCTGGAGGGGCCGCAATCGGAAGCGGTCTCGGACCGAGCAGGATCGATGAGGTCATTGGAGTGACCAAGGTCTACTCAACCAGTGTTGGTGGCGGTCCATTCATGACTGAACTGTTTGATGAGAATGCAGAGAAACTACGCGCCGTTGGTGGTGAATATGGTGCAACAACAGGTCGACCCCGCCGCTGCGGATGGTTTGACGCAGTTGCCACTGAATTCTCTTGCTGGATAAACGGCTTTACCTCCATCGCCCTTACCAAACTTGATGTCCTTGATGGATTTGAGAAGATCAAGGTATGTACGGGCTACCGGGTAAACGGAGAGGTCATCAACTACCTTCCCGAGACGGCCCAGCAGGAGATTGCCGAGCCGATCTATGAAGAGTACGATGGCTGGATGAGTGACACGAGTGGTGCCCGCAAGTGGGACGACCTGCCGAAGAATGCACAGATCTACTGCAAGCGGCTCGCAGAGTTGGTGGGCGCACCGATCAAGTTCATTTCAGTAGGCCCTGAGCGGGATCAGATCATCATCATGTAACTACTGGTCTTCTTGTATCATAGGCCCTTCTTACGAAGGGTCTTTTTCTTTGGATCAATGAAAAAAATGATAAAACTTTTTCAATAGTTATTGACATATGCCAATAACCTTACTATAGTAAAGATAGTTACTGACATATGTCGATAACAATCATTATACTAAGGAGGCACAATATGCCAAGAAGAAATGGAACAGGCCCTATGGGCTACGGACCAATGACTGGAAGAGGTATGGGATACTGCCGTGGCGGAGCCGGAGTCGGCTATGGCTATGGTTATGGCTTGGGACGTGGTGCAGGTTTCGGCCGAGGACTCGGCTGGGGAATGTACGCATCTCCCGTCGCTCCCATCTCCCTTGCTGAACGCAAGCGCATGCTTGAGGATGAACTCAAACAACTTGAAGCTCAGATGAAAGAGAGTAACGAATAGGAGGAGCCATGCCCCGTCCACGCAAATGGAGAAATGTCTGTTCACTTCCCCAAATCACCAAGTTCGGGCCCCTCGGGGCCCCCTTGGATGAGACCCCATCCATTATCATGACCGTTGATGAGTATGAAACCATACGCCTCATCGACCAGGAAGGATTGACCCAAGAGATGTGTGCTGGACAGATGAACGTTGCCAGGACTACTGTCCAAGGCATCTATGAAAACGCCAGAAGAAAACTGGCAGAATCACTGGTGGAGGGCAAGTTGCTCTTCATTGAGGGTGGTGAGTACCACTTGAATGACCATGGTGGTCCCCATCACTACGGCTGCGGTCGTGGATGTAGGATGGCGCATGGGCACCACCAACATAGGCAAGGAGATATACCACAATGATCGTAGCAGTACCCGCAGAAGAAAAGAGCTTGGACAGCGCCATTTGTGTATCGTTTGGACGAGCACCCATCTATTGTCTCTATGATACAGAAAAGGAGACCAGCACCTTTTTGGACAACAAAGCAGCTGAGGCCCCAGGAGAGGCAGGAATCCAAGCCGCACAATTTCTCGCTGACCAGAAGATTGACAGCCTGATCACCTTCAGCTTGGGCGAGGATGCCTCGAAAGTACTGAGTGCTGCAAACATCAGCATCCTCAAGGCACTCAACTTGAGCATAGCTGACAATATTACCAATCTTCTGGAAGGCAAGCTTACCTCCCTGAACGAGGTACATCCTGGATATCATTATGCACACTGAGGCTACCATTGCAGTTCTCAGTGGCAAGGGAGGAACAGGCAAGACCACGGTAGCCAGTGCCTTCATTAAACTCAGTGATGCAAGAGCATATGCCGACTGCGACGTGGACGTACCCAATCTCCATCTCGTGATGGGTACGTATGGGCAAGAGCAGAAGAAAGACTACATGGGACTACCCAAGGCCGTGATCGACCCAGATATGTGTATCAGTTGCAACAAGTGCTTTGAGGTATGTCGATTTGACGCCATTAAGCCGGGAAATCCGTATGAGGTGATTCCCATCGCTTGTGAAGGTTGCAACTACTGCATCCATGTCTGCCCTGTGGAAGCAATACACAGTGAGGAGGCAAAAGTCGGAGACCTGAAGTTGCTGAAGCGCAAGGATGAGGTATTCTCAACAGCAACACTGCTGATGGGCAGGGGTACTACCGGGAAACTGGTCAGTGAAGTCAAGAATCAACTGAAGGAAGTAAGCAACGAGCACGATGTTGCCATTCTCGACGGCAGCCCTGGCATAGGATGCCCGGTAACAGCCTCCTTGAGCGGGGTAAGCCTTGCTCTCATGGTTGCAGAACCCTCGGTCAGTGGGCTTGCCGATCTGAAACGTGTGCTGGCCAGTGCCAGGCAACTACAGGTACCAGTTGCTGTTATCGTAAATAAACATGATTCCAATGAATGTAAAAGTGCTGAAATAGAAGTATACTGCTATAAAGAGGGAGTACCGTTCCTTGGGAAAATACCCTACGACAAGAGGGCACTGGAAGCAATCAATAGCAATAGGACGTTGGTCGAAATGAACAGCAAGGGAGCTGAAGCAATCAAGACCATCTATGAGAAGACCTTACGATTGATGAAGGAGCGTATCCACACATGAAAATAACCACATTGGTGGAGAACACCACCAACAATGCAATGTTGGGAGCAGAACATGGATTGAGTCTCTACATCGAAGCAAGTCAGAAAACCATGCTTTTTGATATGGGAGCAAGTTCCTTGTTTGCTGAGAATGCAGAAAAACTCAATATTGATTTGAAGAAGGTTGACCTTGCCATCCTCAGCCACGGTCACTATGACCATGGAGGTGGTATCAAAACCTTCTTCAGTATAAACAGCACTGCCCCCCTGTATGCCAGGAAAGAAGCCTTCGGGCCATTTTTCTCCGAGCGAAGTGAAGGGGACTATCACTACATTGGAGTCGACCAGGATCTGCTGAGGAACAACCGCATTATCTTTACCTCAGCACTTACCCCGGTGACTGAGGGAATATTCCTGTTCAGCAAGGTGGAAGGCACCCGATTCATTCCCACGGGAAACAAGAGCCTGTTCAAGAAGGAGGGAGAGGCATATATCGTCGACCCTTTCACCCACGAACAGTACCTTGCGATTCAGGAAGGGGATGAACATATCCTGATCAGCGGTTGCTCGCACCGTGGAATCGTGAATATCCTGGAAGCCTTCCATGATGAGTTCGGTTCCTATCCCACTCGCGTAATCGGGGGATTCCACCTCTACAACCACCGCACGGGCAAGCCTGAAGATCCGGAGGTCCTGGACCAGATTGCAGCCATCCTCTTGGCAACCAAAGCAATATTTTACACCTGTCACTGTACAGGAGAAGAAAACTATACCTATCTCAAGGGGAAGATGGGGGAAGCGATTCATTACCTTGCAGGTGGAGATATCCTCGACTTCAAGGCCCATAAGGAGTAACAATATGGCACAACCTAATACAGATATGAGAGCACATTCCAAGACAGGAAGCACCATCGGTAACATCATCGCAGTTGTCAGCGGAAAGGGAGGGGTTGGGAAATCCTCGGTTACCAGCCTACTCGCTTCTGAAATGCAAAGACGTGGTCACCAGGTGGGAGTACTTGATGCAGACATCACCGGTTCCTCCATCCCAAAGATGTTCGGTATCCATAGCAGGGCTGGAGGGGAAGAAGGAAGAATCGAACCGGCGGTAAGCAAGAATGGCATCAAGATTATCTCAACAAACATGTTGTTGGATAATGAGAGTGATGCAGTCATATGGCGTGGCCCCCTGATTGCAAACACGGTCAAGCTTTTCTACACCGATGTGGATTGGAAAGAGTTGGACTATCTCTTTGTTGACATGCCCCCTGGGACAGGCGACGTCCCCTTGACGGTGTTCCAGTCCCTCCCTGTTGAAGGAATCGTCATGGTTACCTCCCCCCAGGAGTTGGTTTCCATGGTAGTGGAAAAAGCAGTGAACATGGCGCATAAAATGAATGTACCGATTCTGGGATTGGTGGAGAACCTCTCCTATTTCCTCTGCCCTGACAACCAAAAGAAATACAAGGTCTTCGGAGAAAGCCATATCGATGTGGTGGCAGAACACCACAACCTCGAGGTACTTGCCAAACTGCCCATCGACCCACTATTGAGTGAAGCGTGTGATAATGGCATGATAGAAGCATACCAAGGAGCCGATCTTAGCGGACTCTGTGACATATTGGAAGCAAGGGAGAAATAAGGAATGTTGAAAGTAGCAGTTGCAAGTGAGAACAAGAACGTATGTGGCCATTTTGGGCACTGTCAGAGCTTTGAGATCTTTGATACAGAGAACGAGAAGATCCTCAAGCATGAGAGCATGCCAAACCCTGGACATCGTCCCGGTTTTCTGCCCAACTACCTCCATGAACTGGGTGTGAACACCATTATCAGTGGTGGAATG
This sequence comes from Sphaerochaeta sp., assembly GCF_050178175.1. Lineage (GTDB taxonomy): Bacteria > Spirochaetota > Spirochaetia > Sphaerochaetales > Sphaerochaetaceae > Sphaerochaeta. The sequence goes on from NZ_JBFXGH010000026.1 coordinate 19,306, forward strand.
GGTGGAGGTGCCGTGGATATCTTCAATGAACACAACATTGAGGTCATCGTTGGGGCAAAAGGGTCTGCAGAAGAAGCCGTCAAGCAGTATTTGGAAGGAAATCTTGCCTCCACAGGGAGTGTTTGCCACGAACATGCCCATCATGATGAGTGCGGTGAATAACCGGGAAGGCTTCAGGACCATACGTACTACCCTGTCTCGTGGAGGCAGGGTACTTTTTTTCATGCTTCTTGCAATTACTTGCTAATTTCTTCATACTTCTGCTTCCACCAAACAATCCCAGGAGTTTTTGCATGAAGCAAATTGAGAATACCGCAGAGGGTATTCAGCAACGTTCGTATATTTCCCGTCTACCCTTCTACTATGGATGGGTGATTCTGATCGCAGGGGCGGTTGGTGTGTTGGCAAGTATCCCTGGACAGACCATGGGTGTGTCTGTATTCACCGACCATCTTATCACCTCGCTGAATATATCCAGGGTCGGTATCTCATCTGCCTATATGGTAGGAACACTGGGAAGCAGCCTTATTATCAGCTATGCAGGAGTGCTCTTCGACCGCTATGGAGCCAGACCTGTTGCTGCCTTTGCGGCTTTCTTTCTAAGCCTATTCCTTCTGTTGCTTGTTTTCTCCAGCAACATTGCATCCCTACTCACTTCTATCGGAATTCCTTCATCGATTGCTGCATTTGCTGTAATCGGATTCGGATTTTTTGGGATAAGGTTCTTTGGGCAGGGCGTATTGACATTGGTCAGTCGTGGCATGGTGGCAAAATGGTTCAGTACCCATCGAGGGCTTGCAACCGGGTTGATGGGGATCACCACCTCTTTCGGATTCTCCTATGCACCACAACCACTGCAACACTTGATCAACCAATATGGATGGAAATCATCGCTGGGAATACTTTCAGCACTGCTCATGTTCCTATTCCTCCCCTTTATCCTCGCATTCTTTAGGAGCGACCCTGAATCATGTGGTCTGGAAATGGAGCGAGGATTACCAAAGCCGAGGAAGAACCGTTCAGCGCGTAGTGAGGATGCACACGTGGAACTGGATCTCAAGGATGCAAGAAGACACGCCGCCTTCTGGGTGATCCTCCTCTCCCTGGGCTACTGGTCCCTGTTCAATACTGCATTCACGTTCCACATCGTATCCATCTATGGGGAGTTTGGCATTGATGCAAGTCAAGCAGTCAAGATATTCCTCCCGATCTCTGTCATTTCAGTAATCTCCCGATTCCTCGGAAGTTATCTCAGTGACCGGATAGCCATCAAATATATCTACATTGTTTACGGACTTTCCCTGATCATAGCTTCAGTTGCCATGATGATGCTCCAAACCGCTGCCGGTACTGTCCTTGTAATTATCGGCTATGGAATCGGAACCGGGTTGTTTGGAATGCTCAACATCGTCACCTGGCCCAAGATCTATGGAAGGAAACACCTTGGGGCAGTGAGTGGCTTTGCCATGTCGATCATCGTGGCAGGAAGCGCAATCGGTCCTTGGGCATTCAGCATGGTGTACCGTTTCACACACTCCTACCAGGGAACCGGGGTAATCGGTCTTGCCGTCTCTTCCTTCATCATGCTTGCAATTCTCTTCATCCCCTTCTCAACTGAGAAGAATAAAAAAGGAACAACCCATGAAACAAGAAGATGTTGAGCGAATGAAAGAGCTTATTATTACCTTGCTCGCCCAGTTGAACCACCATGCAGCATTTCTTGATCAAGAGGCCCAGGCCATCGCTCCATCCTGCAGTCTCGGCCGGGTGACCAGAATGGAAGCCATCAGTGAGCAAGCGATCAGCGCACATGCCCAGTCCCTGAACCAGAAGAGAATCATTGGGCTTGAAAATGCACTGCAAAGGATAGAAAAGGGAAATTACGGTACCTGTATCCGATGCCAAGCAGAAATCCCTCTCGGGAGACTGGAATTGGTACCTGAAGCACTGCTCTGCGTACAGTGCGCCGAGAAGAAACACCGTTAGACCAGGGAAATTCGCACATTACCTGACTGTCCTCTTTCCACCCTATAGGAACAGAACTCCAGGTTGTTCTCCATTGCAATGGCGGCACATGCCTCGTATCCTTCCTTGACCAGGGATGGCTTATGGGCATCACTATTGGTCACCACCTGGAGTGGATACTCGCTTGCAATCTCCCAAAACGGTGAAAGTGGATAGGGGTGGCGCCAACCCTCATCAAGCTGGACCTTGCGCTTTCTCATCCCGTTTGCATTGATCTCCAAGGCTATATTGTTGGCGACAGCACACTCAATAATTGCCCTGCTGCACGCCTCGGCCTCAGCATCCCACTGATGGTAGTAGTACCCAAACAAGTCAGGATGGGCACCAAAGAGGAACAAGCCTGAAGAGAGCATGTCGCAGTACATATCCGTATAGGTGGCAAGATCCTTCCTGGACAGCTGGTGCCAAAACACTGAGTGCTCATGGTTCAGGTCGGTAGAAAGGTCATGGATGGCACCAATGAGGTAGTCAACTCGCTCAGACACCTCCCTATAGTACCCTTGATACCCAGGAAGATAGTCACACTCATAACCGGTGATCACAGCAAGCCCTCCAGGAGCAGTCTCTTTCGCCATCTGGCAGTCATGTTCATATGCTTCAATCTGAGAGTAGTCCATTCTGCTGCGATGCCACCGGCCGTCAGGCACCGGGCAGTGCTCACTCATGCCAAGCAAGGCGATCCCATGCTCACTTGCAGCTTGGGCATATTCTTCAACGGTACCACTACCGTGGCCACAATAAAAACTATGGGTATGGAGGTTTACCACCTCTTGGTTGTATTCTTGGTTCCGCATCATTCTTGGTCTGTAAGTATCAGAAATATATGGGGTTTGTGCAACACCCATGCATGGTAAGAAAATTTCTTATTTTAGTCGGCCAAGTGATTGACTCAGCTTCCAAAATACCCAATTATGGGGCTGAATTTCAAAGGAGGCTGCCATGCAAGCAAGCATCAAATCTTATCAGTCTCTCAGTCTCTCCACTCCAGCCTAGAATCTCCTATAGGCCTACCATGTAGGCGTAGTTTGCCACCGATCCAGGGAATGGCGTATGCTGACCTGGACGGGTAGTTATCTTTTCTTTCAGGAGGTTTTGCCATGCGCAGACCTACCACAAAACATGGTATCATCATTTTGCTGACCATCTTCAGCATGATCGCCCTTCTCGGTTGCCAGAAGTCCGAAACGAATGAATCAAGGAGCAGCAGTAAAAAGCTCTATGTCTACAACTGGTCCTACTACACTCCCGATTCAGTCATTGCCTCGTTTGAAGAGGAATTCGGTGTAGACGTAATACTCGATTACTTTGCATCCAATGAAGAGATGTTCACCAAGCTTATGGCTTCCTCTGGTGCTGGGTATGACGTCATATTCCCCAGTGGGGATTATGTTTCCATCATGAAAAATCTCGATATGCTGGAAAAAATCGACACATCCAAGATGGACAACCTGCAATACATCTCCCCGCTCGCCTTGGAAAAGGCTACCTATGATCCTACAATGGAATACTCGGTTCCCTACTACCTTGGTGCCAGTGGTATTGCCGTCAACAAGGAGATGGTCAGCGATTATGAGAAGAGCTGGAACATCTTTGCTGATGAGCGCTACAAGGACCGCATGGTGATGATGGATGATATGCGTGAGGTCATTGGTGATGCACTTGCCTACCTGGGCTATTCAGTCAACACCACAAACCCAGCCGAGCTCGAGGAAGCACGGATCCTGATCAACACCAAGTGGAAACCAAACCTGGTCAAGTTCGATGCAGAAGCGTTTGCCAAAGGCTTCGCCAGCGGTGAGTACTGGATCGCACATGGCTATGCTGAGGCAATCTTTGAGGAGCTTCAGGAATCCCAGTGGGACAATGTGGACTTCTTCCTCCCCTCTGATGGTGGACCGATGTATATTGACTCGATGTGTATCCCCAAGGGAGCCAGGAACTATGACCTTGCCCTTGAGTTCATCAATTACATCCACAAGCCGGAGAACTATGCACAGTTCCTCGACCGTTTCCACTTCCCCTCCTCGGTGAACATGGAAGCCGAGCAGTACCGCACAACCACCCCGTTCTATACCGTTGACATGCTCACCTCCTATGAGTTGAAGGATGACCTGGGAGCAAGCTTGGAAATGTACAACAAGGCGTGGGAGAGCATCCGTTATGTTGATTGACCTACTCTCTGCTTAGAGGGTACAGTCATGGGTAAGCGGAGGTCTCTATGCAAAGCTTTACCCATGACACCTACATTTCACCTTTTTCCTGGCGCTATGCAAGCGAGGAAATGCGAACCGTTTTCAGTGAGGAGCATAAGAGAAAGCTCCTCAGGAAGGTTTGGGTTGCCCTTGCAAGCGCCCAGGCAGAAGCTGGTCTGGTAAAAGCGGAACAGCTCTCTGAGTTGATCGCCCACCAGGAAGACATAGATATCGAGAGAGCCAGCGAGATTGAGGCTGAGATCCACCATGACCTTATGGCGGAGATCAAGACCTTCGCAGAACAATGCCCCAATGCTGGCCCTATCATTCATCTTGGGGCAACCAGCATGGACATCCTGGACAACATGGATGCAATGCGCCTGAAGCAGGCCATCTCCCTGATCATCGAAAAAACCAAGACGTTGCTCTCCCTCTTTGTGGAGAAGATGGAGAGTTATGCAGATACCCCTTGCATGGCCTTTACCCATATCCAACCCGCAGAACCCACCACGGTAGGCTATCGCCTAGCCCAGACTGCCCAGGACCTCAAAGAGGACCTTGAAGGGCTCTTGGCCGTACAGGCATCGATTCGTGGCAAGGGAATGAAGGGAGCTGTAGGTACCAGTGCAAGTTATACGGAGTTGCTCAAGGACCGTTCGGTGTCTGCCATGGAGATGGAACAACGGGTCATGGAAAACCTTGGACTGGAAGCGTTCACTGCTGCCACGCAGGTCTATCCCCGCAAGCAGGACTATCGAGTAGGGACAGCACTCAGTTCACTTGCCTGTACCCTTTATAAGTTCTTTATTGACTTCCGTCTGCTCCAGAGCCCACCCATCGGGGAGTGGAGTGAACCCTTCGGTGCAAAGCAGGTAGGCTCTTCAGCCATGCCGTTCAAACGAAATCCGATAAACAGCGAAAAGATCGACAGCCTCTGCAGGTATATCTCTGCGCAGAGCGAGGTACTCTGGCAGAACGCTGCATCCACCCTTCTCGAACGTACTCTCGATGACAGTGCAAACCGTCGCCTGGTGCTTCCCGATATGTTCCTTGCCATGGATGAGGTGCTTCTGACGGCCAATAAGGTGGTCAGGGAAATGCAGGTCCACCAAAGTGGCATTGCGCGCAATCTGGAAGCATACGGTATCTTTGCCGCAAGTGAACGCCTTTTGATGGAACTGGGAAGAAAAGGTGCCAACCGTCAGGAGATGCATGAACTTATCAGGGAGTACAGCCTGAAAGCTTGGGCAGAGGTACAGGAGGGCAAGCCAAACACCTTGAAAACCATGCTCACCGAGGATGAGACCATCCTCTCGTACCTATCCAAGGAAGCAGCGCTTGAGACACTTGATGCCACCCAATATATTGGGGATAGTGCCCTTCGCACCCGCATGGTAGCCCAGGAGATTGCCTCCCTGCTCAACCGATGACGATCAGGCCGGTAAAGATCAGGTAATAGATTGCCATGCGGGGGAAGCGGATAAGGCTGGCAAGCAAGAAGTGATGAACCTTCAGTTCCAGTATCCCTGCCACCGTGCAGATGGTAGAGAAAGGAAGCGGGGTCAATCCACTGATGACAATGGCCCAGATTCCATACTTGGCTATGATTTGCTCGGTATGGGTTCCTGACTGTTTGAGCACCCACTTCCTGAAGATGGGAATAAGGCCCACAAGTCTCCCAAAGAGGTAAGCGAAGAACGCTCCTGCTACCGAGCTCGCACCCATTACCAGGATAGCCAGTGCGGGATGCCACTCCATCACAAACGGCCACATCAAATCCACGGAGAGTGGTAGCACGAAGAGGTCTACGATGAATACGTAGATTGCAACACCGTGGACCCCGAAGTTCTCAATGAACTGCTGTACCACCACGTTCTGGTCCCAACCCAAGAGCCGGTAGTACCTAAGGCCAATGAAATACATCCCAAAGATGAAGAGCATCAGGAGGAAGGTACGAAGGAGAAGCTTTCGTACATCCAGCGCCCCATCCTCCTTGAGATAGGTTTCTTTCCTGAACAGGGATCTCAACCACAGGG
>NZ_JBFXGH010000027.1:0-24766 GCF_050178175.1 Sphaerochaeta sp.
TTGCCTGAGAGTTATCACCCCGAGAGCGAGACTTCAGGATTATCAGACAAGGTAGAGAATTTCCTCTACGGAGGATGATACATAAAAAGCTGCTTCCTGGCAGATACCTGGAAACAGCTTTTCTGATTTGATGCTATCAACTACTCGATGATTGCAAGAATATCCTTCATGCTGAGAATCAGGTATTCGGTGCCATCGGCTTTTACAGAAGTTCCGGCATACTTGTCATGCATGATGCGATCCCCTTCCTTGACGTTCATCTTTACGTCCTCGGTCCCTTCGCCGACTGCCACGACCACTCCAATCTGGGTCTTTTCCTGTGCTGTCTGGGGAATGTAGAGACCGCTTGCGGTCTTCTCCTGCAGCTCTTCCATCTTTACCAATACTCTGTCTGCCAAAGGCTTAATGGTCATTGTATCTTCCTCCAACCAAAAATGAATATGAAAGTGTAATAGAGAGGGATGTACCCTCGCTGGAGATAATATAGCCAAAAGAAGAAGAAGCGGCAAGCTGATTCTTCTTTAGTGCGCAGATCTTTCTCACTGTGCAAAAGAGGCTTGCCGCTCGTAGGAAGTATTACTATATTCTGTGCGAAGCAAAAAGGAAGGAATCATGTATGGAGAACAGGCAAAAAGATAGTAACTATCCTTTGGTCCTCAAAGACAATCCTGCAGATTGGGGAACCCAACAGGTTTGGAGGCATTTCTATCGTCTGGCCTGTCTATTCGCCCGTTCACAGGATATGGATAGGAGTCTCAATTGTTTCATTGATGTGTTCCTGATCAGGGGAAATGAGATGCATAATCCAGACAAGGACTGGCTTGATTTTTTCAGGCGTCAGTTTGCCATCTATCTTTTTGGGAAAAAGAGAATATCCTGTTCCCTCAGTGAGGGTGACATGATCCATGATTTCCTGAAGATGGAATACGAGCAAATCAAGAAGGAACTCAGCGAAAGTGAGATCCCTTTCAAAGGCGAATGCCTTGCCTCGTGGTTTGCTTCACTCGAGCTTGATTTCCCTTGGTTGGTGAGTGAATCTGAGCCAAAATGGTCAGTTGGGTAACGATGGATAGCCATATTATTCTTGGTTCGAGTCAGAATGTCCCGGAAATCCTGGGATATTTTTTTTATGAGTCAAAATGACACTTTTTTCTGGAAATCTCTACGCAATGTAACCATTTTTCATTTATAACATCTGTAAAAGGATATGTAAGTGTATATAATAAAGACAATAAAAAATTATTATTATAAGTTGGCACGCTAGTTGCATTAATCTTTCCAACAACCAAACAGGAAGGTACATAATGAAAAGAAACCAAACGATGTTGAATGCAGTTGAAAAATCTTACGCGTATGATGACGCAAACATTTTGAGCATGTACCTCAAGGAAATCAACAAGATTCCCTTGCTTACTCCTGAAGAGGAATTAGAACTTGCAAAGCGGGCGCAGAAGGGCGAGGCGTTTGCACGAAAAAAAATGATTGAATCAAATCTCCGCTTTGTCGTCAATGTGGCAAAGAAATACCAGAACCAGGGATTGCCATTGGTTGATCTGATCAATGAGGGAAACATTGGCCTGATGACTGCACTTGAGAAATTTGATGTTGAGAGAGGGTATCATTTCATCAGCTATGCTGTATGGTGGATCCGTCAGGCAATCATGAAGGCAATCAATGAAAAGAGTAGGGCAGTTCGCCTTCCGCTCAACAGGACCAATGAGTTGTTGCAGATCCAGAAGGCCCAGAAGGCACTGATGAAGGACAATAACTCAGAGGACGTGAGTGCCGAGGAGATTGGGGCGCTTACCGGTTTCGATCCTGAGCATGTGGGTAACTTGCTTGCCATCAGCAGGGATATAGTGAGCCTCGATGCTCCCATCTTCAATGATGGCAGTGCAAGTAATATTGGTGATTTCATAGAGGATGAATCACAGATGAGTCCAGAAGACAGTTTGATTGGACACTCCTTGGAAGAGGACGTTCGTACACTGCTTTCCACTCTGAGTGACAAGGAGCGGGAAATTATTGAGTTGCGTTTTGGCCTTGAAGGAAAGAATCCCATGTCTCTCAAGGAGATCGGGGAACTGTACAACCTGACCAAGGAGAGAATCCGCCAGATCGAGAAGAAAGCAATCGAGAGATTGCGTAACCCCTCCCGTTCAAAGATGGTTGAGAGTTATATCGCATAACAGCACCAAAAGGGTGTATCTATATATATTGGAAAAACCGGGCACAGGCTGTCCGGTTTTTTCTCTCTTTAGCCCAATCAACCAATAGGCCAGGTATTGGATACGTGAGTTCGACAACAAAAAACGGGAGGTCGATCTACTCCATCTCTGCTTTCCTCTTGTCTCATCATCACATCTCTAGAGCTCCGGCCGACTGGATTTGCCGGTATACCCCATATTGAAGCTGATGGTAGCCGCACAACGCATGACCAATGGTGCCATTGTCTCGGGTCTCATCTCTGGGTGCAGTGCCAGTACCCAGGAAGTAGATACTGCAGCAATGACCTGTCCACGGTAGTCGTGGATAGGGGCAGCCACGCAGTTGATGGCCGGCTCCGCTTCCTGGTCATCAAGTGACCAGCCCCTTCTTCTGCATTCTCGAATGTCCTGGAGCAGGCTCTCTATATTGGTATGGGTGTTTGGTCCTTGGCGAGGAAAGGTTTCATTGGCAAGGAGTGTGCGAATTTCTTCGTCACTCAAACCCATCAGCAGGGATTTCCCGAGCGATGTGCAGTAGAGGGGTTTCCTCTGTCCCACGATAGCGTACTTACGAAGGCTGTTGATTTGTTCCTTGCTATCCACATAGACCATCTTGTCCTCCTGTCGAATGGCAAGAAAGACCACATTGCCTGTAGACACGGAAAGTTCATCCATGGCAGGGGAGCTCTCAGTCTTCAGTTCAAGGTTGTTGAGATAGTTGCTGCAAAGAGAAATGAACCCTGGGCCGAGACGATATCGACCGGTATCTTCTGATTTTCTCACATATTCGCGTTGGATGAGCACGCCGATGAGACGGTGTGCCGTGCTTTTGGGGAGCTTGAGCATCTCAGAGATTTGTATCAAGTTGCAGCCGTTTTGCTCGTTTCCCAACAACTCCAAGATATCAAAGGCTCGATCAAGTGATTGTACTTTCAGTTCTGATGGCACCTCTCATCCTCCTTGTTCTTGCAATATATTCCATTTATTTTCCCTTGACAAGAGAGGCAGGTGTCTTATAATGGAATAAGATTTCACAATGTGGGACAAAACTGGAAATGCTAAGAAATATATGGATATATTCATATATAGATTCGTAAATATGAAAAGTAGTTCCACAATATGGAATACAATTTTAGGAGGAAAGCATGAAAAAAATTGTATGTTTGGTGCTTTGCATGTTGCTCGTGACCTCTGCAGCCTTTACACAAGGACAACAAGAGGCAGCAGGGGAAAAGACGTTCACGCTGAAATTGGGACACGCTTCTACAACGGAATCGACAAGGCATAAGGCCCTGCTGGTAATGGAGGAGTATGTAGAGAAAGAGTCTGATGGTCGTTTGCAAATAGAGATTTATCCAGCAGGTACCCTTGGAAATGAATCTGACATGATTGAGGCGATGAAACTTGGTACCCAGGAGATGTTCGTTGGTGGTGTCTTTGCTTCGCAGACCCCGAAACTTGAGATTTTCCTGATGCCGTTCTTTTTCCCCACACAGGCAGACCTGATGAAGGTCTCCCGCAGTGATTTCGGTGCTGAAATCATGGCAACGGCAGAAGAGTATGGGATCAAGATGTTGGCAGTCGGTGACGGTGGTTCCCGCCAGATTACCAATAACGTTCGTCCTATCAGGACCCCTGCTGACATGAAGGGCTTGAAGATCAGGACCCCACCGATTGAATCCATCATCAAGAGTATGGAAGCTTTGGGAGCAAATCCTGTTTCCATTCCCTATGGCGATACCTATATGGCTCTCAAGACCGGTGTTGCAGACGGCCAGGAAAACCCCTTGGCAAATATCGGCGACATGAAGTTCTATGAGGTACAGAAGTACATGACCATGATCGATTATCAATTCCATCCTGAGCCGATTGATGTAAACCTCGATGTGTGGAACTCCCTCCCCAGTGATCTGCAGGAAGTCCTTCAGGCAGGTGCATGGATCTATACCGATGAGCAGAACAGGCTTCGCCGTGAGCTCAATGAGTATTACTATGACATGATTGTTGATGGTGGTGTGATTGTCTATTCACCTACTGATGCAGAGATCCAACAGTTCATCGATGCTTGTCAGCCGGTGTATTCCTATTTCGTGAATAAAGGCGTTTTTACCCAGGCTGAACTGGATGAGATGCGCAGGATTGTCAACGAAACATGATGTTACGGGCCCGTCTTCTTCGGGGGACGGGTGATTTCTGTCTAAAGGATAAGTGTGGTTTTGTATGAAAAAACTCATTCTGGGAATCGATCGGTTCCTTTCTGTGGTAGGTATTGCCCTAACCGCAATTCTTGCAACAGGAGTAATCATCTCGGTGATACTCCGCTATGTGTTTTCCATTGCCTTCGTCCAGTCTGAGGAGTTGTTGACGATGGTCTTTGTGGCCACTACGTTTTTCGGGGCTGCCCTCGGTCTCAGGGAATCTGAGCATATTGCAGTCTCCAATTTTGTCTCGGCAATGCCTGCAAAGCCCCGTAAGGTTTTTGCTGTCATTGGGCAGGTAGTGATTATCGTGGTCTCCCTGGTAATGATCTATTACAGTTACCGGATGATCATGAAGGTGGGGAAGGTCCCTTCTCCCGCAACAGGGATACCTCGTGGGTACTACTACGCGATGATCCCCATTTCGTTTCTCTTTACCATCTTCTATGCTGTGGTGAATATCCTAAAAGAGTTTATCGACATCCCTGAACCAGTGAAAGGGTACAAGGATGATTATGAATTGGGCCTGACAAATGCCGGAGGAGGCGAATAATGGAACTTTCATTGATGTTTTTTGCCTTGATTGTTCTCCTCGTCATTGGTGTGCCGATTGCATATGCCATTGGAGCTTCCGGGATCATCTATATGCTCATGAGCAACCCGACGTTTCTCTTGACTTTTCCCCAACGGGTATGGTCGGGAACTGAAAGTTTCATCATTGTTGCCATGCCGCTGTTCATGCTCACGGGAGAGTTGATGAACCACAGTGGGCTGACCAAGAGACTGATTGATTTCTCCATGCTTCTGGTGCGTCCGGTTCGTGGGGGACTGGGGGAAGTGAATGTTGTCGCATCGATGATATTCGGTGGTATCTCTGGTTCCTCTGTAGCCGATACCTCAGCCCTTGGTTCCATCCTGATCCCTGATATGGTGAAAAAAGGATATCCCAAGGGATTTGCAGCTGGTATCACGGTAGCTTCCTCGACCATTGGCATGATCATACCCCCTTCGGTACCCATGCTTATGTACGCCATGGTTAGTGGTGCATCGGTTGGAAAGCTGTTCCTCGCGGGGCTCATCCCAGGCATTTTGGTTGGTGCAACGCAGTTGATCATGACCTACTTGATCTCCAGGCGCAGGGGCTACCATCCTGAAAAGGAGAAGATAGAATGGAAGCATGCATTGAAGGTGACCAAAGATGGCTCACTTGCCCTTGTTATGCCTCTCTTGATCATCCTCAGCGTCTCTTTTGGTATTGCCACGGCTAGTGAATCAGCTGGTCTTGCTGTGCTCTATGCAACCATCCTTGGATTCTTTGTCTACAAGGAACTGAAGTGGTCTGAAGTGAAGAATGCATTGAAGAAGACCTTCATGATGTCATCCTCGATCATGATCATCGGGGGCTTTACCATGATCTTCACCTGGATTCTTGCTGTTGAACAGGTTCCTGCAGCCATCGGCGCCTTCCTGATGGATTCAAATATCCCAGCCTGGATGGTGTTCCTGTTCCTGGATATCATCATCCTTCTGCTTGGTACTTTCCTTGATGTTACTCCCTGTATTCTTCTCATCAGTCCGATACTGTTGCCTGTTATGCAGCAGTTTGGGATGAATGAATTGCAGTTTGGGGCTATCATCATTGTTGGTTTGGCAATTGGATTGGTGACCCCTCCAGTTGGGATGTGTTTGAATGTGGCGAGCAAAATATGTAGAATGGACATTGTGAGCGTATTCAGGTCCGCTGCCCCATTTATCATCTGCAATGTGATAGTATTGGTGGGGATAACATTTGTTCCCGCTTTGAGTTTGTGGTTGCCATCCATCATATAGATGGTGGTATAGATATTAAGAAAAAATTAATTGTAAGGAGTTACGATATGGATACAAGGTATTCGACTGGTAAAGAGGCATTCAAGCATATGACGACACAGGAGCTCAGGGATGAGTTCCTGGTGGACGGAATATTTCTTTCCGATGAGGTGAGTGGCGTTTACTCACACATCGACAGGATTGTCACGATGGGTGCAATGCCTGTGAAAGGGGAGCTGGACCTGGAGAAGAACATCGATCCTATGAAGGATTTTGGTGTCGAGTATTTCCTGCAGCGCCGCGAGATTGGTCTGATCAACATCGGTGGCGACGGATACGTGGTCGCAGATGGCAAACGCTATGATTTGGTGAGCCTTGATGGATTGTACCTGCCGATGGGAACAAAAAAGGTTACCCTTGGAAGCAATGATGGGGAAAAGCCTGCGAAGTTCTATATGAGCAGTACTCCTGCGCACCATGCCTTTGAAGCAAAGCATATCGTTTTTGCAGAAGCAAAGCATGTACCTGCTGGCACCAAGGCAGAGAGCAATGAACGGGTGATCAACCAGTATATTCACCCCGATGTGTTGGATACCTGCCAGCTTTCCATGGGGCTGACTCAATTGAAAGAGGGCAGTGTATGGAACACGATGCCTGTGCATACGCATGAGCGAAGAATGGAAGTGTACTTCTATTTTGACATAGATGCAGAGCAGACACTGTTCCACTTCTTCGGGGAACCGAGTGAGACAAGGCACATCATAGTGCACAACGAACAGGCTGTTATCAATCCGTCTTGGTCGATCCACAGCGGAGTCGGTACGAAAAACTATACGTTCATCTGGTCAATGTGTGGTGAGAACAGAACCTACACTGACATGGACCATGTGGCAACGAAGGATTTGAGGTAAATTATATGGGATATATTGAAAAGCAGTTCTCCCTTGAGGGGAAGGTGGCCTGGGTGACTGGGGCAAGTTACGGCATCGGGTTTGCCATTGCAAGTGCTTATGCATCTGCTGGTGCAAAGATTGCGTTCAACGATATCAACCAGGAGCTGGTGGACAAGGGCCTTGCTTCCTACAAGGAAGCAGGCATCGAAGCCAAGGGCTACGTGTGTGATGTCACCGATGAGAAAGCGGTAGCTGAGACAACGGAGAAGATAATCAAGGACCTTGGACCGGTTGATATACTGGTGAACAATGCAGGGATAATCCGCCGTGTCCCGATGCACGAGATGAGTGCAGAGGAATGGCGCAAGGTAATCGACATCGACCTGACTGCCCCCTTCATCGTGAGCAAGGCTGTCCTGCCCGGGATGATGGAGAGAAAGAGCGGTAAGATCATAAATATCTGCTCCATGATGAGTGAGCTGGGCAGAGAGACGGTTGCAGCGTATGCTGCTGCAAAGGGAGGACTGAAGATGTTGACGCGAAATATCTGCAGCGAGTACGGCAAGTACAACATCCAGTGCAACGGGATCGGACCTGGCTACATTGCAACCCCGCAGACAGCTCCTCTCAGGGAAAGGCAGGCCGACGGCAGCCGTCACCCATTCGACTCGTTCATTGTAGCAAAGACACCTGCAGAGCGTTGGGGGACAACTGAGGATCTCACCGGTCCTGCCTTGTTCCTTGCCTCCAGTGCAAGTGACTTTGTGAATGGGCATGTCCTGTATGTCGATGGTGGTATTCTTGCCTATATTGGCAAACAGCCCTAATTAGTTCATTCTTTTTGCTTTGCCCATATTCCCTTCGGGGGATGTGGGTGATTTTTTTTTGGGCTAAGGCTGGGATGCCATTCAATGATTGCTGATGTTTGTTGCAAAAATGATGTATTCAGTCAAATATTAATCATGAATTGCGTGAAAACGTATAAAATTATAGAAAGCTGATAGGAAGAAACAAAATTCGATTTGTCTTTGGTTTTGCTCAACACCGAATGCTAAGGCCAAATTGGAATAATGTTCCAAAAAGAATATTAACAAATATTTATCTAATAAGAAGTTGGAAGTACCCAAACTGCTTCTTATACGCTCTGGATTCATTGACAGTCAGGAGCTAAGCAGGTAGGATTTGCACGTCTAGTAATAGTGAAAATGAAGAGGAGTCTTGTATGGCAACAAAGAACACAAAGTATGTCTATTTTTTTGGCTCCGGTAAGGCAGAAGGAACTGCCCAGATGAAGGATTTACTCGGAGGAAAGGGTGCAAACCTTGCCGAGATGACCAGCATTGGGCTTCCTGTCCCACCGGGCTTTACAATCAGCACTGAGGCTTGCGCCTTTTATAGTGCCAATAATGGTACCTATCCTGAAGGGTTGAGGGAAGAAGTGCTGGAACATCTTGCCAGACTCGAGAAGACGATGGGTGCAAAGCTGGGTGACAATAATGATCCCTTGCTTGTCTCTGTAAGAAGTGGTGCTGCCCAGTCCATGCCCGGAATGATGGATACCATCCTCAACCTGGGCCTTACCCCCGATTCCGTCCAGGGGTTGATCAAGAAAACAAACAACGCGAGATTCGCCTGGGACAGTTATCGCCGTTTCATGCAGATGTTTGGAGACGTCGTCATGGGTGTTCCGCATCATGAATTTGAACGTGCATTGCAGGATGTGAAGGACGCTCGTGGTATTGAACTCGATACCGACCTTGACAGCAAGGATCTGCAGGAAGTTATTGCCCGTTACCAGAGATTGTACAAGCGCTTCACAGGGGAGGATTTCCCGACAGACCCCCTTGACCAGTTGTTCAAGGCCATCAATGCAGTATTCAAGTCCTGGAACAATGAGCGTGCAAAAAAGTATCGCCAGATGAACGACATTCGTGGTCTCTTGGGTACTGCTGTAAACATCCAGAGCATGGTATTCGGCAACATGGGTGAGACCAGTGGTACTGGTGTAGCCTTTACCCGTGACCCCTCAACTGGTGAGAACCAGTTCTATGGCGAGTATTTGATGAATGCACAGGGAGAGGATGTTGTCGCAGGTATTCGTACCCCGCAGTCTATCTCGACACTCAAAAAAGTCAATGAGAAGGTTTATGACCAGTTGGTTGAAATCAGAGGTATCCTGGAAAGACACTACAAGGATATGCAGGACCTTGAGTTCACCATCCAGGAAGGCAAGCTGTACATGTTGCAGACCAGAAATGGTAAGCGGACCATATTCAGCTGGTTGCGGACCCAGGTTGAGATGGTGGAGGAAGGCTTGATCGACAAGGATACAGCAGTAAGTCGTGTCCCCTCTGGTGAGTTCGGCAAGTTGTTTGCCCCGATTCTCGATGGCAAGTACATCAGGGACAACTCCCTGGAAGTTGTCACTCGTGGCCTGAATGCAAGCCCCGGTGGTGCGTGCGGCCAGATTTACTTCACTGCGGAGAAAGCAGAAGAGATGGCTGCAGAAGGGAAGGACGTCATCCTCGTGAGAACCGAGACCAGCCCGGAAGATATCGGTGGTATGGCGGTTGCAAAGGGAGTGGTCACTTCTCGTGGTGGCATGACAAGCCATGCAGCCGTAGTAGCCCGTGGCATGGGTTGCCCTTGTGTCAGTGGCGCTGGGGAGATTAAGATCAATGAACCCAAGCGTTTCCTGGAAGTAAACGGTACCAAGCTCAGTGAGGGAGATTTCATCTCCATCGATGGGTTTACCGGTGAAGTGTATGGAGCAAAGATTCCTGTCCGCGCTTCCGAGATCGTCCAGGTGCTCAATGGTGCCATGAAAGAGAGTGAGTCAATCCTGTACAAGGATTACAAGACCTTCATGGGATTCGTCCAGGAATTGAAGGAATTGGGTGTCTACACCAACGCCGATACACCGCATGATGCACAGATGGCTGTCGCTTTCGGTGCTGAAGGCATCGGCCTCTGCCGAACGGAACACATGTTCTTTGGTGGTGACAGGATCATGTCGATCAGAAAGATGATCCTTGCCAACAATATTGTGGAAAGGGAGAAAGCGCTCGCTGAATTGCTTCCCATGCAGAGGAGTGACTTTGAGGAGATCTTCCTTGCACTTGATGGCCGACCTGCTACCATCCGCCTGCTTGATCCCCCGTTGCATGAGTTCCTTCCCAATGACCATACCAGTAGGCATGAACTTGCCTTGCAGATGGGTATCACGGTAGAGGAAGTAGCACAGAAGTCTTCTGCCTTGCATGAGTTCAACCCGATGCTTGGCTTCCGTGGTTGTCGTCTTGCAATCATCTATCCTGAGATTCTGAGAATGCAGGTAAGGGCGATCATCGAGGCAGCAATCAACGTGAAGCGCAAGGGTGTGGAAGTACTGCCAGAGATCATGATCCCGTTGGTAGGCAACTACAAGGAGTTTGTGTTCACCAAGAAACATGCTCTCGAGGTAATCGAGCAGATCTTCGATGAACAGTCTTTCAAGGTGCACTACAAGATCGGTACCATGATTGAGGTTCCTCGCGCTGCCATCACCGCAGACGAGATCGCCAAGGAAGCAGAGTTCTTCAGCTTCGGTACCAATGACCTGACCCAGCTTACCTGTGGATTCAGTCGTGATGATGCGGCTTCTTTCCTTGGTGCATATGTAAATGATGCTGACAAGCAGTTCTATGAGTATGACCCGTTTGCCACCCTCGATGTGGATGGCGTGGGCAAGCTCGTGGAGATGGCCGTCAAGCTTGGTCGTTCTGTAAACCCTGCTATCAAGTTGGGTATCTGTGGTGAGCATGGGGGAGACCCAAAGACCATTGCCTTCTGTAACAAGATTGGCCTTGATTATGTCTCATGTTCTCCGTTCCGTGTTCCCATTGCCCGTCTTGCTGCAGCACAGGCTGTGATTGAGGCAAAGAAGAAGGCATAAATCTCTTGTTTGGAAGAAATATCCCGGGCTCAAAGCCCGGGATATTTCTTTCAAGGATAGGGTACGTGTTTCAGACAAGAAAAAGCGGTTCCCTTCGGAACCGCTTCTTGAGCCAAAAAAGGGAATTGAACCCTTGACCTGCTCATTACGAGTGAGCTGCTCTACCGCTGAGCTATTTTGGCAATAAACGTATGAAAACAGGAGCATTCTACCCGAAACAGGGAAGAAGGTAAAGACGGATTGTATATAAAATACCTACTCACCTTTACCTTGACCTTCCCCTCCAATGTCGAGTAGGCTTGCGGGTATAGAGGGATACGGTGAATAGAGAGAGACGGTTCAGACATGCTGTCGCCCAGGAGGTGGTTGTCTTGCTGAATACTGAAAAACAAGCAGTACGTACCAAAGTTGGGATAGGGTGGCAACCGGATGTCGCCCAATTTTTGTTGGACATGTTTCCTAATGCCTTGGAGTACGGTTTTGAACTCAAGGATATTGCGCCGTTGGTCAGTGAGAAAGTAATCAACTTCACAGCGGAGGACTATGCATTGCTTGATGATGATTATGACTTGGAGGATCTATGATCGTCCTTGGCATCGAGACATCATGTGATGAGTGCAGTGCTTCCCTCGTGGAGGATGGTCATACCATTCTCAGTAATATCATTGCAACCCAGATTGAACTCCATAAACCCTATGAGGGCGTTGTCCCTGAACTGGCCAGCCGGCTCCACACTGAATGGATTGGCCAGGTTGTTCTATCGGCCCTTGATAAGGCCCATCTCACCGTCAATGACATTGATGCAGTAGCTGTTACCAGCCGTCCTGGACTCTTGGGGTCCCTCCTTGTCGGGGTAAGCTTTGCCAAAGGCTTCGCTGCTTCCTTGGACCTTCCCTTTATCACCATTGATCATATCAGGGCGCACCTCTATGCATCCCAGATTGAACATCCCTTGGACTATCCATATCTTGGGGTACTGGTTTCAGGGGGGCATACGGTGATCTGCCGCGTTGATGACTACGATGCCATTGAGGTCCTGGGGACTACAATAGACGATGCAATCGGGGAAGCCTTCGACAAGGTCGCCAAGCATTACGGGTTTGGGTATCCTGGAGGCATTGCCATCGACCGTTTGGCAAGGACAGGCAATCCTGTTGCATTTCTGTTCCCCGGCCCAAAGCTCAATGTCATGGACCATCCGTATGATATCTCCTACAGTGGTCTGAAGACAGCCGTAATCAACCAACTGGACAGCTTCTGGGATGGAGAGAGTGAGAAGAGCCCTGAGAATATTGCAGCATCCTTCCAGCGGGCTGCTGTGAACATGCTGATGAAACGGGTACGTCAGGCATTGAAGGAAACAGGGCTTAGGCGATTGAGTGCTGGGGGCGGGGTTGCTGCAAACAGCTACCTGAGAAGTGAACTGCTCTCCCTGCAGGAAGGTGGCTATGAGGTTTCCTTTCCCTCACTGAAGCTGTGTACCGACAATGGTGCCATGATAGCGGCCCTTGCATATCGGTATCTCCAGGATGGAATAAGAAGTGATTTTTTCGAGGCACCAAGTGCCCGGGTTACGGCATTTAAGAAACAATACGCCAAGTGAGAGGTTCTATGGACACTAACTATGATCTGGACAGTGTAATCAGAAAGGTTCCCGATTTTCCGAAGCAGGGAGTTCTGTATTATGACATTACTGGGATTCTTGCAGTGCCGGAGGCTTTCCGTTACTGTATCGATCGCCTGGAGGAACTATGTAAGGGACGGAGGATTGACGCCATTGCAGCCGTTGAAGCTCGTGGATTCGTCTTTGCAGCCCCCTTGGCCGACCGACTCTCCCTTCCCTTGATTCTTGTCAGGAAGCCGGGAAAATTGCCGAACAAGACCATAAAAAAACGCTTTGATCTCGAATATGGCTCTGACATGGTATGTGTCCAGGAAGTGGATATTGAACAGGGTTCCCATGTTCTGTTCGTTGATGACCTTATTGCAACCGGGGGTACTCTGCTGGCTGCCGCTACCATATTCAAGGAACATGGGGCTCATGTTGAAGGGTTCTTGGGAGTGATTGGGTTGCCGTTCCTGAACTATGAAAAAGTCCTGGAAGGGCATCCTGTGGACGTTTTGCAGGAGTATCACGGAGAGTAGGAAGAAATTCCTGCATGTACTTGACAAAGCAAACACATTTCCGTATCCTACGACAGGATTTTGACATTGGGATGTAGTGTAATGGTAACACTGCAGATTCTGGTTCTGCCTTTGGGGGTTCGAATCCCTCCATCCCAGGCACCGGTTCCTTCGTCTAATGGTTAGGACAGGAGATTCTCAGTCTCTAAATAGGGGTTCGATTCCCCTAGGAACTATAGTTTATATGGAAGGGGCAGCCTTGCAGGTTGCTCTTTTTTTTCGGATACTATCAAAAGGAACCACAATCATGATTACAGTTGCAAACATCGGTCTCGCCTATGGGACTCAAGTACTCTTCAAGGAAGTCAATATAAAGTTCACCCCAGGTAACTGTTATGGGGTGATTGGAGCGAACGGGGCAGGCAAGTCCACCTTCTTGAAAATTCTCAGTGGGGAAATTGAGGCTGATAGTGGGGAGGTCATCATCTCCCCCGGTCAGCGTATGGCCGTTCTCAGGCAGGATCACTTCGCCTTCAATGAGTATTCCGTGCTTGAAACCGTCATCATGGGGTATGAGCAGTTGTACTCGATCATGAAGGAACGCGATGCCATCTACGCGAAGGAAGATTTCACCGAGGAAGATGGACTGAGGGCTGCTGAGCTCGAAGGTGACTTTGCTGACCTTGGTGGATGGGAAGCCGAAGCCCAGGCAGCACAGATGCTTGACGGGCTTGGCATCAACACCGAGATGCAGCAGAAGATGATGAATGAGGTCGAGGACAACATCAAGGTTCGTGTCCTGCTTGCACAGGCACTGTTCGGCAACCCGGACATTCTCTTGCTTGATGAGCCCACCAACCATCTTGACCTTGAATCCATCCACTGGCTTGAAGAGTTTCTCTCCAACTTTGACAACACTGTCATTGTGGTAAGCCACGACCGTCACTTCCTGAACACTGTATGCACCCATATTGCAGACATTGACTTCGGCAAGATCCAGCTGTATGTCGGTAACTACGATTTCTGGTATCTCTCAAGCCAGCTTGCTGCCAAGCAGATGAAGGACCAGAAAAAGCGCAGGGAAGAGAAGATTTCAGAGTTGAAGGAGTTCATCCAACGGTTCAGCAGCAACGTGGCAAAGGCAAAACAGGCAACGAGCCGCAAGAAACTGATTGATAAGCTCACCATTGACGATATCAAGCCGTCCAGCAGAAGATTCCCTTATGTGGCATTCAAGCCTGAACGAGAGGTGGGAAAGAAGATCCTCGAGGTCAAGGGCCTGAGCAAGACCATTGAAGGCGAGAAGATTCTGGACAACTTCTCCATGGTACTCAACGCAGATGACAAGGTTGCCTTCGTAGGGCCGAATCACTATGCAAAGACGATCCTCTTCGAGATTCTCAGTGGGAACATGGAACCGGATGAAGGGAGTTATGAATGGGGGGTGACCACCAGCCTCTCCTACTTCCCAAAGAACAACGCACACCTCTTCAACGAGCACGTCTCCATTACCGACTGGCTCAGGAACTACAGCAATGATAAGGACGATACCTACATTCGCTCGTTCCTTGGCAGGATGCTCTTCAGCGGGGACGAGGCACTGAAGGACTGTACGGTTCTCAGTGGCGGGGAGAAGGTCCGTGTCGTACTTGCACGTATGATGCTGGAGCAGGCCAATTGCATGATCCTGGACGAACCGACGAGCCATCTGGATTTGGAGGCCATCACCGCCCTCAATGATGGGTTGATTGAATTCAGTGGTGTCCTGCTCTTCAACAGCCATGACCATCAGTTTGTTGAATCGATTGCAAACCGCATCATAGAGTTCACACCGTCCGGTGTCATTGACAGGCTGATTGGATTCGAGGACTATTTCAGTGACGAATCGATCAAGGCATTGCGTGATGAGATGTACAGTGGTTCCCATCATGCCATGGCCTTATAGGGAGGTCTCATGCTGCTGGCTGTAGATATTGGAAATACAAATATCGTGATTGCTGTCCATGACGGACAGGAATGGATACACTCCTTCAGGATTTACAGCGACCAACGAAAGACCAGCGATGAGTATTTTGTTGTCTTGGAGAGCCTGATGAGCCATTCCCAGCTATTCAAGCATGATATAAACCGGGCTGTGATCAGCTCGGTTGTACCCAACCTGACCAGGTCAATGCAGAAAAACATCATCAGGCTGTTCGATGTGCAACCCCTGATGGTTGACCATACAGTGAATAGTGGTCTGAGAAAAGAGACCATCCCGGCTGAACTGGGAAGTGACTTGTTGGCAAACCTTGCCCAGGCACATTTTGCATGTCCTGATCATGCGGTGGTTGTGGTTGACTTTGGTACCGCACTCACCCTTGCTACGGTTGACTGTGATGGTTCCGTCCTTGGGGTTTCCATTGCCCCTGGTCTGGTTACTGCGGTGAACGCCCTCTTCGGGAATACCGCGCAACTTCCCCAGGTGGAACTGAAGATTCCTCCCTCTGTCTTGGGCCGGAACAGCCAGGACTCGATCAGGAGCGGTATCATGTATGGCTACGCGGGAATGGTGACAACCATGATCGAGCGGGTGGAGCAGGAGATAGGCAAGGAAGTCTTCGTCATAGCTACCGGTGGCCTGAGCAGGACCATCGCCCCGCTCATTGACCGGATCAACCAGATTGCTTCCATGCATACCCTCGACGGTCTGAAACTCATCCAGGAACTCAACTAGAAGGTAAACACCCCGTTTTCCATGATCACCACTTGCCGTCCATCACGAGTATGGGCGGTTATTTTCATGTCCGGGGAGCCGACCATGAAGTCTATGTGCATCAGGCTGGTATTGCAATGTGCTTGTTGCAGTTGTTCCTTGGTATCCAGGTTTGCCCCGTCCTTCAGTGCAGTGGGATAGCCTTCACCGAGCGCAAGATGGCAGGAGGCATTCTCATCAAGCAGGATTGAGTTGAAGACAAGATTGCTTTTTGCGATCGGGCTGGTCTCATCCACCAAGGCAACCTCCCCGAGCCTACGGGTCCCTTCATCTATGGCAAAGAACCTATCCAGTGCATCCTGGCCTTTCCTGGCCTGGTACTCAACCACCTTTCCCTCCTTGAACACAAAGCGGACCTCCTCGGTGGTGGTGTTCAGCACCTCGACAGGTTTGGTCGTGGTGATGTATCCCTCAGCCCTGAGGTTGTCAGGAGTGGTGAATATTTCCTCAGTGGGTAGGTTGGCAAAGAACTCCCTTCCATCGGGAAGTGTCTCACTTCCTCCTGTGAAGCGTGCTCGTTCTGTGAAGCCGATCCTCAGGTCACTCTTGCTGCTCTGGTAGTGCAGTGTGTCGATCCCAAGCCCGTTTAGGTATTCCTGGCGTTTCCTCAGCAGGGAGGCTTTCTCATTCCAGGCCTTGATAGGGTCATCTGTGTCAAGGAGCAGGATAGGGGTCAGGACCTTCATGAGGTCATCAGTGGTTGCATCCTCTCCCAGTACCTGCTTTGCCCAGAGGGGTCCGGGGGCTACACAGACACACCAGGGGAGCTGGTGACGCATCAGCTTCTTGGTTTTCGCTTCACTGAACTGTCTTTTGGCCTTCCCCAGTATCTGGTTCTTCGCTCCGTCAAGTGGCGCATGGTCGAGCCGTTCCTCGGTGCTGTCGATCCTGATATGGGACCATCCCTCACTGACAAACTCGTAGTCGAGTGTCTTGAGGAAATGCGGGTTGAATTTCAATGCATCTTCATCCTGATGCTTCAACCTCTCTGAGAGGACATCCAGGTCATCAAGCAGGACCTGTACATAGCTTGCCCCATGGCGATAAGCTGACTTGCTCAGTTCACGGGCAAAATAATAAGTGCCCGGTCCTGTGGTGATGACAACCGCTTTACCGCTCTGTAGGTTGATTCCCGCTTGGATGATCAGGTCCGCATATCTCTCAATTTCCTGTTTGTTCATACCAGTCCCTCCTCTGTGAATATTCCTTCTTCCATTACAGATGACTCACTCCCATCCTCGCTGTGCAGCGTTACCGAGAGATGGCTGTCCCCGATAGGTATCGCCACTCTCACCAGGGAGGAGCAAAGGGCACTGTCTTCTATATCCCCTTCATTCTGTTGAGTGGTCAGATTGTCCAGGGAGAATCCTCCCAGCACAATCGTGCTGGTCATTTCCCGTGCAAAGTGTGGATGGATCGATTTCCCCAGGTAGTGGCTTTCAACGGTGTCATGGTCGGCAAGTGAGATTTCACTGACTCTATTCGCATTCACATCAACAGAGAAGAGTGCAGTGAGTGCTTCTTCTCCACTCTGTGCTGCATACTCGCTGACCAATCCCTCTTCCACGGTAAACCGTGCCCCCTTTACTTCCTGTCCAAGGACATAGAAGGGCCTTGAGGAGGTGAAGGTTCCATTGGCACTTTTCCCATCCAAAGCAACATGAATTGCTTGCATCGGGAGGGAAGAGAAAAACGAGCGTTGGCTGGGCAGGGTTTGTCTTCCTCCTGCCCAAATGGTCTCCTTGGCCATGGTAGCCCCTAACTCCCAAAGGTCCCCAATCAGGCGGATTCTACACCGTCCGCGTTCATTCAGTTTCTGTTTCCTGTATGCTAGGAGGTTTCCCTGTTCTTCCCAGAAACGGAAGCCGTGCTCATCCTCAATGCGATAGAGTGTGGTGAAAAGTTTCCACATATCCTCTTCACTTGCCTGGGTCCCAAGCAAGTGCAACGCCCAGCGAGGACCGGGATAGGGAATATTCGCCCAGGGAACGGCGATCCTCCGGTCAAGGAAGAGGGGATCGGCGAGCAATCCATATTTGCCCAAGGTGGTAACCTCGTCCGCAGCTGTCTTGAGGTCGGTTGGCGTAAGGTATGGGTGCTCGTCCAGGTCGACAATGTGGCACATGACAGCTCCCTGTACCGGGGGGCGGAAGATATCCTTCTCTATTGGTTCGATGGGTATGGCATCCACCACCTTCCCATGGTTGGTATGTACGATGGTGACCGTCTGCCTGGTGGCAATTGCGGCCTTCTGGGCAAGCAGCCTGGCAAAAGTGAGCGTACTTGCCTCGCTGTTGATGGAGAGGCTGTCACCCTCGCGTAGTTTCAATTGCACCTCGATGACAAGACGTGCATATTGTGTAAGCAATGTTTCCATGAATCCTCCGTTCACGCCTTCCAATATACCAAAAAACTGCAGGGGAACATACCCTCGGGGAGCAGAAGGTTCTCCGACTCCTGAAAACGTAATAGGTAGAACAAAATTGATATAATTATCGTATATTTAACATATTTCTCATGATTCAACGTGGACAGGGATTCAATGAGGCCCGTATACTGGCTTTGTAGGGAAGTGAAACTACATGGAGCAAAGCGATGGGTTCAAAAAAAGAATATGTGAATCGCGAACTGAGATGGCTGAGTTTCAATGAACGGGTGTTGATGAGTGCCGAGAATCCGAATATTCCCCTGATGGAACGCATGAAGTTCATTGGAATATTCTCATCGAACCTGGATGAGTTCTACGCAGTACGGGTTGGATCAATTCACCGTGCTCTCCTCGACCCCGAGCACTACAAGCTCAAGGAGAGCGGGAATCCCAAGACCTTGATCAAACAGATTCTCAAGGAAGTAAAGCGGCTCAATGACCGGATGGATCGGGTGGTTGAGCAACTCTTCAGGACTCTGAGGACTCATCACATATCCATCGTGGATGAATCATCACTAACCGATGAACAGGAACGCTACCTGCAAGACTTTTTCCGCCAGACACTCCGCAACCGCCTGTTCCCGATTCTCCTTGATCCAAAACTGCCATTTCCGTATCTCAAGCATGTAACCCTCTACCTAGCGGTCCATATGTACCACAAGGGTGACCCGAAGGATTTCCGCTACGCACTGATCGAGGTTCCCAGTGATCTGATCCCGCGGTATGTGAAGCTTCCTTCCCGGGGCGGTTGGCATCACTTCATTGCGCTCGAGGATGTAATCAGATTCAAGTTGGCAGACATCTTCAAGGCATTCAGTTATGACTGCTATGATGCCTACACCATCAAGATCACCCGGGACGGTGAGTATGACCTGACTGATGAGATCACGAGAAGTCTCTATGAGAAACTCTCATCCTCCATCAAGCAACGCAGCCAGGGGGACCCGGTCAGGTTTGTCTATGACCGTGAGTTGCCCGATCCGATGCTTGAATACATCATGGAACATGCACAGCTGAAACAGTGTCGGATCATCATACCGGGTGGCAGATATCACAATGCAAGGGACCTGTTGCATTTTCCCAAGGTAGGCAATGAACAGTTGTATTTCGAGGAACAGCCTCCCTTGCCTCACCATACATTGAGGGAGGAGAGGAGCCTGCTTGACCAGATTGATGAGCGCGATCACCTGGTGACACTTCCGTACCACAGCTATGACTGCATCATTGACCTGTTGCGTGAGGCTGCTTTGGACAGGACGGTCCAGGGGATCAAGATGACCCTTTACCGCGTACCGGAAAACTCCAATGTAATCAATGCGTTGAGAAATGCTGCACGGAATGGGAAGGAGATCGTGCTGTACCTGGAGCTCCAGGCACGCTTTGATGAGGAGATCAACATGCAGTGGACCGAAACCCTCACCCGTGAACGCCACATCACCCTGATCAGTGGGGTTGAGGGGATGAAGGTACACAGCAAACTTGGGCTCATAACCCGTTACAATGGCAAGAAACAGAAGAAGATAGCCATTATCGGTACAGGGAATTTCAACGAGGTGACGGCAAGTCAGTACAGTGACCACATCCTGCTTACCTCCAATCCCAATCTTACCCAGGAGATCGACCTGCTCTTTGCACTCCTGGACCGTGGGTTTGCCGATATCAGGTTCAAGCACCTGATTGTCTCCCCCTTCCATACCCGTAAGCGTTTCATCTCATTGATCAAGAAGGAGATGGAGGAAGCGAAGGAGGGAAGGCCTGCAGAGATCACCCTCAAGTTGAACAACCTGGTTGATGAGGGAATGATCAAGCATTTGATCAAGGCGGAGAGAAGTGGTGTCTCCATTACCTTGATGATCAGGGGAATCTGTTCAATGGCCCTTTTGCCTGAGCAAACCAATGTGCGGGGGAAGGCCCTGATAGACCGCTATCTTGAGCATACCAGGGTGGTGAAGTTCCACAATAAGGGAGAGCCGCTCTATTTCATTGGGTCTGCCGACTGGATGGAACGAAATCTTGATACGCGTATCGAGGTCATGGTTCCTATCTTCGATGATAGGATCAAGGAAGAGTTGGAGTTGTTCCTGCAGGCGCATTGGAACGATACGGCCTCTTCCTTCAGCCTCCATGAAGAAAATTTCAATCAACGTCTCCAGAAAGGTGAACCGAATGAGAAACGGGCGCAACAGGATCTGTATCGCTGGTATCAGCAACAGTTGGAGGAAAACCTATGAACAATGACGGCCCATACTACCTGTTATTCGAAACCCAGTCTGCTCCTGAGACATGGGAGCAACTATTTACTCCCTACCGAATTCTCTGGAAGGAGGCCTCCATCCCGCTTGAGGGTACTTTGCTTCTGGATGAACAGCCTGTAGGGGAAGTGAGATATTTCCCGGAGGAATTACGCCTTGAGCTCTTCCCTCTTCCAGGTACCCAAGAGCAAATGGAGGGTTTGCTCACAGTGCCGGCTTTCAGGGATATGTGCAACAGTCCCATCATCGGTTGGTGTGAGAAGCAGGTAGCCATTTTCTCTGAACATGCTTCTGATCTGGAGGATATAAAATCCTTGCATGCATTCAGGACTGCACTGTGCAATCTCCGTCTCATGGTCCCGCTCATTGGCGCTGGACTCTCCAAGGAGAAGCGGAAGGAGATCAAACGGTTACTGAAGAGACTGGTCAAATATGCAGGGAGAGTCCGTGATGACCATGTTCTTATCCAGCTGTTGGAGGAAAAAGGACTAGAGGATGAGAAGAAGCATCTGAAGTTGGGAAAGCACCTTTCAGCTTTGAAGGAAGCGCTGCCGTCTTCCTTTGCTTCTGACATTCGCCAGCTACTGGAGGAGAACCGATTTGCCTTATCGGGTTATCACCCGAAGGTTATGGTGGCGAAGGCCCACAGGCGTTTGGTGAAGGCAGTGCACAAGGTGCACTCAGCGAGGGATGTGCAGGCAATGCACAAGGTGCGTAGACGGGTGCGCTCTCTGCTCGCTGTGAGTGAGATTGCATCCATCAAGCAGGATAAGAGACTGTATGAGCTTGAGAAAATTCTTGGCAAGTGGCACGACCTGATCCTTTTGCAGGACTTATTGCTAAAACAGAAGAACCCCCCAATTGAAACCTTGCGGGTCCTGGTTGACCTGGAGAAGGAAGTGCAGCTCCTGGTAGGTGAGTATCGACATTTGAGTAGTGATTACTGGGAGGAGATGACATGACAACACTGGCCGTGTACAGCATCAAGGGAGGAGTAGGAAAGAGCACGATCAGTGTGAATCTGGCCGTGCTCTCTGCGATGGCTGGACAGCGGACATTGTTGCTCGATCTTGATCCCTTGGGGTCAAGCAGTTACTTGCTGGATGTAAAGCCGAGGAAAAGCCATGATGCAACTGCGTTGGTGAAGGGCGGCAAGCAATTGACGAAGCAAATCCAGGCCACCAGTTTCTCTTCCCTGGATGTGCTTCCTTCCTCAACAGCCTATCGTTATCTTTCCATTCTCTTTGATGCAAAGAAGCACTCCCATCACCGGCTGGAAAAACGGATGGAAGAGTTGAGTGCAACCTATGATCTGATTATCATTGATGCCTCCCCGACTATGAGTTTGGTCAGTGAAAATGTCCTGTATGCCTCGGATATGCTTTTGGTACCGGTCGTACCCACTCCTTTTGCAGTCCTCGCCTATGACCAATTACTGGGTGAGTTGGAACGTTTGGAGCAGAAGGATACACGGGTGCATATGGTAGTCTCCATGCTCGACAGAAGAAAGAAACTGCAAGTAGTGACTGCCCGGGAGTTGTTGTTGAGAAAAGAGGCACTGCAAACAGTGATTCCTTTCGCGAGTGAGATAGAGAAAATGGGTGAGATACAGGAACCGGTAGTGACAAGTAATCCCAAAGGGAAAGGTGCCCTAGCCTTTTGTGGTTTGTATGAGGAGCTGGCACCGTTTCTGATGGAACGTTCACCGAGTGGGCGTGCTGAGAAAAAGGAGTTAAATCGATGAGTAAGTTGATCGGGATCCTGACCTCTGGAGGGGATACTCCTGGATTGAATTCAGCCATCCGCGCGGTGGGAAAGACTTTATTGCATGATGGTGGTTATACCTTGATCGGATTTCTTGATGGGTACCGTGGTCTGATGGAGAATCGGTTTGTTGAGCTCAATGATGCATACCTCTCGGGTATCATCACACGGGGTGGCACCATTCTGGGATCCAGCCGCGATAAACCGCATAAGATGCCGGTAGGTGGGAAGATCATGGACATGACCGATGTCATTGTCGAGAACTACCATTCCAATCATCTCAGTGGTCTTGTGTGCCTTGGGGGTGGGGGAACGCAGAAGAACTCCTACCGCTTGGCCAGCGCAGGATTGAATGTCCTGACGCTTCCCAAGACCATCGACAATGATGTGATGCATACGGATGTTTCCTTCGGGTATGATACAGCAATGATGATTGCAACCGAGGCAGTCGACCGGTTGCATAGTACCGCGAGCAGCCACCATAGGATCATCATCCTGGAGACCATGGGCCACAAGGTGGGTTGGCTTGCACTCGGAGCCGGTCTTGCCGGTGGTGCTGACGTCATTCTGCTTCCTGAGATTCCCTATGATGAACAGGTGGTTGCTGATGCAATCCTCAGACGAACCAGAGAAGGAAAGAAGTTCAGTATTGTGGTGGTTGCCGAGGGAGCCATGTCCAAGAGTATGGCAAAGGTACTTGAAGAGGAGGATGGCAAGGAGAAGGTCGAGGAGATGCTCAAGACCCGTACTCCAGAGCTGGCTGCCAACCTGGAGCGTCTCACCGGAAGGGAAGCCAGGGTAACCATTCTCGGCTATGTACAGCGTGGTGGCACTCCTACTCCCTATGACCGATTGCTTTCAACCTCACTGGGCAGTCGATGTGCCCAGGAGATCATGAAGGACAAGTGGGGAAATATGATGGCAGTCCAGGACAACAAGATTGTGACAGTTCCCCTGGAGAAAGTAGCAGGTCCTGTCAAATATATTCCCAAGGACCACTATCTGATCACCTGTGCGAAGGATATCGGTGTGTGCCTGGGTTCCTGAGGGCCAAAAGAGACTGCACGGCTCATGGACAAAGACGAGACTCTGCAAGGTTGTCTCCTGGTAATCTGAGAGTCGGTTGTCCAGGTTATGAATCGATGTTGCTCTCAGGAAAAAAAGGGCATAGTATTATTAATCTCCCATATGAATACCTTCTATGGGCGATTATCCCCAAGCTGAAGGCAACCAGCGATAAGCGAACACTATCCAGGTACTTCAATACAAACTTGGATCAGCTATGACGATACGAAAGGAAGATCTGGCTGCAGGGTAGTTCTGGATGGTGCATCCTTTCTTTCGCGTATAACGTCATTTTCGGTGATCTTGCTGCAGAGCAGGGGAGAAAATGCATCATAGTTTTGTCGGTTGTGGAGAAGTGCTTCGTTGCTGAAAGAGGCATAGCAGTATTTGCATCCATGCATGCAGGTGTTGTACAAGCCTATATCCACACTTGGCACACAACCGCAATTTACTCTTTGGTTGGTATCTTTCCTAAGGTGAAGAGGTTTTCCAGAGATTCGAGAAATCAGGGCATCATCAATGCATTTCCCATGGCTGATACCATAGGTCGATAGGTCCATGGCTTCAGCACAGGTCTCGAGGGTAATGCCATTCTCTCTAGCAATGGCAGAAAACGCTCTTGCAATTGTGTGCATTTCATTGAAATCCGGTTCTCGGTATCCCAGAGATCTCATCGCATTAAACGTTCTTTTGGGAAAATCGATGAAACTGATAACGCAAAGCTGGGTTGCATCCTTCAGTTTTTCTGCAAGGGCGGCAAAATGCTGAATATGAAATGACACCGTATACTTGTCAGTGAGAAGGATTGGGTCATATCTCCAAATCATACGTTCTTTGCTGGTTTTCTCAGAGAGCTGCATGAAAGTATCAACCAACGATCCGTGTTTGATTGCCAGTCCAGGTTCTACATCAGCTTCATAGGCATTGAGCGTAAAGTGGAAATAGTAATGATACGCTTCCAGCTCTTGCAGTCTCACCATGAGTGGGGCAGGGTTCTTTGTCCAGAAGACAATGCAATCAATGAGTTCAGGAGACAAATCTATCCTACCGACCTGTCTTGGATTGATGGGATTTCTGGAAAGGACATACCGTTCCTTGATTCTGTTCAGGAACCATTCTGCATAGAAAGCTGGGATATCGGTTCTTCTGCTTGCACTGAGTATCATACTTCGTCTACCGTACTCTCACTTGAGGGATAACGCAAGAATTTACTCTTTTTGCAGCATCCAGGACAGGGTTGGAACGCCAGCAGTCTATGCCCTCGAGCAGCATGGAAAGCTCATTCTCCGATATGTTGAGCACCTCAAGTTCGGAGTTCGGCCACGCGAAGGTCATGC
>NZ_JBFXGH010000028.1:0-24210 GCF_050178175.1 Sphaerochaeta sp.
AACAAATACCTCGCGCCACTTGTCCATCTCCAGGGAAACCCCGTCAGTCTCGCCGGTCTTGAAGTGAACCATTCCGATTGAAAGAGATCTATGCCGTTTGCTGCTCATTCTTTGACACCCCCGGCAGCCAGTCCTCCTGTAAGGTTCTTCTGGATGGACATGAAGAGGATCATGACCGGGATAGCAGTAAGCATTGATGCAGCCATTATCCTATCCCAAATGGCATTCTTTGATACAAAGAGTGTTTTCAGCCCAATGGGTAGTGTATAGAGTCCTTTATAGCTCTTCAGGAAGATTGAAGCGAACATATACTCATTCCAGGCGATCATGAAACAGTAGATGAAGACAGTGATGATAGCGGAAATGGAGAGTGGGATGATGATTCGTATGATGGTACCGAATCTACTCAGCCCTTCAATCATGGCAGCCTCCTCAATGGAGTAGGGAATGGTCCGGAAATAGTTGCCCAACATATACAATGAGACCGGGAGGGTCTGTACTACATAGATGATGATCAGGCTGGCAACAGTGCCTGCAGGAGTTGCGAGCAATCCGGATGCCGCAAATATGCGATAGAGAGGAATGAGTAAGAGAATCCCCCCAAACATATACACAAACAACACGCCACGTTGGACGATGGAACGCCCCCGAAACACGAGTCGGCTGAAGGAGTATGCTCCCAGTATTGCCAGGCATACCGATGTGAATGAGGAAAGGAACGCAACCAAGAGAGAGTTGGCGAAATATTTGATGAAGGGAAATACGTCTCCTGTGCTTTGATACTTGGATAGGATTACTTTTTTTTGTGCTTCGGTCAGGTCCGGTGATTCATTGAGCAGCAGCTGAACCGACTCAGGTACCTCCTTGAGTGAGCTCCCGATGTTCAGTAGTTCCTTGTAGGCTTCAAGATTCACCTTGGAAGGAATCCATGAAGGATTTCCCCAGTCCCATGAGTACTTAAGCGAGAGCGACAGCATTTGAGCGAAGGGGAAGAGGCAGAAAAACAAGATTGCCAGTATCAAGAGAAAAAATAGTGTACTTTTTACTATATTACGTTTTTTTACCATTTGAGTACCTTCTTGACATAGAAGAGGATAAAGCCGATGAGGATCAAGAATTGCAATACAGCAAGGGTTGCTCCTTGTCCAAAGTCCATGCTTCCGGTAAACGCCTTGAGGTAGGTATATACAGAGAGCACTTTCACATTGCTGGATAAGAGGTACACCTCATCAAATTTGTTGAAGTTCCAGATTACCCTGAGAAGAATCAACGCATTTACCACGTAGTATATTTCCGGCATGGTGATTGCCTTGAATTGTTGCCAGGAAGAGGCTCCATCAACTTCAGCTGCTTCATAGAGATTCCTGTCGATTGCTTGCAAGCGGGCAAGTACCATCAGATAGGTGAAAGGAAAGTTTTTCCATATGCTGAAGGTGATCGCTGCCCAGACGGCGGTACTTGGGTCCCCTACAATATTGACCCTCTCAGCGAATAATCCCAGTTTTGCATGGAAAATATCCATAAATACACCATTTACGGGATCGAAGACAAACTGCCATGCAAATACCACCGATATGACTGGTGCCACATAGGGAAGGAGCACGATGCTTCTCACAAGCCCCCGCAAGGGGAACTCCTTGTTCAGTGCCAATGCAACCACCACCCCAAGGGCCGTGGTTCCAAGTGTCGTAAGGATCACGTACAACACTGTGGTCCCCAGCGCTGTCCTGAACTCATGGTCAGCAAGGACTGATGCATAGTTTCCTAATCCTACATACGTTCGCTGGCCAGCGTAGTCATAGGTAAACAGACTGAGGAATATGTTGTAGATGATGGGATACAGGATGAGGATGAGGATGATTGCTACCGATGGAAGTACCAATGCCCATCCCAAGCGTTCTTCCTGTTGTGCCCGGGTTCTTTGGATTTTGCCGTTTGTAGATGTTGTTGGTTGTAATTGCATTGCATACCCCTAAAACGTTTTGGGTGTTCAAGAGGGGGAGGGGACTCCCCTCCCTCCTCAGATAGGGTCATTGCTCAATGATTTTTCTCATTTCCGCTTCAGCCCAATCCATTGCAGAATCGATGGACATTTTTTCCTGGGTGATTTTATACAGCATTTGAGGAATGATCATTTTTGCAGTAATCTCACTGGCTGCCTCAATGCGTTTGCCTTCAACGATGCTGAAGGTTTGCACATTCTCCAAACCATCAATGATATCAGCCATTTTCTGGGTACCATACCGCTTGAACAGACCTTGAGGGTCGTTCTGGAAGCGTTCATTGGTTGCAATTTCCTTCAACATGGGATTCATGCCACCTGGAGCCATATGGAGGAAGGTGATGTAGGCATTCGGGGTATAGAGGTAGCGAAGGAACTTCTTCGCGGCCGCTGTCTGTTCTGGTGTACTCTGGTTGAAGAGACCGAAAGAGACAACCGTACCGTATCCAGCAGGAACCTTTCTCTGTACCATCGAGGCAACTTCTGTTTTATTGACTAGGTCCGGGTCAAAACTCGAACCTTTCAACTCAGAGAAATACTCGCTGGTCAGGGAGCCTGCAGCAGCTTCCTGGACTGCCAAGTCGTCCATGATATAGGTGGAGTAGAAGAACATTGCCATCTTTCCTTGCAGGTAATAGTCACGAGCGCGCCAAGTTTGCGGTCCTGGTGGGTTGTATTTGGCCAACTCTGCATAGAACTCAACTGCCTCACGCATCTCAGGAGAGTTGAATATCAGTTCCCCTTCCGCGTTGAAGAGTGCCGCACCGTTGGACATGGCAATAGGAGTGAAACACTGTTCTGTGTATGCCTCCGGTAGAGTCCCCACCAAGATTCCATATTGGTTTATCTCAGGTTTGTAGAAGCGTTTTGCTGCAGCAAGTACATCATCCCATGTGGTTGGTGCCTTCAGCCCCTCTTTGCTGAACCAGTCACTGCGATACCAGATACCCTGGATCCATCCATGGTAAGGAAGCGCATAGTACTGATTCTTTCCACTGGTCTCCAGGACTTTGAGTGGTCCGCTATAAAAACGATCGACGCCGATTTCCTGGATGACTTCAGTTGCACTGGCAATATCCAGCATACCTTGAGCACCGAAAGAAACAGCAGTTTCTGCAGGTCCTTCAAAAAGGGCAGGGAGTGATCCTGTTGCCTTTGCTGTTTGTGCTTGTGTGACAAGATTGTTCTCATCAACAGGAATCAGATTGATGCTGATATTGGGATTCAGAGCCATGAATGTGTCGATCAGTACCTGGATGGTTGCCATTCGGTCGGATTGAGTCTCCGTAGTCCAGAATTCAATTTCCACAGGTTTTTCTTCCATGACCTCTCCCTGGGATTGTGCAAACAGTGTGCCTGTCGTCCCAAGAATCAAAACAAGAAGTATCAAGAGTCCTTTTTTCATACAAATCTCCTTTTTGTATAGATATTCTACCCCTAAAAGTATTAATCCAAAACGTTTTGGGTATGGTCTATGTATATTCCAAAACGTTTTGGAAGTCAAGATTGGGATTCTGCTT
Source organism: Sphaerochaeta sp. (assembly GCF_050178175.1). Lineage (GTDB taxonomy): Bacteria > Spirochaetota > Spirochaetia > Sphaerochaetales > Sphaerochaetaceae > Sphaerochaeta. Next base: position 3,523 of record NZ_JBFXGH010000028.1, read on the forward strand.
ATACACAAAAAAATGAAAAATATTCGTATGGTGTCATGCGATGAGGGAATCGGGACAAATCTGCATGGGCACAATGATGGCATTCGGCTTCATCGCTTGTATATATGCCGGGACGTATGGATTTCCCCTGGAACTGTTTTGGGTTTCCCGTGTACGGGATGCACTCTTCTCAAATGCAATACAAGATCCGTCTCAACTTGCAAACAATGCTTTAAAAAAGCGAGGGGAACGGCTATACTGCTTTGGTAAGGAGGTGCGCTGTGCGTTACATTGGAGCATTGGATCAAGGGACTACGAGTACCCGATTTATCATTTTCGATCAGAGTGGAAGCATTGTCTCCTCGTATCAGTTGGAGCATGAGCAGATTTTTGTCAAGCCCGGTTGGGTGGAACATGATCCCTGGGAAATCTGGGACAACAGCTGTGAATGCATCAGCAAAGCACTCAAAGAGGCTGATCTAAAGGGAAGCGACATAGAAGGTATTGGGATTACCAACCAGCGGGAGACAGTCATCGCTTGGAATCCCAAGACAGGGAAGGTCTGGCACAATGCCATTGTCTGGCAGGATCTCAGGGGATCGGATCTGATCAATCGCCTGAAGGAAGAGGTTGAAGCAAGCTATCTCCAGGATCGCAGCGGATTGATCTTCAGCCCCTATTTTGCCGCATCAAAGATTGCCTGGTTGCTGGAAAATATTGAAGGCCTACGTGATGCTGCAGAGAAAGGTGAGGCTGTATTCGGGACCATTGATACCTGGTTGACCTGGAATCTGACCGGTGGGAAGGCAATTGTTACCGATGTGTCCAATGCCAGTCGCTATCTCTTGATGAATATTGAATCGTGTACCTGGGATGATGAGTTGCTTGAGCTGTTCGATGTACCAAGGCAAGCACTTCCAACTATCGTACCTTCAAGTGGAATGATCTATGGAACTACCACACCCAGTGGTCCTCTCAGGGCAGAGGTCCCTGTTTGCGGAATCCTGGGAGACCAGCAAGCTGCTCTCTTTGGACAGGCGTGTTTCACTGAGGGCCTGGGAAAAAGCACCTATGGCACCGGTGGGTTCCTTTTGGTAAACACCGGGGAGAAGCTGATCAAGAGTACCCAGGGACTGCTTACCACGGTTGCCTACCAGCTTGGGGACCATCATCCTGTATATGCCTTGGAAGGTTCCATCGCAGTTGCTGGTTCCTTGGTGCAATGGGCACGTGATAACCTGAAACTGGTGGAAAATCCCCAGGAGCTGGACAAGCTGGCCTGCAGTGTGCCAGACTGCGGCGGGGTATACATCGTTCCAGCATTCAGTGGATTGTTTGCACCCTATTGGCGGTCGGATGCACGTGGTGTCATTGCCGGTTTGACCGGGTATGTCAATCGTGCCCATCTGTGCAGGGCAATCCTTGAGGCAACAGCATTCCAGGTCCATGATATCTATAAGGCCATGGAAAGGGACAGCCACATCGTGATGCCCAGCTTGAAGGTTGACGGGGGAATGACAAACAGCAAGCCGTTGATGGAGTTCCAGGCTGACCTGTTGGGTGTTCCAGTTATCAGGCCCTTGATCGTGGAGACCACGGCACTTGGTGCTGCCTATGCAGCAGGGTTGTCTGTTGGTGTTTGGAAGGATTTCGATGAACTGTCTGCCTACTGGAAGGAAGGCAAGCGGTGGGAAGCGAATATGAGCGAGGAAGAACGTGAACAGAAAGTCCAATTCTGGAAGAAAGCGGTGAATCGCACCCTGGATTGGGAGTGCGAGGAGAAGGAGTAACAGTTGTTGGTGGTTGGCGATGCATTGCAATCCATGATTTCATTGCTCCGTCCTGCTTTGCAGGTCGGTTTTCTTGCATGGTTGTTCTATCGATTCTATGCAACCATAGCCCAGACGAAAGCCCAGCAGCTGGTGAAAGTCTTGGTGGTAATGTTTGCGTTCTATGCAGTGAGTTATATCCTTAAGCTGGATGTTTTGCTCTGGTTTTTCCGGTATATATCCATCCCTGCAACCATTTTTATCTGTATTGTTTACCAGCCTGAGCTCAGGCGTTCCTTCACCCAGCTCTGGAGTGGCCGAAGCAGGTTGTTCCGCATAGGAACACAGACCACCAGTAGTGATCAGATTGACTCAATTCTCAACGCATGCAATGTATTGGTGAACAAGCGAAGGGGTGCCTTGATTGTGTTCCCCCGTCGTCTGGGGATCAAGAACATCACTGACAGTGGGACAAGACTCAATGCCGACCTATCCACCAGTTTGATTCTTACCGTCTTCGACCATGACACTCCGTTGCATGACGGAGCAATGGTAATACAAGGTGGAAAAATACTTGCTGCAGGGTGCTACCTGCCCCTCAGTGAGCAAACAGACATCAAGAAAAGTTTTGGTACGCGACATCGGGCTGCACTTGGTTTGGCCGAGGAATCTGATGCTGTTGTCTTGATTGTCAGTGAAGAGACAGGGGCGATCAGCATGACCTATAATGCCAACCTTTACTATGATCTCGACACCGGTACCATCAAACGAATGTTGTTGGCGCTCTTCAGTTATCATGATATAACCCCAGAGGATTTGTTACAGGAGACGGGTAGTGATGAAGCTGAATAAGTATCTGCAAGGAGTGCTTTCCAACTGGCCAGCCAAGGTCTTGTCCTTGGTGTTTGCCATGTTGGTGTATGCCTTTATCCAATACTCCACCATGGGGGCGAGGGTGGTTTCCATCCCCATTGAAGTGTACCTTCCCCCCTCCCTGGAAGCAGCGAGCCTGGTTCCCTCATCGATTGAGGTGAGTATCCAGGGTAACGAGGATATCATCTATCTCATCAATCCAGAATCCATCAAGGCAAGTCTTGACTTCTCATCGGTTGGTGAGGCTGGTATTGCCACCGCTCCAGTAGTCCTCAGATACGAAGAAGACGTCTTTGAGAGTGCAGGTATTGCACTGCGGGCAGAGCCCCAATACTATCGGATTCTCTTCAATGAAGGGAGCGATTTCTGATGGTCAGTGGTATTGGTGTCGATGTAGTGAATATTCAACGGATGGAAAGACTCTCAGAACATGTGAAGTCCAGGATGTTTCATCCAAGGGAGCTTGAAGAGGCGAAGATGATGGCAGAGGGTGTCCAGGCTGAATTTCTTGCAGGTAGATTTGCTGCAAAGGAAGCTCTCGGGAAAGCCCTTGGAACAGGTCTTGTCCATCTTTCCTTGCAGGATATCTGGGTCGAGAGAGCCGCCTCCGGGAAGCCGGAACTGCGTTTTAAAGGAAGCGTTCAGGCATTGATTGGACAGAGGACCGTGATGCTCTCCATCAGTCATGACAATCCTGTTGCCATAGCAATGGTGGTTCTTCTAGGAGCTGGTAATGCCACGAACTGATTGGAGACGCCCCCCCTTGCAACAGATCGATCCCTCCTGCCGGCGTATCCGCCTGACGGTCTCGTATCATGGTTCCCACTACAGTGGTTGGCAACGGCAGCATAATGCCCTCACCGTTGTCCAGGTTCTTGAAGAGGCTGTAAAAACCATGATTGGGGAAGATGTGGAAATTGTAGGAAGTGGAAGAACAGACAGCGGGGTGCATGCGCTTGGACAGGTCTGTCATATGGATATACGGAATCAGAAAGTCAGAGCGGAAAAATTTGCTCTCGCTCTCAATCGTCTGCTTCCCCAGGATATCAGGATTTTGGAAAGCAGTGAGACTGACGGCACATTCCATGCCCGTTTTACTGCAATGGCACGCATGTACCGCTACTACTTCAAGAGAGAGCGGGATATGACCGCCTTCGACCAAAGCTTGGTAGCAAAGGTGAAGCAATTCCCTTCTCTTGATCTGCTTGACGGGTATGCTTCCTGCATTCGGGGAACACATGATTTTACGACATTTACTGCAAGCGGGGATGTGTCTTCCAGTAAGTGGCGTGATATCTATGAATCCTACTGGAAGATGGAAACAGACCGCTGGGGCGGGGAACTCTTGACCTATACCATTTGTGGAAATGCTTTCTTGTACAAGATGGTACGTTCCTTGGTTGGTTCGATGATGGATTTTGCTGCGTCCGGCATGACGGTAGAGGAATTTTCTTCTGTCCTCTCCAGCAAGGATCGCCGTAGGGCTGGACGAACCGCCCAATCATGTGGTCTGTATCTGTACAGGATCAGCTACGATGAGGCGGAGTACGCCTGGTTTGAGGAGAAGCATCATGAATGAACATGAAGGGAAGCGGGAACAGTTGGCTTCTGCTCTGATGGACTTTATCTATCTGTGTGATGAAGCGGAGGCGGTGATAGGAAACAAGGATGTAACCTACAGCGAACGTGTGGATTTCTCCTCCGTAGTTGATGCAGTGCTCCCACTCCCCTTGGACAAGAATTCCATTCAAGGAACCAACCTCAAACAGCTTGAGTCATTGGTCAGCAGATGTTCCAGGTGCAGACTCAGTGAGGGTCGCCTCCATACGGTTTTTGGGGAAGGTGTTGTTCCTGCCCGTCTGATGGTTATTGGAGAAGGTCCAGGGGCAGAGGAAGATGCTTCTGGACGTGCGTTCGTGGGACGAGCAGGCAAATACCTGGACAGCTGGCTTTCCTCCATTTCCATGGACCGTGAAACCAATGTCTACATTGCCAACATTGTCAAATGCCGCCCTCCGGGGAATAGGAATCCCCAAAGTGATGAGGTACAAGCTTGCATTGGGTATCTCAAGCGACAGATCCAACTTGTCAAGCCGGAGATCATCTTGCTTGTGGGATCCGTTGCAGCTCGCTCCTTACTGGATGTTACAGACGGTGTGGGAAAGTTGCGTGGCAGGTTCCATCGGTATGACGGGGTTCCTGTACTGGTGACCTATCACCCGGCGGGGGTGCTGCGCAATCCTGAATATCGTAGACCGGTTTGGGAAGACTTGAAAAAAGTAGCAGCCTATTTGAATATCCAGCTCCCCAGGAGGTCGTGATGCCCGGATTTGTTGAGGTGTTGCTCGATCTTCCCCTGGACCAGTCTTTCACCTACCAGATTCCTGAGGGTATGGAAGAGAAGGCTTGTGTGGGGCATCGGGTTGTCGTCCCCTTTGCAAGGCGGGAGATGACAGGCTACATCATCGAGACCATCCCTGAGGTGGAAGCGACCTATACGATCAGGGAAATCAAGCGGGTCATCGATGACACCCCGCTCTACAACAAACAAACCATTGCCCTTGCTGAGTGGATGAGTCGTTTCTACCTCTGCAGCAGGGGGGAAGCATTGAGTATGATGATCCCGGGAGGCAGGAGAGACAGCAGCATTCCTGCCTTGGAGAGTGAAGAAGATCTTCTCTTTGGTCGAATTGATACACTCAGCGATGAGCAGCAACATGCCATTGATACCATCTTGAAACGCGAGAAGCCGATGTATTACCTCTATGGTGTAACCGGTAGTGGAAAGAGTGAGGTATTCCTTCGCTCTGCAGAAGAGGTCATCAAAGAAGGGAAGTCTGTCATTTACCTGGTGCCGGAAATTACCCTCACCCATCAGTTGGCAAGACTGGTCACCAAACGGTTTTCCCAGCGGGTGGCAATCCTGCACTCTGCCCTGACGCCAAGCCAACGGCTCAAGGAGTGGAAGAGGATCATCGCAGGTGAGGTGGACCTCGCAATAGGGGCTCGAAGTGCAGTCTTTGCCCCGTTTCCGAATCTTGGTTTGATCATCTTGGACGAGGAACATGAGAGCAGCTACAAGAGTGGCAATACTCCCAGGTATCATGCCCGTCAAGTAGCCCAGAGACGATGTCAGAGTGAAGGGGCTACCCTGGTCATGGGGAGTGCAACCCCTTCATTGGAAGCTTGGGCCTTGATGGAGGAGAACAAGCATGTAGGTTCACTCCACTTGCAGAACCGGGTCAGCGGTGGCATCATGCCCATCATAGAGGTGGTAAACCTCTCCTACGAGAAGAACCTGATCAGCAAGACGTTGCAAGAGAGAATCAAGGAGACCCTGAACAAGAAAAAGCAGACCATTCTGTTCTTGAACAGACGAGGTTTCTCCTATTTCTTCCACTGCAACAGTTGTGGGTATGTACTGCGTTGTCCACACTGTGCAGTAGCACTTACCTACCATAAGGGTACGGGCCAGATGGTCTGCCACTATTGTGGGTATCGCACAAAACCGATGCGCTTCTGCCCTGAGTGCAACTCCCTTGATGTCAATTATAGCGGTTTCGGCACGGAGATGGTGGAAGAGGAGATTCGTCGCCTCTTCCCGTCTGCACGTATTGCACGATTGGATACCGATAGTGCCAAGAAAAAGGGTGAGATCGGGAAAGTAATCAAGGCATTCAGGGATGGGGAGATTGATATTCTCCTCGGGACACAGATGGTCGCAAAAGGACTTAATTTCCCGCTCGTTGAATTGGTGGGGATCGTACTTGCAGATAGTGGATTGAATATTCCTGACTTTCGTGCCCAGGAGAGGACATTCAGCCTCCTGGTTCAGGTCTCAGGGAGGGCAGGACGGTACAACGACCAGGGACGGGTGATTATCCAGACCTATCACCCTGAGAATCCTGCAATTCAATATGCATTGCAGTCTGATGTACAGGGATTTTACGCCCAGGAGCTTGCAATTCGCAAGCAGACGGGATTTCCACCCTATAGTCGATTGATCAACCTGGTATTCAGGGGCCGCAATCAACAGAAGGTTGAGCAAGAGGTCCAGAAATTCTCGGCCCATATTGAGCAACTCACAGTCAGGGGAGGCGCAGAAGTGTTGTGTTCCAGTGAGTGTCCTCTGGAGAAAATAGCTTCAAACTGGCGCTATCACTTGCTGGTCTCAGGCTCCCAAGCCTCCCTGGTCCATCACTTGGTGGCAAAGGCCCTCTCTGATTACACCCCACCGCGGGGTGTCTATCTGGAGGTGGATCTTGATCCTTTGCAATTGCTCTAAAACTTCTCTACGCATAGCCCGCATCCAATCGTTATGGGAAACTTCAAGCTCGCTCATATTCATGATAACGTTGACCATTGCAACAGGTGTTGGTATAGTTTGGTATTATGTTAGATATATATACACTTGGAGAAGAGGTACTACGAGAGAAGTGCCAGAAAGTAACCGAATTTGATAACGCGTTGAGGATATTGGTCGATGCAATGTTCGACACCATGGACGAAGCAGATGGGGTAGGGCTTGCAGCTCCCCAGGTTGGGGTGACCAAACGTTTGTTTGTCATCCATATCCGTGGAGAAGAGAAGCGTGCCTACATCAATCCGCAGATCATTGAGACCTCCATTGAGACTTCTACGGATGAGGAAGGGTGTCTCTCCATCCCAGGGGTTTGGCACGATGTGCAGCGCCCAGCCCGCGTAACCGTACAGGCACAAGATGTCGAGGGAAAAGTATTCCAGGTCAAGGCTGATGGCTTGCTTGCACGAGCCCTCCAGCACGAGAACGATCATCTCAATGGGGTCTTGTTCATCGATCGCTTGAGTGACGAAGAACGTGAGAAGATGATACAAGCCTACGAGAAACGAAACAAATCCCAGAGGAGAAAGAAGCGTTGAGGATTCTCTTTGCCGGTACTGCCGAAATTGCAGTTCCCTCATTACGGGCCTTGTCACAGCACTATGATATCGCTGCGGTACTCACCAATACTGACAAGCGGGGTGCAAGGGGCAAGGCCCTTGTTGCACCTCCGGTTAAGGTAGCTGCCGAAGCGTTGGGTCTTCCTGTGTTGCAGTTTGATCATCTTGGCCGTGAGGCACGGGAGGCTGTCAGCATCTATGGGTGTGATACGCTTGTCTGTTTTGCCTATGGAAAACTGTTCGGCCCAAAATTCTTGGGGCTTTTCCCCTTTGAGCAACTGAATATACATCCCTCATTGCTTCCTTTGTTGCGTGGACCAAGTCCCATACAAGGGGCAATTCTTTCCCAAGCCAGTGAGAGTGGCATCAGTATCCAGCGAATTGCATCCGAGATGGATAGCGGCGATCTCCTGCTTGTTGAGCAATTTCCTCTCAATGGTGATGAAACTACGGAAAGTCTATCCGCTTTTGTGGCAGAGAAGGCTGCGGATCTTGTCGTAAGGGCTCTCTCCAGATTGCAGCGGGGTACCGCGGTATTTTCCCGCCAGAGTGGGGAAGCAACCTATACGAAACTGATAACCCCGGAAATGGCTGTATTGGATTTCTCAAATCCTGCGAAGGCGCTGCATGCACAGGTCAGGGCAATGACGCCTTGGCCAAAAGCACGGACAACCTACCAGGGACAGACCCTTTTTATAACAGGTGTTCATGGAACGATAGATGAGATAGATGAAGATCCTTGTGATGCAGAGGTTCCTGCAGGAACGGTGATTGCAAAACAGAAGGGAAAAGGGATTGCCGTCGCAACATCTGAAGGATTGCTTTGGGTGACACGTCTACAATTGGAAAAACGCAAGGAAATGGATTGGCAATCCTTTCTCAATGGTAATCAGGATTTCTTGGGATCCAGGCTGGGGTAACGCATGAGACGTATTGTGGTTTTTGCACTTCTCGTATTTTTAGGTCTTCCGTTGTCGGCAACCACAGGAAAGGTTGCCCTTGTCCTCTCGGGAGGTGGGGCTCGGGGATTGGCTCACATTGCAGTCCTTGAAGCTGTTGAAGCGAGGGGCATTCCCGTCGACATGGTGGTTGGTACCAGCATGGGAGCGTTGGTTGGGGGGCTCTACAGTGCTGGATATTCTCCCTTGGAAATCCGTAATCTTCTGGAAACCTATGATATGGTTGGTCTTTTCTCCACTCCTCCACTTGAAGAGGCTGAACCTGATGATGAGGTTTTCTCCTATAAAAACAACCAGGTTTTCTCACTGGGGTTTGGTGAACAGGGTTTGGGAAATGCTCCTGCCCTGATCGGTGACCAACGAATCCTGGAGCTTTTAGGATATTTATTTGCACGATATCCCAATACCATGGATTTTTCGGACCTTCCCATTCCGTTTTACTGTGTTTCAGCTAATGCTGCCACGGGAGAGCGCATTGTCCATAGCGAGGGGTCGTTGGTTACGGCAATCAGGAGTAGTATCTCCATTCCTATCGTTTTTACCCCGTTCCCGCTGGGAGACGGCATCCTTGCCATTGATGGCGGGGTGGTTGACAATCTTCCCATCGAGCTGGCCCGAAGTCTTGGAGCGGAGTATGTCATTGCAAGTGATGTGAATGCCTTGGGAATACAGGACGCTGCCGAACTTGAGAGCCTCTCAGCAATGGCAATGCAGACCGTTGTGTTGCTTACCCAGGACAAAGCGACCGCTCAACATCCTTCGGCTGATGTACTTGTGCTCCCAGAGCTGAAAAACATGTTCACCTTGGATTTCTCAGCACATGAGCAGATTATCGAAGCAGGGTGGAAAGCTGTGGATGAGCAAGATGCAGCATTCGATGCGCTTGCCGAAACACTCTCCCAGACTCGTCCCCTTGTTCCGAGGGACGCCATGCGAATTGGTTCCTATTCTCTCCTATCGACCCCCAAGATCCTACAGATTGAGGTAAAGGACATCTCCTTGAAGCCGGGTGCCAGCATTCCTGAATCGTTCATGTTTTCAGATTTCTTGGGCAGGAGACTCAATGCACAAACTGCAACGGAGTTGAATCTCAAGCTTCGGGAAATCAAGAATGCCTATGGTCTGACCACGCTCAGTTATGAGATGGCCAGCGATGGGAAGCTGATGATCTACGCGCGGAGTTTTGGGCGAAGGGATAGGAATATCAGCATGGGCTTCCATGCTGATACCGGCTTTTCTACTGCATTGCCCTCAGGGTTTGCCTGGTATCGTGCTGACGCGTATTTGGATGCATCCCTCGGTGGATTGGGAAAGAAGCAGGACTTTACCTTCTGCGTCAATGCAACACTCGGTCAGGAGTCAGGAATGGCCCTCAGTTTCTCTTTTCCTCTGCTTAGTGGGAGTAAGGGGAGTATCGATGCAGTAGTGAAAGCCAGTTATGGAGTAGGGGCGATGACTCCCCTTTCAGCAATAATCAATGCAAAGCGAAGTGCTCCCTTGGATCGTATGTTTGATAGTGGTGCAGGCTTTCAGTTCCGGTTCGGAAAGTACGGAAGGGCTTCCCTGCAAGGTAGCTATCTGCTTGTTTCCGTGAATGATTCAACCTACACTAAACAGTTTTATGCCTACCCGGTGGGAGAGGCTACTGTTTCCTATGGGAATCTAACGTCCCGCTTCGCTACCTCGGGTTTCCGCCTTGAAGCGTTGGGGAGGCTTGGGTATCAGGAGGGGTTGACCCACTCACTACGGATTGGATGGAGACAATCGTTTGTCATTACCTATCGCGACAGCCTGAGCTATGCAACCCAACTTTCCCTGATGAGGGAGCCATTCCCCTTTATTCAGAGCTATGCAAATCTGGGAGGCATCGACCAGATGGTCAGTTATGGTCCGCTCTTCCTTCGTCGTGATATTGCCTTTATGGAGGTGAATTGGCAACACAGGCTATCCGAACTGCTTGGATATCCAGCCTTTGGGAAACTCTCCCTGCATGGGGCTGTGTATGATGCATATGATCCCTATAGTGGATTGCCTCCTACCGAAGATGCCTATTTCAGTTCCAAAGTCTGGGACATGGGACTGGCACTCATGCTTGGCCTCGATACCCCGATAGGGGAGGTTGTTGCCTCATTGGGGACAAGTCTCGCTGGAGAGGTTTCTTTCGCGTTGGGAGTCTATTGATGAGCGAGGTCTACAGGTCATATGCCACCCATCTTCATGAAGTGTATCATGGGCGTGTATACCGAATAGGGGTGGATGGCTACTTCTCCTGTCCAAATCGCAACCATGATGGGAGTGGTGGGTGTGCTTTCTGTGATGGGACGGGCACCATTGCGGCCTACCAGAAACCACAGGATAGGCTGGTTGAACGCTTCCCTATGACCATTGAGGAGAGAATCAGCAAGATTAAAATGCAGATAGAGCAGGGTAAACGCTTCCTGAAACGAAGATACCGTGCTGATCTGTACTCGCTCTATTTCCAAGCCTATACCAATACCTTTGACACCTTGGACCACCTCAAAATGCTCTATGACCTGGTATTGGAAGAAGGGCCCTTTGTAGAGTTGATTGTCTCAACCCGCCCTGATTGTATTACCGACGAGATAATTACCTTGCTGAAAAGGTATCAGGGCCCGGTACGGAAAGTGTGGGTAGAATTAGGGTTGCAAAGCGGCAGTGATGAGACCCTTTTGGCTATTGATAGGGGTCATGATGTTTTTTCCTATATTTCTGCATCAGATTCGTTACATTCGGCCGGCATTGGTGTTTGTACACATGTGATACTCGGTTTACCAGGTGAAGACCGCAAGGATTTTGCCCAAACTGCAGCCATTGTGAATAGGGCTGGCAGTGAAGCGGTGAAGATCCATAATCTGCATATTTGCCAGGGTACCCGCCTACAGGATTGGTATGAAATGGGTGAGGTAGCCACTGCTTCCTTGAGGAGGCATGTCGAGCAGAGCATATGGTTCTTGAGACGTCTGAATCCTACGGTTGTCATTGAACGTATGGTGTGTGAAACTCCCGAATATCGACTTGTCGCTCCACGTGCATTTCCTGACAAGCAGCAATTTCTCCAGCAATTGAAAAGCACGATGGAAGAGCGAGGCTGGGTACAAGGAGACTTGGTATGAGAGAGAGAATTCCCTTGCAGATGATTGTTCGTATAACAGGAACCATCCTTTCCATCATTATGGTGACGTTGATTCTTGTCTTCTCCTTTATGCCAAAGGAGTCCTATTTGGAAATCTCATGGATTCCCTTTGCCGACAAGGGGGACCATATGGCAGCGTATGCCGCCCTTGGGTTCTCCCTTTTCTTTGCATTCCTGCAGATACCGGGATCGGGAAAACCCCGAAAGCGGGTTGCAATCCCACACTCAACACTCCATCTCAGTTCTTGGTCCGGAAGTGCTGTCCTAGCCTCTCTTGTATTTGGTACACTGCTTGGGCTTGTGATAGAGCTGTTGCAGCCAATGTTTGAGAGAAGTCGTGAGTGGCTTGATTTGGCTGCAGATTTTATGGGATTGGTGGTTGGTATGGCCATTGCCTTGTTGGTCTTGAAGGCTGTAGGGAGTTATTTTGCCACCAGGCCATGGTTGTATGACCCCAACTGGAAGGACGAAGTAGATGAAACTCGCACAGAGAATCTGTGAGGAACTGCAAAAGGCTGTAGTCGAGCTTGATGAGGGGGTACTGGAGAAAATCCGTGAAGCCCATGCCGTTGAATCAGCAGCAGCCGATACATCGGTGGGCAGCCGATCAAGTTTGGCGGTCCTGAATGCGATACTGGATAATCTTGCAGTGGCTAAGGAGCAGGCACTTCCCATGTGCCAGGATACAGGGATGTTTCTTGTGTTCGTGGATGTAGGCAAATCATGTCCGATTCCTCTCTCTGTGATAGAAGAAGAGATTCTTGAAGGATGTGCCAATGCTGTCAAGCAAGCCTATTTTCGGCGCTCCGTAGTGGTTGAGCCGGTGTTCGAACGAATCAACACACAGGATAACCTCCCTCCGGTAATCTGGTGGAACCTGGTGAAGGGATTCGGCTTGAGGATAGAGATATTGCTCAAGGGATTCGGTAGTGAGAATTGCAGTTCGGTCAGGATGCTCAATCCTACCGGTGGAGAAGAGGCAATCATCAATGCTGTTGCAGAAATTGTGGCTGCAGCAGGGGGAAAGCCCTGTCCTCCCATTTTTGTAGGTGTTGGCCTTGGTGGTTCCATGGAACGGGCAGCCTATTTGAGCAAGCGGGCATTGCTCCGCGATGTGAGAGAGTCCCACCCAGAGAAGCGGTATGCAGAGTTGGAAGAAAAAATACTTGCACGTCTGCAGCGACTGGGTATCGGGAGTGGAGGTCTTGGTGGTATGATCACAGCCCTTCATGTAGCCATTGCCTATGAGGGTACGCATATTGCCGGTCTTCCGTTGGCTGTTTCCATCAACTGTTGGGCTGACAGAAAGGCAACGATTGTTTGGGAGGGTAATGATGCGTGAATTGATGTTGCCCCTAAGTGGTGAGGATATTGCGAGTCTGAAGGCATATGACCAAGTCTTTGTTACTGGTTCTCTCTATGTAGGTCGTGACCAGGTCCATAAACGACTGTATGAGCTTCTGCAGCAGGAAAGGAGTCTTCCCATCTCACTGGAGGGAGAGACCATGTACTATATGGGGCCAAGTCCAGCTCCGCAAGGGAAGCTGATCGGCTCCTGTGGGCCGACCACCAGTGCAAGAATGGACCCTTTCAGTCCGCTGTTGCTTGACCATGGCCTCAAGGTCATGATCGGTAAGGGGCCGCGTTCCAAGGAAGTTGCCTCGGCAATCAGGAGAAACAAGGCAGTATATCTCCAGGCCTTTGGAGGGTGTGGAGCGCTCTATGCTTCCACCGTCAAAGCTGTCACAACAGTTGCTTTTCCCGATCTGGGGCCAGAGGCTCTCCTGCGCCTTGTTGTGGAGAAATTTCCGGTAATCGTGGCAATCGATTCACAATTGGGGAGTGTTTTTCCCCAGTAGGGCATTTTTTGATACTTTGCACTGGACGTATGCGGTCAGCTGGGTTACAGTTTTCTTTATACAGGCCTTCTTTTCACGTATGTCATAATGGGGTGTATGGCATGCTTGCCATGTGTTGATTCAGAATGCAGCAGTCGAAGACCTGAAAAATGCTGTTACGGAAGGATATGCCGTGAAGAATACCTTGTCTGTGCGCCTCGTTCCCTTGTTCGTGCTCTTCTTGATGGCTGGATGTTCGAAAAATCCGGTTGAATCTTCCCAGGGTTCTGTTGAGGAATCTCCGTCAACGGTTGTGGTACAGGCTGAACCAGTTGTTGAAGAGACGGATGTCATCGGGGATCTGGAAGAACCTGCCACGCTGGAAGATCGCTTCAGTTATACCTATGGCTATCTCCTCTACTCCTCAATGGTGCAGCAGAAGGGTTTCAGTGACTTGGAAGCCTCCTATTTTGCAAAGGGAATCCTCGATGCTGATAAGGGTCAGGGGTTCTACACCCAGGAAGAGATGTCCCAAACCCTCTATGAGGTACAAACCAAACTTTTGCAGATTGCCCAAGAGGAGATGGATGCCATTTCTGCAGCTAATTTGAAAGTTGCAGAGGATTTTCTGAAGACCAACAAGGAAAGGGAGTCTGTAAAGATAACCGATTCAGGGTTGCAGTATGAAGTGATTGTTGAAGGGGAAGGGGACCGCCCGACAGAGGACAGCATTGTAGAAGTCGACTACCAGATTATGCTGTTGAACGGGAAAATCATCGACAGTTCCTATGAACGGGAACAGAGTTCCACCTTCCTGTTGGAAGCCATCATGGTACCAGGGTTTATTGAAGGTGTTAAGTTGATGCAGGAAGGTGCAAAGTACCGGTTCTGGATACATCCCGACCTTGCCTACGGGAAGGAGGGGACAGAGACCATTGAACCAAATTCCCTGTTGATCATAGAGGTCGAACTCAAGTCAATCAGAGATGGCCGTTAAGGAAATCAAGCACAGAGGATAGATTGCTGTATATATGTGTCGGTTGTACCTGGGGATTCAAGGGCTTCCCCCCCTTGTTCAGCCACAGTGTGTCCATGCCACTGGCCATACCTCCGGCAATGTCACTGGATAGGCTGTCGCCGATCATGAGGGAGTACCGTTTCTGTTCGCTAAGCCCGGTTACCTCAAGCATATGGGCAAAAAATCGTGGATCTGGCTTCTGGTATCCTATCTCTTCGCTGATGAAGATGTGATCAAAGTACTGCCCAGTACCTGATACGGCAATCCTGCCTCTCTGCACCTCTGCTATCCCGTTGGTTGCGAGGAAGAGCGTATAGCCCCGCTTCTTCAAGGTCTCGAGTACCGTGATGGTCTCAGCAAACAGGATACCCTGTCCGGACAGCTGCTGCTGGTAGCTCCGGCTTGCCTCTTCAGGATTGAGTGAAAGACCAGTCTCCAATGCAAAATTTGCAAATCGCTTCACTTTCAGTTCCTCGATTGTCACTGCCCCTTTCTCAAACTGTTTCCATACCTCGGCATTGCAGCGGTGGTAGTCTTGCTCATGCTTCCTTTCCAGTGGCAGGCTAAGGCTTTCTGCCATCTTCCAGAATGCATTGTGTTCTGCTTGTTCGAAATCAAAGAGTGTTCCATCTGCATCAAAGAAAAGATACCGGTACATGTGCTGTCATCCTTTACTTCGGGTGTTCTAGCCAGTACGATAAAGAAAAACAGTCCAATTGTACAGGACCGGAAGGCAAGGAGTCGAATATGCAGGAAACCTTTCTTAAACGTCATCTCATTTTCTCTACCGTGATAGGTGCGTTCTTGATTATTGTAGGGATTTTCTTGATGTTCCAACAGGAATCCTTCGTGAAGATTTTCATCTCCCTTTTAGGGGTGTTCCTTGCAGGATCGGGAATTTCCAGCCTGATCTACTTGAAGGGATTCAATCTTGGGAGTCGCTCTCGTATTGCTACCTTGGTAAAGGCTCTCCTGAGCATTGTGATCGGGTTGGTTGCCATTATCGTTCCTCTTTCTGCTGCAACCATCAGCTGGACAGTCCTGCTGTACATCATTGGGGCACAGCTCTTGTTCTCTGCCCTGATTTCCTTCCTGGACGCATTGCTGATGAGGAAGGATGAACGCTCCCTCTCCCCTCTCTATACCGAGGGTGTCTTCTCCCTGATCATGGCAATCCTCTTGTTTGTCTTCCCACAGCAGATCGGCAGCCTGTTGCTCAAGCTCTTCGGATTGCTCTTCATTGTCAGCGGGATCGGCATGATTCTCTGGTCACTGCGCATCCGCAAAATCAATCAACAGTTCAAGGAACAAGTGGTTGAGGCTGAGGCGGAAATAATCGACCCGGAGAACTAAGGGATCAGGAAGGTCGCTGAGATTCCGTAACGAGCGATGTTGTTTGCATCAGGAATCGACTCACCTCCGATGGTCAGCATCGAACTCTGCAATGGAAGGACTTTCCTGCTGTATAGATAATCTATGCGTTCTTTCAGATTCTCTGTGACAAACGTGTTTCCCGCGTCGGTATCTGCAGAGAAATGGGTGGCTCTGTATACATCGTAGAAGGATGACTCCTCAAGGAAATTCGATAGTGGCCAGATATAGTCTATCTGTCGATAGGGTACTGGACTGAACGTGCTCCAATCCTGGTAGGATGGCTCAAAGAGACTGGCCCCTATGATGGTTGGCTCGTTGGTTGTTCCTTCTGCCAGGATTTCTTCCAGTTTCTTTGTCCGATCGCTGGTAACCTGTTTTTGTATGGTTTTCCAATCGTTTCCACTGGTGAATGCATCAAGGACCGCATATTCAGGAAGATAGGCAATGGAAAGCCTGATCGTCTTTGTGTTGCTGAATTGGACGCGTATCCCATGGTTTGTGGTTGAGACGACATGGAAGGGGGTGATGATTGCCCCTCCTTCGACCAACACGGCATTTCTTCGTAACTGTCTCACGAGATCGATGACATTCTGCATATGTCCCGTGACCATGATGATGGGGGTTTTTATGTCACTGATGCTCGTTGCAACCAGGTTCTTCATGGCGGGGTCGCTCCAGCGAATATCATCCAGGGGGAGCATCAAAACATTCAGTGGATTGTTTTCATCTGAAAGTATCGTAGGTTCATCCGTGGTGTACATCCTCGGCAGAGTCAGGTCCTCGAGAGGGGGAATCTGCTGATACTCAGCTTCCAGGGCGGCAAGGCGGGCCTTCTCAGCTTCTTCCGCTTTTCTCATCTCCTCCGCATTTTCCCTCTGTTTTCCCAGCCGTTCTTCCTCGATCCGCCTTGCCTCATCGATGCGTTGCTGTTCAAGACGGAGTCTCTCTTCCAGGGTCTGGGTCTTCTCCTCTAGTTGTGCTGTAAGGAGTTCGTTGTCTATCTTCAGGGAATCGATGATATTCTGCATCTCCAGCAATCTCTGTTCCTGGACAGCTCCCAGAGAATCTAATTCTGCGGCATGCTTCAGTTCTGCCTCATGCATGATGATTTGCAATTCGTTGTTGATGCTCTGTTGTTCTGAGAGGAGATTCTCCAGTTCACCAGCTTGGTAGGTGAGCATCTCATAAGCGAGCTTTTCTTCAGACAATGCCTGTTCTTTTTCTTCGATTTCTTGGTGCAATGCATCGATATCGGCCTGTAGGTTGCCAATAGTATTCTGAAAGTCCTTGATGACCTCAGCATGCTCAACGTCCTGGTACTCTACTGAGAGGTTTCGTTCATCCAGTAACTCCTGTAAAGCTTTTACGTTTTTCTGTTCATCCTTGAGGGCCGTCTGGTTCTCTTGGAGCATCTCGTCCAATCGCTTTATTTCAGACTCGAGCGTGGTTATGGTTGCTTGGAGCTCTTCTGCAAGGAGATTGCTCTCATCTATAAGCGTTCTCAAATCTTTTGTGGTAAGCCTTTCTTCACGCAACGCCTCTGAAGTTTCCTTCAGATTGCTTTCCAGCTGACTTTTCTCTGCCTCGAGAGATGCGATTGACTCCTGCATGGCTTCATAGCGCTGTAGTTCTTCTGCCTCAGCTTGTCTCTCCTGCTCGGCAAGGCGTGCCGCTTCCTTTGCTTCCTTCTCCGCTTGTGCTTCGGCTTCCACAAGAGAATATTTGGTAACGAGCTCTCCCTCTGCTACGGGGGTTGGGGCCTGTATGCTCTCTTTTGCGGAGCGGGCAGTATAGGTCTCACATCCCATGAGAATGGTGAGTAGTAGGGCGATCGCTATTAGTACAATACGTCTGTTCATAGGTATTTATGGTTCCTTAGAAGTTGAAGAGTGCTTCGGCTCTCTCCTTTGCACGTGCTTTTTTCTCAGATTCCTCTTTTGAATCCTCACCGAGCATGAAGGAGTCGCAGAAGTTCGCATTTTCCTTATCCTCTATATACTCCTCAACTCCCTCAAGGCAGTCATGGTAGAGACCTGGACTATAGAACCTGCAATTAACACAGCTGTGCAAGCTTTTTGAACAGGTTGGACATACAGTATGGTAACCGATACTGAGCAAGGGGTCGATGGGAGTATGGCAGTGATGACATGCACGCATGGTTAAAACTCCAATTTCTTTCCATAATCGGCAATCTCGTCATCGCTGTAGGACTCTTTGACGAGATGCAAGGTCTTTCCATCCTCTTTGTACCTGGGGATGACGTGAAGATGCAGATGTGGTACTTCCTGCCCGCTTTCCTTTCCGTTGTTGATGATCAGATTGGTGGCATCACAACCCAGTTTCTCCCTGAGCACGCTGTCAGCTTTCTTGGCGAGCACCATCATATGGCTCAAGACTTCTTCTGGACAGCTCCCAATGGTAGGGTATGGTTGTGATGTGATGATCAGCAAATGTCCCTTGTTGACTGGATTGATGTCGAGAATGGAGAAACAAAGATCGTCCTTGTGTAAAAATGTGGAAGGAATCTCTCCGTTTAAAATCTTGGTGAAAATCGTTTCCATGGCATACCTCTGGGCTATTGTAACACACAAGTGTCGAGTCGGAAAAGGATTGTATTGGGAAAAGGGATTGCACAAAAAACTGAGATATACTATCATCCACGAGGTACGTTGGGTAAAGCAAGCCCCACGACCGTTCGTTCTCTTCCCTTCGGTTGGTAACCTGATGTGTGCTAGGGAGTAAGAGTCTTACATCAGGATGTTGGAATTCTGCAGGGGAATCTGTGGACTCGTTTTTATTCTATACTATAGAGGTTATAAAGAATGGCTGACTTGCAAAATTTGAGGAATATCGGAATCAGTGCCCACATTGACTCGGGTAAGACAACACTATCCGAACGCATCCTCTACTACTGCAATAAGATCCACGAAATACATGAAGTTCGTGGTAAGGATGGCGTTGGAGCTACCATGGATAGCATGGAGCTTGAACGCGAAAGAGGTATCACCATTGCCTCCGCTGCAACAAACGTTACCTGGAAAGGGACAGAAATCAACATTATCGACACCCCGGGACACGTTGACTTCACCATCGAGGTAGAACGTTCTTTGCGTGTATTGGATGGCGCTGTGTTGGTGCTTTGTTCCGTTGGGGGCGTACAGAGCCAGTCCATCACCGTAGACCGGCAGATGAAGCGTTACCACGTTCCTCGTGTTGCATTC
The DNA here is from genome assembly GCF_050178175.1 of Sphaerochaeta sp. Classification (GTDB taxonomy): domain Bacteria; phylum Spirochaetota; class Spirochaetia; order Sphaerochaetales; family Sphaerochaetaceae; genus Sphaerochaeta. The sequence goes on from NZ_JBFXGH010000028.1 coordinate 22,628, forward strand.
GTCAACAAGTGTGACCGTACCGGTGCGAACCCGTATCGTGTCAAGAACCAATTGATAGAGAAGCTTGGCCTGAATGCTGTATTGATGCAGATTCCCATCGGTCTCGAAGACAAGATGGAGGGTGTTGTTGACTTGGTCAGCATGAAGGCCCTCTACTTCGATGACGGCCCTAATGGGGATGCCGTTCGTGAAGCTGAGATTCCCTCTCACCTGAGGGAAGAAGCTGATGCCCGCCGCGAAGAGTTGCTTGATGGTGTATCCATGTGCTCAGACGAGCTTATGGAAGCCATGCTCGAAGACAACGTAACCGAGGAAATCATCCGCAAGGCTATCAGAAAAGCTACCATCAATCTGGAGCTCTGCCCGGTATTCATGGGTAGTGCATATAAGAACAAGGGTATCCAACCTTTGCTTGATGGTGTAGTAAGCTATCTCCCCAATCCTACTGATGTCACCAACAAGGCTCTTGACCTCGACAATAACGAGGAAGAGGTCAAGCTGGTTGCAGACGAGAACCTTCCTCCTGTTGTCCTGGCATTCAAGCTTGAGGATGGACAGTATGGTCAGCTGACCTATATCCGTGTCTATCAGGGTAAGGTGAAGAAGGGTGATGAACTGTACAATACCCGTAGCCGCAAGAAGTTCCGTGTTGGACGCTTGATCCGTATGCACGCAGCTACCATGGAAGATCTGACAGAAGCAGGCTGCGGTGAAATTGCAGCACTCTTTGGTATTGACTGTGCCAGCGGCGATACCTTCTGTGACCCCAAGCTGAACTACTCGCTCTCCAGTATGTTTGTTCCCACCCCGGTTATCTCCTTGGCTATCAAGCCAGTGGATAAGAAGGCTGCGGACAACATGGGTAAGGCACTCAACCGCTTTACCAAGGAGGACCCGACCTTCCGCAGTTATGTGGATCCTGAGTCCAACCAGACCATCATCCAGGGCATGGGTGAGTTGCACCTTGAGGTCTATGTAGAACGCATGAAGCGTGAGTACAAGGCAGAGGTGGAAATCGGCCAGCCTGAGGTTGCCTACCGTGAAGCTATTACCCAGAGAGCCGATTTCAACTATACCCACAAGAAGCAGACTGGTGGTTCCGGTCAGTATGCACGTGTTGCGGGATATATCGAGCCACTCCCAGAGCCTGAAGAGGGTGGGGATGTAAAAGAGTATGAGTTTGTTGACGAGATCAAGGGTGGATCCATTCCTTCTGAATACATTCCCTCTTGTGACAAGGGATTCCAGATGGCCATCAAGAAGGGTACCCAGCTCGGCTTCCCCGTACTTGGGGTAAGGGTTGTTATCAACGATGGTGCTTGGCACCCGGTTGACTCATCCGACCAGGCATTCCAGACTGCAGCTCTCAGTGCATTCCGTGAAGCGTTCGAGAAGGCCAAGCCGGTCATCCTCGAGCCGATCATGAAGGTCGAGGTAGTTGCCCCAAACGAATTCCAAGGTTCGGTATTCGCTTCAATCAACCAGAGACGTGGGCTGATCATCAGCTCTACCGAGGATAATGCAATGAGTACAGTTATTGCTGAAGTACCTCTCTCTGAAATGTTCGGTTATTCCACGGTTCT
>NZ_JBFXGH010000029.1:0-16449 GCF_050178175.1 Sphaerochaeta sp.
GAAGAGCGGACTTGTCCATAATTGAGGTGTTCACCTTCAATTTCACTGGAGCTGATGATGTTCTCTGAAACTACATGCCAATTCGATTCTCTCTGCAGTTCAAATCCAAGGCTTTTCATGCGACCCAGGACTTCTCCCTGTAAAAAGGTGGTGTTTGCGAGCGGTTCAAGCAGGGTTTCTTGATTCCAGGTAAAATGTGGCCATGTAGGGTTTTCATAGATATACATATATAATCTCCGCAATATTTGCGTAGATTGTACTACCTAATCTACGCAAATGCAATGCATGGAACTCCATATCAAGGTTGACTTCGCAGAAGGGGCGACATTCGCTTACCTTGGTGTTGAAGGAGTGTGCAAGGTCCATGATACCCGGGAGAAAACCTGGGGGTATCGCAATTTCTTCCAATATCGTTGCTACATCACGGCGAGGGTTCCCTAGGCCTCTAGCGGCAGCAGGAGTCTTGGTCTAGCATCATAGAAAGTCCAACTTTTTCCTCTTGAGTTGCAGGATTTCTATGAGAGGTTGATCATCAAATTCGCAAACTTCACAGTCATGGAGATACGCAAGTTTACAGCGTGCCTTACAAGGAATGCCGTTGAGATCCTCAACTACTTCCAGACATTGAGGACCAATGCAATCCTGGAAGGGTCCAACTCGAAGATTAGCATCACCAAGAGTCGTGCAAGAGGCTTCAAGAACATGAGTAACTTCATGAATATGATCTATTTCGTCTGTGGAGAATTGTCTCTCCCCCTACTGCCGATTATAGAGAGTGCTGGTGAGATAAAAGGTCAATCACAGCATGACTGGTTACAGAATATCCCCTGAAAAAGAACTCCATCACGACTATGAACAAAAAATAACAGGTTCTATTGCAAGCAGTTGCAATTTCATTTTCCCTACCAACGCCTCCCCTCGTGACAAACAAAAGCATTTTCGCTATGATAAGGTATATTCAATTGGACAAAGGCGTCCATCAGAGGTACCTCGCATGCGTGAGGTGTCTGTGATGGGCGCCTTTTTTCGTATCCAAGGAGACGCCCTATGAACGGCTACCATCAAAAAACACCTTTGGAGGGAGATGTCCGCATTCCCAGTGGATGTGCGATCAGTGGCATCATATCACGAAGTGGAAAACGATTTTCCGGACGTGAAGCCATATCCTCCATCGCTGTCATGCACGACCGCTCGAACGGACTGGGAGGAGGGTTTGCCGGGTATGGCATCTACCCTGAATATGCTGATTTCTATGCGCTGCATGTCTTCTATTATTCAAGTGAGGCAAAACGGAGCTGTGAGGAATTCCTTGAAGAACACTTCGATCTCATCAACCTCTCCAAGATCCCTACCACCAAGCAGCATGCAATCACTGACGAGCCGCTTATCTGGCGTTACTTCGTCACCCCGCTTCCCACCAAACTTGCCTCCAGCCAGCTCGATGAGAGCGAGTACACCGCTCGGTGTGTGATCAAGGTGAACAAGGAGATTGACGGAGCCTATGTCTTTTCATCAGGAAAGAACATGGGTGTCTTCAAGGCAGTGGGCTACCCTGAAGATGTTGGGGAGTTTTATCGCCTCGATGACTACGAAGGGTACAGTTGGACAGTCCACGGTCGTTACCCAACCAATACTCCCGGCTGGTGGGGAGGAGCACATCCTTTCAGCCTGCTCGACTACAGCGTAGTACACAATGGGGAAATATCGAGCTATGACGCGAACAGACGCTTCATTGAGATGTTCGGCTACGCCTGTACCCTGATGACCGACACCGAGGTCATCACCTATATGATCGACTACCTCCACAGAAAACAGGGCTTGAGTTTTGCAGAGGTAGCCAATGTCATTGCAGCTCCCTTCTGGTCGACCATTGAGGGGAAACCCAAGGAAGAGAGAGAGGTATTCACCTATTTGAGAAACACCTTTGCAAGCATGCTGATCACCGGTCCGTTCTCCATCATCCTTGGCTTCAGCGGAGGGTTGATGGCACTCAACGACCGACTCAAACTCAGGAGCCTTGTGGCTGCAGAGAAAGACGACCGTGTCTATCTGGCAAGTGAGGAAGCAGCTATCAGGGTTATCTGCCCTGAACCCGACCGGCTCTGGTACCCAAGTGGAGGAAAGCCGGTCATCGTCACCCTGGATGGTCAGCAAGGAGGGCAAGATGGGCATCAACTACCTGTATCCGGACTTTGAAGTAGTAAGAAACCAAGATAGATGCATCACCTGTAGGGTATGCGAACGACAATGCGCAAATGAGGTCCACTCATTTGACGAAGCAACAGGTCGCATGAGAGCTGATGAGAGCAAGTGCGTCAACTGCCATCGCTGTGTATCCCTCTGCCCCACCCATGCACTGAAAATCGTCAAGACTGACCATATCTTCAAGGAGAATGCAAACTGGAGGGGAGAGGTCATCCAGGATATCTATCGGCAGGCAGAGAGTGGAGGAGTCCTGCTGGCGTCCATGGGCACTCCCAAGGATTATCCCGTGTACTGGGACAAGATGCTGGTCAACGCAAGCCAGGTAACCAACCCCTCCATCGACCCGCTGAGAGAGCCAATGGAGACCAGGACCTACCTCGGGCAGAAAGCATCTGCTGTAACCAGGGATGAGAAGGGAAGGATCATCACCAAGACCGCACCCCAGTTGAAACTGGAGATCCCGATCATGTTCAGTGCCATGTCCTATGGTTCCATCTCCTATAATGCCCATAAGTCCCTTGCACTTGCAGCACAAGAACTCGGAATCTACTACAACACCGGGGAAGGGGGCCTCCATGAGGACTTCTACCAGTATGGGAAGAACACCATCGTCCAGGTAGCAAGTGGAAGATTCGGGGTACATCCGGGGTACTTGAATGCCGGTGCTGCCATTGAGATCAAGATGGGACAGGGGGCAAAACCCGGTATCGGGGGACACCTGCCCGGATCCAAGATTGGTGAGGATATCTCCAAGACACGCATGATCCCACTCCACAGTGATGCGATCAGCCCGGCACCCCACCATGACATCTACTCCATCGAAGACCTCCGCCAGCTGGTCTTTGCCCTCAAGGAGGCAACAGCCTATACCAAGCCGGTCATCGTAAAAGTGGCAGCCGTGCACAACATCAGTGCAATCGCCAGCGGGATTGCACGCAGTGGAGCAGACATCATCGCAATCGATGGATTCAGGGGGGGGACGGGAGCAGCTCCTGCCAGGACAAGGGACAACGTGGGGATACCCATTGAACTGGCCTTGGCCAGTGTTGATGAGCGGCTGCGCCAGGAGGGAATACGCGGCAATGTCAGTCTGGTGGTAGGTGGCTCGATCCGAAGCAGTAGTGATGTCCTGAAGGCCATAGCACTCGGTGCTGATGCAGTCTATGTGGCCACCAGTGCCCTGATCGCCCTTGGTTGCCACCTCTGCCGTACCTGTCATAGCGGGAAATGCAACTGGGGAATCGCCACCCAGAACCCAGAGCTGGTCAAACGACTCAATCCAGAGATTGGCAGTGAACGATTGGTAAATCTTATCACCGCATGGAACCATGAACTCAAGGAGATGATGGGAGGAATGGGGATCAACTCCATCGAGGCGCTCAGGGGAAACCGGCTGATGCTCAGGGGGATTGGCTTGAACGAAACAGAGCTGCAAATCCTCGGCATCAAGCATGCCGGTGCATAGGAGGGATCGATGAAGAGAATCTACGTCAATGAACAGTGGTGTTTGGCCTGTCATCTTTGCGAGTACTACTGTGCGTATGCAAACAGCGGACTCCCTGATATGGTCCAGGCTTTGAAGGACAAGCCTTTGTATCCAAGGATACAGGTGGAACAGAAGGGAACCGTCAGCTTTGCCGTAAACTGTCGTCACTGCAGTGAACCACTCTGTCTCAAGAGCTGCATTGCGGGAGCCATCAGCCAGAAGGATGGTCTGATCGTCATCGACCAGGACAAGTGTGTCGGTTGCTACAGCTGTATCATGGCGTGTCCCTATGGTGCCTTGATGCCAAGTGAAAGTGGGGTTATGCAAAAGTGCGAACTCTGTGCCACAAACAGCCACGGTCTCCCTGTTTGTGTACAAGGATGCCCAAACCAGGCCATTGTTTATGAGGAGCGCTAGCATGCAGTATGTCATTATCGGGAACTCCATCACCAGCGTAGGATGCATTGAGTCCATCAGGAAACATGACTCACAAGGTTCCATTACGGTCATCGGGGAAGAGAACCATCCCATCTATGCTCGGCCACTCATCTCCTATCTGCTCCAAGGAAAGACTGACGAGCAGAAGATGACCTACCGTGATGCGGACTTCTATGAAAAACATAGCGTCCGTCTCCTTATAGGAAGAAAAGTGGAGAAGATTGAAGCAGAGACCCAACTACTCACCTTGGACGATGGGGTGGTCATGCAGTATGACAAGCTGCTGATCGCAACCGGTTCTCTTCCCTTCATTCCTGCTATGAAAAATCTTGAAGAGGTAGCGAAAAAACACACCTTCCTCTCCTTGTCTGATGCAAAGGAGCTTGAATCAGAGCTGCTTCCCACGAGCCGGGTGCTTATCATCGGTGCCGGCTTGATCGGGCTGAAGTGTGCAGAAGGTATCCTTGAGCGCGTGCAATCAGTAACGGTGGTCGATTTGGCAGGGAGGATACTCTCCAGCATCCTAGACGAGGAAGGATCGCTTCGGGTGCAAGCACATCTGGAACAAGCAGGAATTCGTTTCCATCTGGGAGACAGCGTACGAGAGTTCTGTGGCCAGGAGGCACTCCTGAGTAGTGGCAAGGTTGTAGGATTCGATATCCTGGTCATGGCAGTTGGAGTCAAGCCAAACATACAGTTGGCAAAAGATGCAGGGCTTGCGGTAAACAAGGGCATTCTCATTGACCAAGCATGCCGAACCAGTGATGCACATATTTGGGCCGGGGGGGACTGCAGTGAAGGATGGGAACTCCTGAGTGGAGAGAGACGGAATCTTGCACTCTTGCCGAATGCATACATGCAGGGCGAGAGTGCCGGATACTCCATGACCGGAAATGAGCATCGCTTTGAAAATGCCATCGCCATGAATGCAATTGGGTTCTTCGGCTTGCATATCATCACAGCCGGGATGTATGAGGGTGAGGATCTCTGCTTTACCACAGAGAGTGGGTACAAGCGGCTCTTCATCAAGGACCATCACCTGGTTGGCTGTATCCTGATAGGGGACCAAGTTCTGAGGGGGGGCATCTACATTGACCTGATCAGAAGCAGGACAGACCTCAGAACACTCGATTTTGCCATGATCAGCGAGCAACCAGCCTTGATGGCTTTTGCACAGAAGGTGAGAAGCGAACAGTTAGGGAGGGCACAATGACACAGATAGATGTAGGGAAGATGGAGTACCGGCATCTCAATGAACAAATACGGGAGAGCAAGGCAAAGCAATTCATACTCTCCTCTGTAACCGGTCAGCGCTACATCGGCTGTGCCCAGAAGGATAAGACCATCACCATAAACGGTACCCCGGGCAATGGTCTTGGTTCCTATCTCGATGGGGCGACACTTATCGTGAACGGCAATGCACAGGATGCGACCGGGGATACCATGAATGAGGGAGCCATTATTGTACATGGCTCCTGTGGCGATGGGACAGGGTATGCAATGCGCGGGGGAAAGCTCTATATCCGTGACAGTGCGGGGTACCGCTGTGGCATCCATATGAAAGCGTTTGAGGAGAAACAACCACTGCTGGTCATAGGAGAGCGGGCAGGCAGCTTTCTTGGTGAGTATCAGGCAGGGGGAACCATCATTGTGTTGGGAAGGAACCAAGAAGGAAAGGCTCCAGTAGGTTATTTCTGTGGGACGGGGATGCATGGTGGCACAATCTATTTGCGCTGTGATACACTTCCTCAGGGGTTGCCACCACAGGTTGCAGTACGCGATGCCGATGAAGAAGATAAAGCACTTCTTTCCAATCTTCTGGATGAGTACTGTACCCTGTTCGAGTTTGACAGAGAACAGTTGCTTGCATCCCATTTTTTTGTACTGAGTGCAAACAGCACCACACCCTATCGGATGATGTATACCCATGTATGACAGAGGGAGGAGAAGGATGATGAGTAATACCCAGCAAGAGGTGATGCAGTTCATCAAGGAACAGGATGTTCGGTTCGCCCGACTGGTATTCTGCGATATTTTCGGACAGATCAAGAATATTTCCATCTCGGCAAGTGAGCTGGAACGGGCTTTTTCCAGTGGTATCAGTTTTGACGCATCCTCGGTGAAAGGATTCCTTGAGGTTGAGGAGAGCGACCTGTTGCTCTTTCCCGACCCTGCCACCCTCTCCATTCTCCCTTGGCGTCCAGCCCAGGGACGTGTGGTGCGGTTCTTCTGCTCGATCAAGAAACCCGATGGAACCCTCTTCGAGGGAGACACACGCTCCCTCTTGCAGGAGACAGTAAGAAAAGCCGCTTTGCAGGGCTACTCCTTCACAGTGGGACCTGAGTGCGAGTTCTATCTCTTCAAGACCGATGAGAACGGCAAGCCAACCTACCAACCCTTGGATGAGGGCACCTACCTTGATGTTGCACCCTTGGACAAGGGGGAGAATGTACGAAGGGAGATTTGCCTGACCCTTGAGCAGATGGGCTTCTACACCGAACGCAGTCATCATGAGTCAGGACCAGGCCAGAATGAGATTGATTTCAAGTACGGAAACCCTGTTGAGGCGGCAGACGACTTCATCACGTTCAAATCAGTGGTAAAGACCATCTCAGACCGTAGTGGATTGTTCGCTTCATTCCTCCCCAAACCATTGCAGGGAGAGAGTGGAAGCGGACTACATTTCAACCTGTCCATCAAGGCAGAGGGAGAGCAGTACAGCAAGCTTGAAACGGCAATGAGCGCTGGAATCCTGAACAGGATCCAGGAGATCTCCCTCTTTCTCAATCCACTTGCAAACTCCTTTGAGCGCCTCGGTTCTTTCGAAGCTCCCAAGTATGTGGGATGGGGCCGGGCAAACCGCTCGCTGCTTATCCGCATTCCCTATACCAGTGGGGAATACCGCCGGATTGAGGTGCGTTCAGCCGACCCAGCCTGCAACCCATACCTCGCCATCACCTTGCTGCTCAGTGCAGCCTTGGAAGGAATCCGGGGGAATCTTCCCCTCGAGGAAGAGTACCAGGGATCGGCATACCAAAAGCAGACAGGTCGCATGCTCCCCTCCTCCTTGGCTGAAGCCATGGAACTGGCAAAGAACAGCGAGTTTGTACAATCCAACATCCCTGACCGTCTGCTCACCTGCTTTCTTGATGCAAAAGGAGCGGAGTGGAGGTCCTATGAGACGGCTGTAGACCCGTTTGAAGCGAGTCGAAAAGCCTATTTCCTGACGATGTAAGAGGGGGGTACATGCTTCGAGCGCTGGTTGTATCATCAACACAGAAAGGAAGTGACTCATTGTGTTCGCTCATGCGAGAGCACGACCGATCCATTGAGCTCCTTCACTGTCTGAGCGCAGGAGAGGCCCGGCGGCTGGTACTCGACCAGGAACTCGACTTGGTGGTCATCAATGCTCCTCTGTTGGATGAATCAGGGGAGGAACTGGCCGTCATGGTGGTACAACAGAGTCTGGCAGGATCCATCCTTGTAGTACGGAACCAGTACTTTGAACAGTGTGAGGCACTGTTCTCCGAGCAAGGGGTGCTTGTGGTCAGCAAACCGGTGATCCGCCAGATGTTCTTCCAAGCCCTCAGCCTTGCACGATCAATGCGTCGTCGGTTGACAGCAATGCATACAGAGAATGAGAAACTCCACAAGAAGATTGAAGAGATCAAGATCATCGACAGGGCAAAATGGGTCTTGATCGAAAACCTTGGCATGGATGAGCAACAAGCACACCGTTACATGGAAAAGCAGGCGATGGATCTGCGCAAAAGTCGGTATGCCGTTGCTCTCTCCCTACTGAAGACCTACCAGATGTGAAACAAGAGACAAGGAGAATGATATATATGGCCAAACACATTTTTGTGACGGGCGGGGTCGTTTCGGGCCTCGGCAAAGGCATCACTGCTGCATCACTGGGGAGACTCTTGAAAGCAAGGGGACTGAAGATTGCAGCCCAGAAGCTCGACCCCTATATGAACGTGGACCCTGGAACAATGAGTCCATACCAGCATGGGGAGGTCTTCGTGACCGAGGATGGTTCAGAGACCGACCTCGACCTTGGTCACTACGAGAGATTCATTGATGAGGATCTGAACAAGTACAGCAACCTCACCAGCGGAAGGGTGTACTGGAACGTGCTGAGCAAGGAACGCAGCGGAGCCTACTTGGGATCCACCGTCCAGATCATTCCCCATGTAACCACGGAGATAAAAGAGGCAATCTACGCATTGGACAGGAAGACCGAAGCCGAGGTAATCATTACCGAAATCGGGGGAACCACTGGTGATATCGAGAGCCAACCCTTTTTGGAGGCCATCAGACAGATAGGGCACGAGGTGGGACAAGACAACTGTCTTTTCATCCATGTAACGCTGGTTCCCTACCTGAAAAGCAGCGCGGAACACAAGAGCAAGCCTACCCAGCACTCAGTGAAGGAGTTGATGGCAAGCGGTATCTTTCCCGATATCATAGTAACGCGCAGTGACGAACCGCTGGAGGAGAGCATCAAGGACAAGATCGCCCTGTTTTGCAATGTGAAGCGCGACTGTGTCATCGAGAACAAAACGGTACCGGTGCTCTACGAGGCTCCCATGATGCTGAGAGCCGAAAAACTCGATGAGATTGTCTGCAGGGAGCTGAAGCTGGAAACCAGAGAGCCAGACCTCTCTGAATGGAAGACAATGCTGAAGCGTATCGAAGGTGCAAAGAAACAGGTCCGCATCGCCTTGGTGGGAAAATATATCCAGCTGCATGACGCCTACCTCAGTGTGATGGAAGCACTCAAGCATGGTGGGTGGGAGCATGGAGCCGAGGTCCAGATAGACTGGGTGGACAGTGAGGAGGTGACCAAGGATACGGTAGATGCGCTCCTGCGTGAGGCGGATGGAATTCTCGTTCCTGGAGGCTTTGGGGACCGGGGTATTGAAGGAAAAATACTTGCAGCCCGGTATGCCAGGGAACAAAGAATCCCCTACCTTGGAATCTGCCTTGGGATGCAAATCGCCGTCATAGAATTTGCCCGCCATGTAGTAGGGTTCTTAGATGCACACTCCTCTGAATTTGCACCCGATTCCAAGCATCCGGTTATCGCCCTGATGCCAGACCAGCGGGGCAACATCCCCAAGGGAGGTACCATGCGGCTTGGGACCTACCCCTGCATGGTGAAACCGAATACGCTCATGAGCAAGGTATACAAGGAATCTGAGAGTACCAGAGAGCGTCACCGGCACCGCTATGAGTTCAACAATGAGTTCAGGGAAATCCTTCAGGAAAATGGCCTTGTCATCAGTGGCACCAGTCCTGACGAAACCTTGGTGGAGGCTGTGGAGCTCTCATCCCATCCGTTCTTCATCGGAGTGCAGTACCACCCCGAGTTCAAGAGCAGACCAAACCGTCCACACCCGCTTTTCAGTGGCTTCATTGCCGCATCCCTCGGACAGCAGAGTTGACAGTTTGCCTTCTCTGCGATAATTTTGTGTATGCGTTCAGCGGGGCCATAGCTCATCTGGTAGAGCAACTGGTTCGCAATCAGTAGGTGGAGGGTTCGAGTCCCTTTGGCTCCAGCATACAGACCCGTCTCATAAGAGGCGGGTTTGTTGTATCTTCCCGGAGCAAAAACCTTTTCAGTCTCACCACTTCACGATTGCCTTTTTAAATGCACAATGGTAAAATGCAACTACTTGCAACACAGGATGGAATGAGAGACCCAATACATCCCCTACCGTCCTGGAAGCAAGTATGCTTAGGAAATTCGTTTCCATAGAAAGGAGTGTTGAGATGAAAAAACTACTGATGACACTGGTAGTCCTTCTTACATTGGGTCTCCTGTTTGCAGCAGGTGGTACAGAAACCAAGGCTGAGACAGAAGAAATCACATTGGAATGGTGGACGTGGGATCCTGATATGCTTGAACAGAACAAGCAGATCATCAGCGCCTTCGAGGCGGCCAACCCTGGGGTAACAATCAATAACACCATAGTGGGAACCAAGGAGTATTGGACCAAGATCCGCATCCAGGCCAACCAGAACAAGCTTCCTGATGTCTTCACGATGAGCTCGGGGTACATTGAGGAGTGGGCGAAAGCCGGCCTTTTGTACAATCTTGATTCCTTCATCAAGAATGACGACACTTTCACAAACTTCTATCAGTCCATATTCGATACCAGTAAAGAGATCAGCAACACGGAAAGTTACTATTCCATCCCCTTTGCATTGGTTACCACGGTGCTCTATTACAACAAGGATGCATTCGACGCCGCCGGGGTTGCCTATCCGAGTGATGACTGGACCTGGGATGACTTCAAGAAAGCAGCCAAGCAGCTCACCATCGACAAGAACGGGGACGGAAAAACCGACCAGTGGGGACACTGGTTCTATGGCCGCTACGCGCACATAGAACCTTGGGTCTATGCAAACAATGGAAAACTCATTGACAAGAACTCCATGCAATTCAATCCTGACAAGAATGCCATGGATGCCATCAGGATGCTGACTGACCTTGTTCTCGTTGACAAGGTTGCCCCTCCCCAGAAAGATATGACCAGCTTCCAACAGCAGGATGTCTTCAGCCAGGGAGTGGCAGCAATGTGGGTCGATGGTTCCTGGTTCGTCGATACACTCCGAAAGAATGTAGGCGATGACATGCGATGGGGCATTGCACGGGTTCCCAGTGGACCTGCAGGACCGAGCAATCTTACCTATGGATGGCCAGACAGCTATGCCCTCGCACCAAACACCAAGCATCCTGAAATGGCATGGAAGTTTGCCAAGTACGTTGCAGGAGAGGGAATCAGCCTGGATGTATACATGGCAGGAAAGATTCCCTCTGCAAAGAAACTAGCAGAAGATCCCCTGTTTGCCGATCCCAGCAAACAGCCAGGAGAAGAGATGAACCTCCTCAGAGAACAAGCGAGCGGCCCAATGACCACCAGCTACACCATGGGATGGAGTGAATGGAGAGGATATGGTGGCTCTGAGTCTCTTGGGCTCAACGGTACCATTGATGCAATCATCAACAGCCATATGGGCTTTGACGAGGCCTTTCAGAAGGGAACAGAGAACATCAACGCTGTCTTGAAGCGGTACTACAAGTAGATTACAATTTTTATAGGTTGGTTGCCTGGCCTTCCAGGCAACCACATTGTTAGTAAGGAAAACAATTGATGACCCAACCACCGTACCGATGGCACAGTAAGATAACCCCATGGGTATTCATAATCCCTACGGTGATCGGACTGCTTGTGTTCAGGCTTATTCCAATCGTTTCCTCCCTGTACCTCAGCTTTACCGATTGGAATCTCTTGAGCTCCCCTGCATTCATCAAACTCGGGAATTATCAGGAACTGCTTTCCAGTGAGGAGTTCATCGGAATTGTACTGAATACCCTGCAGTTCTCCTTGATCTACGTTGTTGGCTCCATCGTCTGTGGACTTGCCCTTGCCGTCCTTATCAATGTACGGATCAAGGGAATTTCCTTCTTCCGCTCAGCCATCTATCTCCCCGTGGTAACCTCTGCTGTAGCCGTGGGGATCATCTGGAACTGGATGCTCGGCCCCACCTATGGGTTGGTGAACAACCTTATCGAGGCGATTGGGCTGACCCCTCCATACTGGCTTGGCGATACCCGCCTTGCCCTGAACACCGTAGCTTCGGTGCAAGTGTGGAAGATGAGCGGCTACTATATGATCATCTTCCTCGCCGGTTTGCAGGGAATAAACAGGGATACGCTTGAATCAGCAAGGGTCGATGGGGCCAATGCATTCCAGAGTTTCTTCAGGATTACCCTGCCCATGCTGATGCCAACCCTGTTTTTCGTACTCACCATCACCATCATCGACTCGTTCAAGAACTTCGAGCTGATCTATGCCATGACCAAGGGAGGCCCACAGAACGCGAGCAACACCCTGGTCTATGATGTCTACCTCAATGCTTTCGTCTACTATCGGGTAGGCTATGCCTCAGCGATTGCCTACATCCTTCTGATATTCGTAGGCTTGATGACCCTTTTCAACTTCTACATCAAGAAGCATCTTGTCCAGAACTTGGATTAAGGAGGAGACGATGAAACAAAAAAACGCAGACCGATATCGTCTCCTCCTGATCACCATTGTTGCGATTCTCTATATCTTCCCTTTCCTCTGGATGGTCTCCAACTCATTCATGTCGGAGAAGAACATCTTCTCAGTACCCCCGAAATTCATCCCCGACCTTCTCTTCACCGACCAGATGTTCGATAATTACAAGGAAGTCTTCACCCAGTACAACTTCGGCCGCTATACCGTCAACAGCCTCTGGGTTTATGCCCTGGCAGCATTTGGACAGATCCTGGTCTGTTCGCTTGCAGGATTCGCACTATCAACCATGCAATTCAAGGGAAAGAATCTTATTTTTTCCCTCCTGATCTTTACACTCATGATCCCCGTTCAAGTGACCATCATCCCCGAGTATTATCTCTTTCTCAAACTCAACTGGATGGACACCTATCTCCCCTTGATCGTACCATCTTTCCTTGCTGGAGCCTTTGGGACCTTTATGCTCAAGGAGTTCTTTGCCCAAGTACCCCGCCCGTTGTTTGATGCAGGGATCATAGATGGGGTGAATGCCTACCAGATGTTTGCACGCATCTACCTGCCCCAAGCCTCCAGTCCTATCGCCACCCTCTTCATCATCGCATTCATGAACAACTGGAACGATCTGCTACGCCCCATGCTCTATATCTCAAGCAGGAATCTCTATACTGTGACCATTGCCCTCTCCCAGTTCCAGAACCAATACGGTGTCAAATGGAACCTATTGCTGGCAGGAAGCGTACTCTCCGTCCTTCCCCTGCTCATCATCTTCGCGTTCAGCCAACGGTACATCATTGAGAGCACCATGAATTCAGGCATCAAGGGGTAGCATGAGAAACACCATCATTACCGAGACCCATCAGAACAAGGAAATACAACGTTTCCAGGTCGTGGAAGCGTTTGCATGGAAAAACCTGCAGTTCGCCTCTCCTGGTTTCGATGCAGGAGCAATCAGGGAGATCGCCAGGCTCTACCGGCTCAACATCGTGGAGAAAGACCCCTCTGCCTATGGCAGACTGGTCTTCTTCCATGTACCTGAGAATATCAATCTTCCTTTTCCCTCTCGTAGTAAAGATATGTGGTTTTTCTCCAGGAACATCACCGCCAAAGTGCAACTCCAGAGGCTAGCAGATGAGGGCAACCTCTACCAGGATGGAACATGGATAAGCAAGAATGCTTCTGCCAGGCTGTTCCTTAACCAGCTGGAGGCAGAGCATTACCTTGAGATGGTTTCGGGTAAGAAGGATGGGATTACCTTCATCCCCATCGATGGGAAGGTAGGATTCCCCTCTTCCCTTGACTCTCCGCTTGTTGTCAACTCCCATTTCTTCCTGATGGACCCCACCGACCTCGATTCCCCATTCTGTGAACTGGGTACCCCCCACGGTCTTGCGCTCAAGGATGGAGTGGTACTCAATCCACCACTGAACCATCGGCCTTGCCTCTTGGTGGATACAAAAGGGACCTGCCACACTACACAGGTTGAACTGACTGATTTGGTGGTGGAAATTGACTCTGTGCAGTACCGGCATGAAAGAAATGCAATCTTTTACTTCCGCCCCGAAACCTGTATCACACCAAGTAGCAGTGGTACCGATATTGTCATAACCGGTAATTCCGTTGTGGCAGTAAAGCAAGGAGGAAATACGAGAGTGCCAATGGCTGGTTTTGTCCTCAGCTTGCGTGAAGATATCGCAGTCCAGGAGACCTCTGTCCGGTATCTTGGGTTGGAGGCATACCAGTTCGGCATCCAGGTAGGGCCACCTATGATGAGGGAATCGAGTATGGTCGACTCTCTCTGCTGTCCTTTTTTTGATCCACTCGTTGCTGCGACTCCCTTTCCACCAACCGTCTATCCACTGCCGTTCTCAACAGCCCGGGCTGCTCGTATCGCCCTGGGAACAAATAGAGAGGGAGAGCCTGTACTGGTTTGGGCTGAAGGGGCAAGCAAACGAAATTACCAGAGGGGAAAGGAGAGCGCAGGGGCTTCCTTGCTCGAGTTGGCACAGTTCTGTGACCGACAACACTGCCAGGAGATCATCAACCTTGATGGGGGAGGGTCGTCACAGATCATCTATGAAGGGAAACGATACCTGAAGATTGCCGATCGGTATGAGGACAACAGCGAAGCTGAGCGTCCAGTCCCCCTTGTGCTGGTTCTCAGCACTTCCTGTTCGCAGTAATCAGGACCAACCCAGAAACAGACAACAGCACAAAACAGAGCATGATTGCAGTATTGTAGGAACCAGTGGTATCAGCAATCCAACCACCAATACCAGGGGCAATGATACCGGCAAGTCCGTATGAGAGAAAAACCAAGGGGTAACGCTTGGAAAATTCTGTTACCCCATAGGTCTTGGAGAGATACCCTGCATAAAGCACAAACTGTGAGCCAAACAAGAAACCCAGGACAAGTACGCTTACCAGAAATAGCAAGCTACCCGATGCAACTCGTATCAGTACAGAGAAGAGAGAAGCGAGCAGGAGTGACCAGGGAATAACACGATAACCTGTCCTGTCAAAGATATGTCCCCATATAATCCTACCGCTCAGGTTCCCAAGCGAGAACTGGACAACCGAAAGCACGGTCATCTCCTCAGCAAGACCCTTGGAGAGAGCATAGGGAGCAAGGTTGCCTACAAGCAACAATCCAGCGAAGGTTCCACTGAACATCCCGAGGATGCTGAGAACCATAGGCTTTTCAGAATGGGCTTTATGCACTTGCATCTCCCCTGAATTCTTTCCTGTGGTCGCTGGGGGGAAAGAGAGCAACAGCGCGGCAAGGAAGAGCAACGATCCACTGACAAGACCATAGAAGAGGAAGAAACGATCCAAGGAAAGACCGGAGAGCTTACCTGCCTCAATGATGGAAGAAAGAATGATAGCCCCTCCCCCAAACCCTCCAACAGAGAGGCCGGTGATCAATCCCTTTTGGCGAGGAAACCACTGCATCCCAACCGAGAGGGGAACCACATAGGCAAAGCCAATCCCAGAACCAGCGACAACTCCTACAGCAAGCAACAAGAGGGGAAGGGAACCATGGGAACGGGATGCCAGGAAATACCCTGCCATATAGAGGAGCGCACCAATGAGGGCTGGGATTCTTGGCCCTTTCCTGGCCAACAGGTGGCCGGAGTACACCATGACCAAGGTAAAGACAGCAATGCTCAAACCGAATACAAACCCACTCTCGCCGTTGCTGATACCATAACTCTCTGCAAGCCATGGGGTAAGGGTACTCCAAGCATAGATCCCCCCCAATATGGTTTGCATAATCAGTCCGGCAATCAAGACAATCCAACGGTTGTGCATCGGCACTCCTTAAGAAAAATTTTTAGGCAGTATAAAAATTTTGTCTAGATGGTGCAAGCATCATGGCCCAATTTCTTACGTGGTGCTGTATGATCCCTGTTTTAGATGGCGAAAGACCAGATACAGAATAAACAGAGCAGAGAGAAAGTCAGCAATGGGGAAAGCAAGATAGATACCCTGTGCTCCGAGGTAGTTTCCAGGCAGCAAGATCAGGGGAACCAGGAGAACAAACTGCCTACCTATCCAGAGTACGAGTGCCTGGAAAAAGGCCGTCCCTACACTTTGCATCCCCAAGAACAGCAACCTGGCCGCCGGCACTGCCCTTTCCAGCCATTGCTCAACCTTGGTAAAGAGGCGAAGGGAAACATCAGGGAACAGGGTAACAAGGAGGGATGCCTTGAGTACCCGAATGACCTCTTCATTTCGCTTAGCTCCTGCATGGCAGCCTACGATTGGCTGTAATCCCTGGACAATACCTGAGATCGGCAAATTGAAAAACATCAACAGGGTCCAAATAACCCCATAGGCAGCAATGGCAAGGGTATCCCCATAGAGAAGCAATTCGGCCAAACACCTGAAAGAAAGAAGCACCTTCTGCCCTCACTGAGAGAGAATGCAGAACGACGGGAGGAAAGAATGTACAAGGCAAACAGGGCAGAGGATGATGATCAGCAGGAAATCAAGCAGGATATTGCACCCATTTCCGATGATGCCGGCGACCATCAATACCTTTACCTTCCCTTGGGAACGCAAGAGTGCATTCAGGACGGTGGAGAGAACGATGAGTGGAGATCTACTCCCAGGCAGCTTCGCACCAACGGGTAGGTCTCAGCATCAGAGCCCAGCATGGATGCAAGCTGTGGAAAACCAGGGGAGATTCCCCAATGCCCATCATAAGTGCTGTTGCCGTAAGTATCAGATAGCCACCCATGGAAATCC
>NZ_JBFXGH010000029.1:16549-19975 GCF_050178175.1 Sphaerochaeta sp.
CTCATCGTACCATCGTTCAGTAAAACCGTCAAATTTTTTCGTATCATGAATATACTTTGTTCTTGATATCACTGTGTGATACACACTATTATGAAAACACGAGGTTTCATATGGATAGGAGAGAGCTTCTTGCCAACTTTGCAACAGAAATCAACAGGGGGACCCTGACGCTCTGTGTTCTCAGCCAACTCACCAAAGCACAGTATGGGTACTCCCTATTGCAGATACTTTCAGAAAAGCACATAGAGTTGGAAGCCAATACACTCTACCCCATGCTCAGGAGACTGGAAACCCAAGGTGTCCTGGAGAGTAGCTGGAATACCAGCGAGAACAGGCCGAGAAAGTTCTACCAACTCACTGAGGAAGGAAAGAGCATCTACTTATCACTTGCAAACCAATGGAGAGAGCAACAATCGCACATTGAAGCGTTGCTCGGGGAGGAGAGCCATGCATGAGCTCATCAGCCGATATATTGCAGAGACAGTCCGTCACCTAAAACCTGCAGAAAGAATGGAAGTAGAGAAGGAACTCACGGCAAATATCCAGGATATGTTGCCCGATAACCCCAGTGACCAGGAGGTCGAGCAGACGCTCCTGTCAATGGGGTCCCCCTCTTCACTGGCGGCGAAATACCGTGGCAGTGAACAATACCTTATCGGTCCAGCTACCTATGATACCTATATCATGGTACTCAAGATTGTTGCCTTGGTAGTCTCCCTGGTTTCCTTGGTCTTTACGGTACTCTCCTTTTTCCTTTCCCCATCCGATCTGTCCATCTTTGGAATGATTGCAAAGGCTCTGGCCTCAATCTTCAGTGCTGCTTCAAGTGCATTCCTTTGGGTAACGATCACCTTTGCCATACTTGAAAGGTATCAGGTTAAGTCAGATGCAAAGGATTGGAACCTCTCTGAACTGCATAATCTTGAGGAAGTACCCACCAGGGAGATCAAGAAGAGAGACAGCATTGCTGACTTGGTAGGCTTGTCGCTCTTCTTCCTGTTCCTGGGATTCATGTACAGGAGAGGCAACTTGCTGGCAATCTATACCCAAGACAGGGAACCTATCCCCCTCTTTGTTGCAGACCTACTCCGTCCTTACCTCGTAGGGTGGATGCTGACCACTGCCATCGCCTTCTTTGTTGCCATGTTCAAGATGGCTCGCGCAAGATGGACAAAAACAGTACTCGGCTTCAGCGCAGCCTCCGATCTATTGGGAGTCTTCTACTTCATCTTCGTTGCAACGCGATGGAACATCTACAACAATACGGCCTTGCTCTATTTCAACCTCTCACTTGAGTGGTGGCAGATCATCATCAAGGCAGCATGTGCGGTGTTACTCCTCCTGACCCTTATCAGTATTGGAGAAGACACTTACACCACACTCAGGAGAACCGAACCATCCGGATCCGGGAAAGTACCTGCTCTGTGATTTGTTTTGACTCCTGGATGAAAGGATTGTCATCAAGACTGCCGAGTACTGCGTCCCGTTCCTCCACTGTACGGTAGGTACTGAAGCGGAACCGGTTGTTGAAATCCTTCTCCTTGGTCTTGAAGACCTGGTTTTCGATTTCAAGGCGGATGACGGCTACCTCATCAACCACCTGCTCCCATTGCCCTTGGTTGATTTCACTGCATCCTAACACCTTGAGCAGTGTTGCCAAGGCATGCACTGCACGGTCCTCCTCATAGAGAGAAAACCAGTAGGCATAGGTATCATGCACCTCTTCCCAAGAGGTGATGGAGCCTTCCTTCAGACCATCCCTGAGAGCCTCAAAACGATACTCAGGTACAAGTTGTCCTCCAATATTGAGCCAAGGATCAAGCACTGCATCATGGGCCTGCTGGAACTCACTGATGGTAATCTCATGGGTGGTGCAATACTCGCTGAGTGTCTTCACAGCATAGTAACGAAGCATCTGTTGATACGCTTGGTATGCCTCCACCGTCTTGAGTATCTCAACCGGTTCGTTGCTGTTCTCCAACTCCCAGACATACATTTGCATTGACTGTACTTCTGAAGGCTTCGTGGTGATCAAGGTCTTCCCTTGTGTGATCAGGTCACTTCGCTCCTGGGAGGTGGGCCGGGTCCTGTTGTAATTGATCCCCACCCACTCACAGAGTAGGTCGCAGGCCGTAAAAATCTCATTTACCGTATCAGGAGCAAGGTAATCGGTCTCTATCTGCTGACGGATGACCTTTCGCTTGTCACGCTTACGGTATTTATAGCTGTTGCGCTCCAGAGCATAGAGATTGTACATCCACCAATAGGCAGGCATTACCACCCTTCTTCCCTCCTTGGCATCTGATCCCAGCAGACTGAATGGAATGGGGATGTTCAACTCGTGGGGATAGTTCCCCTTGGCGATCAGAACATAGCTTGCGAACTTGCAGTCATACTTGAGCGTGCTGCTCAGAGCTGGCCAGAATCCCCTGCCGGCAACCATCTCCCCGTCATTTCCACGACTGTTGTGATTGGATCCGATATTCGCACCGGCAGCCATATTCGACTGTCCCTTGATCAAACTGGCAATCAGGAAGGAGTTGTTGTGGTGTTGTTCGTGTCCCCCAAAGATAAGGTTGCTCAGCAGCTCACAGCAACTGACCGTTGAGTTATCACCAAGGAAGGAGTGTATAAGACGGGCACCATACTTGAGATTACAGTTGTCCCCCATGATGAAGCGGATTGCCTTGCATCCATAGAACACCCTGCTTCCTGCACCGATGATGCCGTTTACCAGCTCAACACCTTCACCGATCTGTACCGGCTCTTCCAAGGTAGAGCGGAGACGGAGATTCTTGAGTTTGTTGGCACCCTTTATATAAGCCCCTTCCCCAATCCAGACATCCTTTATGGTATCACATGATTTGATCACAGACTGCTGACCGACAAATCCGTAGTACCCACGACGTGCGTCGCAAGTCTTGTCAGTCAACATCTCAAAGATCCTCATCAACGCATCATCATCGCGATAAGTACCCCAGAGGTAGGCATCGGAAGGAAGCATCCCATCAAAGGGCCTAACAGTCCTTCCTCCTGCTTCATTCATGATATCCATGGTGGTCAACACCTCTGGGTCTTCCCCGTCCTTGAGGATACCACTTCCGAACTTTGCATGATTGGTGGTCTGCATCTCGCCGATGCGGTAGATGATGACATGATGGTCAAGAATATAGTGGCTGAGATAGCTGCAGTCGAGAATAGCGCAACTGTCCCCGATATCACAGCTGACAATTCTGCTGTTGGTAATCCCTACAGGTACAGAGAAGTCATGAAAACTGACAATCTGACGTGCCATGCTTCCAATGCGTACCAATCCATAGAATTCGCTGTTCTTGATCAAGGAAGGGTCGAAGGGGTCACTCACCAACACATCATCCCAGCAGGGGGAAGTATTCAGATTCTCCTCGAGCAAGGCAATCTCCTCTT
>NZ_JBFXGH010000029.1:20075-23812 GCF_050178175.1 Sphaerochaeta sp.
ACCATTGAGTACAGCATTGACTATCTCTCCATCTATCTCTGGGGAACCCCGTTCGTCCTCTTCAGCCTTGGGCTCAACCCATTCATAACTGCCCAGGGGTTCAGCAGGACCAGCATGATGACCATGCTGCTTGGTTCAGTGGTGAACATTATCCTTGACCCAATTTTTATCTTTGCACTGGGATGGGGTATTAAGGGTGCTGCACTTGCAACAGTTATCAGCCAAGCGGTCAGTGCAACTTGGGTGTTGCATTTTCTCTCTTCAAAGCGTTCCACATTGACCATCAATTTCAAGGAAATCCTGCCCACCAAGAAGGTGATGCTCCCGGTATTTGCATTGGGTGTCTCCCCCTTCTTCATGATGTCCACAGAGAGTTTGGTGAACATCATTCTCAACTCCACCTTGCAGAGAACAGGAGGGGACTTGGCCGTTGGTGCAATGTCGATCCTTGCATCAGTCATGCTCTTCAGCCTTGCCCCACTGCAAGGACTCACCCAAGGTGGGCAACCAATCCTTTCCTATAACTATGGGGCAGGGAATACAGAACGGGTCAAGGCAGCTTTCTCCAGGATTCTTATCAGCAGCGCTCTCTTCTCCACCACGGTCTGCCTTATCCTGGTGCTTTTCCCGGAAGCGGTGGTCCGAATCTTCACCCGTGAACCGCTGTTATTAGAAAAAACCAGTGAGGCAATGCGAATCTATAGTGCAGGGTTCTGGATGCTTGGTTTCCAGATTGCCTGCCAGCAGGCATTCATCTCCTTCTCAAAAGCCAAAATCTCACTTTTTCTCGCCCTCTTGAGAAAAATCATCCTGCTTATTCCCTTGGTATTCCTTCTCTCCTCTCATTTTGGCATGCGTGGAGTATTCCTTGCCGAACCAATTGCTGATATTCTCGCAGGAGGCACTACGGTGTTGCTCTTCTTCCTGAATTTTAAGAAAATCATAGCGGAAAGCGGCAAATAGGATATTGTCTGTGTTTGATAACTACCAATTGAATATACAAATGGCCCAACAGTACGGACTCGAATACTTGCGTCACATTGGTGGATATACTACCATGTGATCACTATGGCAGATTATGATTTGTCTCCGAAGATGAAACGTATGATCGCCCTGATAAACAAGATCACAATAACAGATCCTGAAGGGCTTACACCAAAACGCATCGAGGAGCTTAACGATATATCCATCCCTAATAATCTGGTGATCCGCAAACTTCTTGGCAAGAGTGCGAAGAACATCACCACCAAGACCTTCATCATCCCGGTTACCGATGGGATGATCAGTGGGTATCTTTTTGAGAAGCAAGGCTCACGTGGTATCAGCGATCTCACTCCCTTGATCATCTTCTACCATGGTGGTGGATGGGTTTGGGGAAACATGGATCTCTACAACTTCCTCTGTGCCCATCTAGCCGATATCACTGGGGCAGCAGTTCTCTCTGTGGATTATCGACTTGCACCGAAGTACAAGTTCCCGACAGCGGTTGAGGATTGTTATGATACATTGGTTTGGGCAGCAGCGGGATGCCGCTATTGGAAGACAGACCCTGATCGCATCTTCTTGATCGGAGACAGTGCAGGAGGCAACCTTGCTGCGGTGGTCAGTCGTCTTGCACGTGACCGGAAGGGTCCTGCCATTGCCGGTCAGGTCCTGCTCTATCCTGTAACTGACGGTCGGATGAGAACCAATAGTTATGAGAAGCACAAGGATGCACCTTCCTTGACTGACAAGCAGATGGCCTTCTTCATCAACAGCTACCAACGGGAGCCAAAGGATATCCTCAATCCAAACTTCTCCCCTCTGCTTGCAAAAGATCATAGCAGACTTCCCGAAACCCTGATTATCGGTGCTGAGTACGACCCGCTTCATGATGATGGAATGCTCTATGCCGATGCATTGGCTTCAGCAGACACCCCGGTAAAATACCTTGAGGTGAAGAAGACCATCCATGGCTTCATCAACTACCCGAAGGCTACAGGGACAGAGGAAACAGAGAGTGCCATCATCCAGTTCATCAGCGGCAGGCCCGTTGACCAAGTAGCCTTGATCAGCCGAAAAGAGTGGGCAAAGGCACAGAAGAAAGAGCTGAAGAAAATCAAGAAACAGAGCAAGCATTATATCGATGCACGTATGCAATAGATTAACGGTATTAATCCTGAATTGAGCTATTGCATACCTTCCCTTGCCCCTTTCTCACCCATGAGACTTTTCTGGTAGAGGCCATTGATAAGATCATGATACAAGGAGCGATACAGCCGGTTTTGGCAAGCAGCCCCCATTTTATGATCCCAGAACAGGTGCTCTCTGACCACTGGCCGGTAGCGGCAGTGTTGAAACTCCTTCCTAACGTTTAAAGAACGGAAACTTGATCGCACGGGTAACCGTACGCTCTTCCTTCTTTTCCTGAGGCTCCTCTTTCTGCACATTGAAGCATGAGAGGATGAGAGAGGCCAGCCCTTCCCCAATTGCCTGATGGGACTGCCTGTCCATATGCAACTGATCTATGCTACTTGGAAAAGCAACACTGCTTGCATCGAAATAGAGAAGTTCATTCTCTTCTGCCATGCTTTGTATGAAAGGAGCAAGGCTTTTACTTGTAAGAACGGAGTTGGAATTGAAACTGACAAACGGGGACTGTTCTATCTCATCTCCAATATGAATAGGAGAGACTACCAACACCTGGGGAATTGGATACCTCTCCCCATAGGGGTGAGTCTTGATAAGAGATGCCAATTGCTGCAGGGCTTTTGTGATGATCTTCTCATCGGCATTGAAGAATTTCTTGCAATCGTTGGTACCCAAGGAGAGGATCACCAGGTCAAGTGGACGATGACTGTGAAGGGCAACAGGTAAGAACTCCCGACCTGAGCGATGAGGCTCGAGTGGGTCATCAAACACAGTGGTCCTGCCACCGAGGCCTTCCTCAATAATCTGGAAATCGGGACCGAGGAGGGAGGAGAGTATTCTGTCCATCGCTGGTCGTATTGCCACCTTCCCCCACTTGGGTTGGTCCCGAATGTATTTGAGTCACCATAACAGAGTATTCTTCGCATGGCATGCAGTATACAGAAGAGTGATGATCAACGAAAGTAGGTTGGATATTTCTCCCTGATGGCAGATTCATCAATCTTGTAACGACTGAGGTGTTCCTCCATCAGCTGACCTGCAAGCTCGGCATCCCTTTGCTTGATCGCCTCAGCAATTGCCTGATGGTCATTGACTATCTTGATGTCCTTGATTGCATTCAGACTCATGGCACGAACACGGTCGAAATGGATGGTAAGACCTTCAATCATCCAACCATAACACTGGACTTTATTTGCTAGTTGGAACAACAAGGCATGAAACTGGTTGTCCAACTCCAACAACTTTTCAGGATTGGAGTGTTCAATATAGAAACTCTGCAATCGGATGATCTCTTCCAGGAAAGAGAGATCAGGAATCTCTTCCATGGTACACAGGACCTTTGCTACTTCCCTCTCCAACACCAAACGTAGAAAACGGGACTCTTCAACCAAGGCGTAGTCGATAAGCATGATCCTGCTCCCTTTTTGGGGAAGGATTTCCACAATATTTACCCGACTCAGTTCAATCAGGGCTTCACGAACCGGAGTACGGGAAATACCCAGTTGGGCTGCCACCTCGTTCTCACTGACCATACTCCCAGGTTCCAATTGCAACGAAATGATATTTTCCTTAAGTTGACGAAGAGCATACTCCCGCGCTGTCTCTCT
>NZ_JBFXGH010000030.1:0-23218 GCF_050178175.1 Sphaerochaeta sp.
AGGAGTTCTCACTCCCACTCTTCATGGTAATACCCATATTCTCCCTATTATTGATAGTGACCGCATTCTTCATTGAAAAACCAAAGCAGGGTTTCCAAGGGTTGCTGGAAGTGCAAAAGCTTTCTGGACGTCTCCCCTATGACTTTTTTGATACCGGATACACCTCTGGTACACTCTTGAATATTGGGTTGCTTGGCTTGGTCTTCTGGGCATACCTGATTCTCATTGGGGCACCTATCAATGGGCCAACCATCGGAGCCTTGTTCACCATCATAGCCTTCGGGGGTTTCGGAAAAACCTTGAAAAATACCTTTCCTGTAGTGTTGGGAGTTATTCTCTCTACACTTCTGTTTGGCAAGTCCCTGGTTGCACCAGGCCCCCTCCTGGCAACCCTCTTCGCCACCACCTTGGCTCCAATAGCTGGGCAGTTCGGATTTATAGCTGGTCTGCTAGCAGGATTCCTGCATCTGGTGATGGTAGAAGTAACCGCCTCCTGGCATGGAGGGCTTGATCTGTATAACAATGGCTTTGCCGGAGGGCTGACGGCAAGCTTGTTTGTTGCAATCTTACAGTGGTACAAAACCAACCGCCCCGAGGAGGATTTCATACAATGAAACGCAAGGAACTACTAGGACGATTGATTGGGGAGGTTACAAACTTCCTTCTGGACGGTAATCCGCTTCGCTTGGTGGTCTCACTCCACCAGGAAGAGGATGGAGCTCATCTTACCTTCTTTGATGACAAGAAACGGAGCGAAGCGGAGCTCAAAAACATCAACAAGGCCCTGCACCCAAAACAAGAGCGGCCGGAGCTAGCCGAGTACTATGGATTGATGGCAGGACACGATGTTACCTGGGACTCCCGGCTGAAACTCATTGGATGGCAGATCAAACATGCAGATGTTGATAATTCCGATAGCGGGCTGAGGATTGATCTCTGGCTTGGAAGTGATGCATTCAATCCAGAAAAATTTAGTATCGGGAAGAAATAACCACAATATTGCAACATATGTGTTATAGTGTGTTGCATATTCAATATTCTATCAGGGTTTTGTTGCATAAACATACAGATACTGTTGCATAAATGTTCAGTATCCGGTATTATCCCTACAATTTGAACTGATGGAGACCCTATGAACACAAGCTTTCTTCTTCTCGAGGACGGAACCGTATTCACAGCAACTGGATTTGGATCACCGGCGCCCTTGCTCGGCAAACAGGCTCCCATAGCAGAGGTGGTCTTCAACACCAGCATGTGTGGCTACCAAGAAATCCTTACTGATCCTTCCTATCATGGGCAAATGGTCGTAATGACCTACCCCCATATTGGAAACTATGGGTGCGAAGCCTCCTTTGAGGAGCATCTGGGGTTACCCAGGCCCATCAGCTGTACAGCACTACTTGTTCATTCTGTGTATACAGGCCCTCTTCCCCCAAAGAGGGTCTCTTTACATGATTATCTGCTCACTCACGGAATAGTCGGCCTATGTGGGGTGGATACGCGTGCATTAACCATCCATATACGAAATAAGGGGGCCCAGAGGGCAATCATATTCAGGACTGAAGGGAAGACGCTTTCAAGTTCAGAACATGAACATGCCCTCTCCTTGGTGAGAGCTTATCCATCAGTCAGTGAGCTTGATCTTATCGAAGGGGTAAGCACCAAGCGAGTGGTCGAGGATCCTCTCTTGGGGGCCCCAAAGGAGGCCTCACTACGATTTGCAGTAGTGGACTTTGGGATCAAGCGGTCAATTGTCACCGAACTTTACCGTCGAGGGGTGGCTGTCACCCTCTTTCCGCCTACTGTACTTGCTGAGGATATTCTCCGCTCAGGATGTAATGCAATGCTGCTCTCAAACGGACCGGGAGATCCTGCACGATTACAGGACGTTGTCTCGATGACCAAACAGGTCATGGAAGCAGGATTTCCCGTCTTTGGCATCTGCCTCGGACACCAGTTGATCACCTGGGCACTGGGAGGGAGCACGAAGAAAATGAAATATGGGCACCATGGGGGTAACCACCCCGTAGTGGATACCCAAACCGGGGCCTGCTTTGTCACGAGCCAGAACCATAGTTATGCCAGTGAGGCAGAGACACTGCCCCCTTCTGCAATTGTATGGTTCAGGAATGCAAACGACAACTCCATCGAAGGATTGTTCTGCACAGACAAGAGAGTAAGCTGTGTCCAGTTTCACCCAGAAGCATCTCCAGGCCCTCATGACGCAACCTGGATTTTTGACCGATTCATCCTGGAGGCCAAGGAGGCAGGCGTATGAGTGCAAGACGTGATATTAAAAGAATCCTGGTTGTCGGCAGCGGCCCCATTGTCATCGGGCAAGCCTGCGAGTTCGACTATAGTGGCACACAAGCGGTAAAGGCTTTGAAAGAGGAAGGATATGAGGTCATTCTTCTCAACCCCAATCCGGCAACCGTCATGACGACCCCCGGCATGGCAGACCATATCTACCTCGATCCTCTGAGAATTGAGTATGTAGAACAGATCTTCCAAAGGGAACGCCCAGATGCCATCCTCACTACCATGGGAGGGCAAAGTGGTCTCAACCTGGCCCTCGAGCTTGATGAGTCAGGGTTGCTCGAACAGTATGGGGTTCAGGTCATTGGCTCTTCCATCGCATCCATCAAACTCGCAGAGGACCGTGGAGCTTTCAAGCAGGTCATCGAAGGCTTGGGTTTGGAAAGCGCAAAGAGCTCAATCGTCCACAACCTGGAGGAGGGAATGGAACTCCTTGAGGATTTCCCCTTCCCCCTGATCATCCGACCCTCCTACACGCTGGGCGGGATGGGAGGATCCATCGCCTATGACAGGGAAGAGTACCCCACATTACTCGAGCATGCCCTGGAAACCAGTCCAACCCACGAAGTCCTCATTGAGGAATCGCTCATCGGTTGGAAAGAGTTCGAAATGGAAGTGATGCGCGACAAGAAGGATAATGCAATCATCGTCTGTTCCATCGAGAATGTTGACCCAATGGGAGTCCATACAGGGGACAGCATCACCATCGCACCGATCCAAACCCTCGATGAGAGAAGCTACCAGAAGATGAGGGACGCATCAATTGCCATTCTGCGTGCAATCGGGGTCGACTGCGGTGGAAGCAATGTCCAGTTCGCAGTACACCCCGAAACAGGGAGAATGGTGGTCATAGAGATGAACCCCCGTGTCTCCCGTTCCTCCGCCCTTGCAAGCAAGGCAACAGGCTTCCCCATAGCCCGTTGTTCTGCCAAGTTGGCTGTCGGATATACCCTTGATGAGGTGGTCAACGAAATAACCGGCCAATCAGTATCCTGCTTTGAGCCGGTACTCGACTACTGTGCGGTAAAGGTCCCGCGCTTTGAACTGGAGAAATTTCCACTTCCCATCTCTGCCTTGGGAACACAGATGCGCAGCATCGGTGAGGCCTTGGCACTGGGAAGAACTGCCCTGGAGGCATTGAACAAGGGGATCAGGAGCTCAGAGAGAAAACTCGAAGGATTATGCAACCTCATTCGCATCGGCCTGTATGATGAAGAGGAGGTTGCAGGGTTTCTCAATAGTGCACACCCCTTGCGCTTGGTTGCTGCCTATACCACGCTCTGTAGGGAAGGCTTGGGAGCATTGCCCAACATCCAGGAGGTCACACAATTTGATCCTTGGTTCCTCAATCTTCTGGTACAGCAACTGGATATCGAGAAGGAAGTTGCCTTTCACTTGGATGAGGAAACCCTGCTCAAGGCAAAACAGGCTGGAATGAGCGATGCATATATTGCAATGTTGAGTGGAAGGAAAGCTGAGGACATCGAACGGCTGCGTTACTCCTATGAGATGCACCCTGTAACCCATCATGTTGACACCTGCAGCGGGGAGTTTGATGCGCTCACCCCCTATCTCTATACCACCTACGGTGAAACGGAGGAAGCAGAACCCATGGGAGAGGATGCAGTGGTAATCCTTGCAAGTGGTCCAAACAGGATCGGACAGGGACTTGAGTTCGATACCTGCTGCACCCTTGCCTCAATGGCCTACCGCAGGCTGGGGCGAAAGACCATCATGGTAAATAGCAATCCAGAGACAGTCTCAACAGATTTCAACATCAGTGACAGGCTCTACTTGCAAGGCCTCACCGCTGAGGAAGTGAAGGAGATTCTGCGTCATGAACAGACCCAGCGGGTAGTTGTGCAGCTGGGAGGCCAGACTCCACTGAACCTTGCCCCTTCCCTCACCCGTGCAGGGGCAAGGCTGGAGGGAACCAGCCTGGAAGGACTCCTGGATGCAGGGGACCGTGGAAAGTTCTCAGCCTTGGTCGCGGAGCTTGGACTCAGGCAACCAAAGAACAAAGCCGTCACAGAGAATGAGGCCATTCTCATCACCGCACGCGAAATTGGTTTTCCAGTTCTCATACGGCCAAGCCATGTATTGGGGGGACGGGGAATGTACATCGTGTACGATGAAGCGGGGTTAGCCTCCATTGAGGGAATTGAGGCATCAGTTGAAGCACCGGTATTGGTGGATCAGTTCCTGGAAGATGCCTTTGAGTACGATCTTGATGCAGTATCTGACGGAGAGAGCCTCTATATAGGAGGCATTCTTCAGCATATTGAGGCAGCAGGAATCCACAGTGGGGACTCTGCTGCAGTGTTCCCTCCATACAAGAGCACCCCGGAACTCCTTGCTCAGATGCAGGAGTGGGCGCACAAGCTTGCGCTTGCCCTCCATGTGAAAGGATTGATGAACATCCAGTTTGCAGCCAAGGATGGGAAGCTCTATCTCATCGAGGTAAACCCCCGGGCATCGCGCACGGTCCCCTTCATCTGCAAGACCAGTGCGGTAGACCTCGTTGAAGCCGCGGTTCGGGTCTGGGAGGGAATAGACCTGGTAAAACAAGGCCTGGTAAAAAAGACTGGAGAGAGAACCTTGGGTACCTGCAAGGTGGGCTGGGCAGTGAAAGAAGCTGTATTCAGCTTCGATCGGTTCAGCAATGTCGATCCAGCACTTGGGCCTGAGATGAGGTCGACCGGGGAGTCGATCGGATTGGGAAAGACCTTCGGGGAAGCCTTTGCAAAGAGCCAGATCAGCAGCGGGAACCGTCTTCCAGTCTCGGGAAAGGTATTCATCAGCGTCAACAAGAAGGATCGTAAGACCATTCTTCCTGTCGTAAGGAAACTGGTCTCCCTAGGCTTCTCGATTGCTGCAACACAAGGGACTGCAGCCTTCCTCTTCGAGCAAGGAATCCTTGTTGAGGTAATGCAGAAGGTCCATGAAGGACACCCAAACATTAGTGATTATCTACAGAAAAAACAGGTTGCCCTGGTGATAAACACACCAATGGGGTTCCATGCCCACCAGAGTGATGATGAGATCCGAAGCATTGCCATGCGTATGAAAATTCCCTATACCACCACTACAAGTGCTGCTGTGGCAGCAGTTGAGGCAATTGAATACCTGCAGAAGAAACAGGTTGTTGTCCGTGAGCTGACGTCCTAGGGGCAATTGCCTTTTGGCCTTCTATCGTATAGTATGGGAATACTTTCTTAAGGAGACCAAAAGGGACCGACTATGGCAGAAGAAGTATTTTCCCAACGAACAACTACCTGTGGATCACTGACCAAAGCTGACAATGGAGCTAAGGTGGTTCTCAACGGCTGGGTACACCGTGACCGCAATCATGGAGCCCTGCATTTCATCAACCTCCGCGACCGCTACGGTATTACCCAGGTGGTCGTGGATGATGATGCCAGCAACGAGCTTCAGGCAGTTGCCAACGAGTTGCACCTTGAGTACTGCATAGCAGTGACAGGTGTGGTACGCCTCAGACCCGATTCAATGGTCAACCCCGAGATGATAACCGGAGAAGTTGAAGTAAAAGCTGAAAAGATTGAAATCCTCAGCAAGTGTGCCCCACTTCCATTCCAGATTGACGATGGCAATGAACCGAGGGAGGATCTCAGGCTCAAATACCGCTATCTCGATCTCCGTACCCAGGGAATGCAGAAGCGGATGAAGCTTCGTCATGACTTCATTTTCGCCTGCCGCAAGTTCCTCACCAGCCGGGACTTCTATGAGATCGAAACCCCTACCCTGATCAAGAGCACCCCGGAAGGGGCTCGGGACTTCCTGGTACCCAGCAGGATTTACCCTGGTAAGTTCTATGCGCTCCCCCAGAGCCCACAGCTTTTTAAGCAGATCCTGATGGTCGGCGGCATGGATAAGTACTTCCAGATTGCCCGCTGTTATCGTGATGAGGATGCCAGGGGTGACAGACAGCTGGAATTCACCCAGCTTGACCTGGAGATGAGTTTTGTCAAACGTGACGATGTCCTCTCCCTTATGGAGGACCTCTTTGGTTCCGTATTCAAGGAAGTCATGGATTATGACCTCCCTGCTCGATTCAGGAGACTCAGTTACCATGATGCACTCAATACCTATGGTTGTGACAAACCGGATCTTCGCTTCGACCTTCCCCTCTCGGATGTCAACGAATTGGCCCTGAAGAGCAGCTTTGCCACCTTCAAGGACATTGTTTCCCAGGGTGGATATGTAAAGGCGATTTGTGCGCCAAAGAGTGAAACAGTTGACTTCTCACGCAAGTATATCACCAGCCTCGAGGATGCTGCAAAGATCTACGGTGCCCAGGGATTGGCTTGGATCAAGGTGGGAGAGAACAACACGTTCTCCGGTGGCGTAAGCAAGTTCTTCGCTGGACTTGAAGAGGAGCTCATTTCAGCCGTTGAAGCAAAGGAAGGGGATATGATCCTCTTCGTCGCCCATCAGGACTGGAAAAAATGTTGTGCCAGCCTCAGTGCGGTTCGCACAAAGTTGGGCAAGGATTTGAACCTGATCAGGAAGAGTTTTGAGTTCTGCTGGATTGTTGACTTCCCCCTCTTTGAGTACAATGAGGATGAAGGACACTGGGAAGCTGCACACCATATGTTCAGCATGCCTCAGGCGGAGTACCTCGAAACCCTTGAGGCTGACCCCGGTAGCGTAAAGGGTGACCTGTATGACTTGGTCCTCAATGGGTATGAGGTGGCCAGTGGCTCGATCCGTATCCATGACGTTGAACTCCAGAAGCGAATTTTCCGTATCTGTAATTTCGATGACGAGACTGCAGAGGAAAGGTTCGGCTTCCTGCTCAATGCCTTTAGATACGGAGCTCCTCCCCATGGAGGTATTGCCCCAGGGGTCGATAGAATGGTCATGATCATGGCAGGGGAAACCTCGATCCATGAAGTCATTGCTTTCCCGAAGAATACTGCAGGAATATCACCAATGGATGATTCCCCGTCACTAGTTGACGAGAAGCAACTTGAAGACCTACACTTGATCGTCAAGTATCCTGAGCCAAAGAGCTGACAGAGAGCCCCGGGAAACCGGGGCCTTTTCTTACCAAGGAGGCACACCGAGCGTAGGTGTGGATTTTGGACATGAAGAAAAATCTTGCCTTGAAAGTTTCCTATCTCAATATATTCAGCAATATAGTTCTTGCCATCAGCAAGACCACGATTGGCTTTATCGCACACTCTTCTGCCTTGCTTAATGATGGAATCAACAACGCGGGGGATGTGGTAAGCTCAATCATTGCCATGATCGGTATCTCAGCCGCCTCAAAGGAGTCTGATGAGGATCATCAGTACGGACATGAGAGAATGGAATCAGTTGCTGCAATTCTTCTTTCGGGAATCATCATGGTTGTGGGATTCGGTCTCTTGGTCGATGGTATCTCAACCATCATTACCGGTAGTTACCATGACAGCCCACTGCCTGGCACCCTTGCTGTAATAGCGGCAATTGTATCCATTGTTATCAAGCAGTGCATGTTTCTCTATACTCGTTGGGCAGGAAAGAAGACTGACTCCTCTGCCTTGATGGCCTCTGCATGGGACTCCCAGAGTGATGTATTGGCAACCACAGGTGGTCTGATCGGCATCCTTGCCTCACGATTGGGCTACCCCATCGCTGATTCCATCGCAGCAATCATCATCTCCCTCTTCATCATCCGGGTCGGAATCGAAATATTCCGCGATGGCATCTACAAGATGGTTGACCACGCTTGTCCTGAAAAGACTGTGGAAGAGATTCGTCTCATCATTCTCGACCAGGAAGGGGTCAAGGGAATCGATTTATTGAGAACCCGCAGATTTGGTTCTCGTGCCTATGTGGATGTTGAGATTTCAGCAGAAGGGTCACAAAGCCTTGTTGAAGCTCACTGTATTGCCGAACGGGTCCACCACGCCATCGAAACCAGTTTCCCCCAAGTCAAACATTGCATGGTGCATGTAAATCCCTACAAGCATAAAAAGCAGTAACACAAATGATTCTCATCCTAGAAAAATCATTCTGCATGGGCTATGCTATGGGCATAGGAGATAACTCATGGGTGAGAAGAAACATGTTCGTGCTGACTTTGTACCTGGACACTACCAGTTCGTTACAGACAAGGGTTCCAGCTTTGAAATTGGCCCTTCCAGCGCGCCCTATGATTACCTGTTAGGTGCATTGAGTGGTTGTCTGTTTGATACATTTGTGGAACTTGCTGCAAAAATGCGATTCAGCTGGGAACACATCAGCTTTGATGTCGATGGAGAGAAGCGAGACGATCCCCCTACCACGCTTAAGTCACTACATATCACGGTACAGGCCACTGGAGTGGACAACCAGAAGAAATTCCTGAAAGCTTTCGAGACGGCTTCCCGGTACTGTTCAATCTACCAGACCATTTCACAGGTAAGTGAGATGGATTACTCAGTGGACTTCCAATAGCACCATGGCAAGCAACGCCCGATATACCAATATTCTGCTCTTTGAGGCATTCGAGAGTGCCCTGCGGCAACTCTTGGCAGAGGATGAGATAGTGCTGTCCTGGCCGAAGGCAAAGACAAGTCTTGCCCACTGCTTGGCCTCCCAGTTGCAACTGAGCCTGAGAAAAGTGCTCAGCCTTTCAGAGGATGCAGCAAATCCCAATTTTTTCTCACTTCCAGGAAACATCAAGGTGGATATCCAGCGGGATGGGCTTGATGTGCTTGTCCATAACAGGAAAGGGACCAAGCTCCTGGGAATCATTCTTGGCAATGATTATCTTTCCAAGGGGCAACAGAACCATCTTCTCCAGGTCCAGGAGGAGGGATGCCAACTTATACTGGGAGTATCTTTCCTCCCCCAGAGGGAGTACATTCTGCTCTATAGTCCAAAGCAAGATAGCTTGGAGTATTATCATTTCAACAAGGCTGACGGTACCACGACACATCTCAAACAGAAAGATGTGGACGGAGAGGAAGATACCTTGCAACTGTTGTTGGGTATCAAGGAACGGAAAAGGAAGCGAAAGAAACAGGTCATCGAACGGGATCTATAACCCTGCTGCGTCCTGTCAATGTATCCACTGTCCGTTTATGGGCATCCTCACAGCCATGCCAAGGCTTATCTGCATTCTCCGACTTGTACTTCTGTGTCATCCAATGCACATCTTTTGCCATCCTGTCGAGGTTGGCAACCTCAAGTTGAGCCATTGCTCGTACAAACTCTGGATATAACTTGGAGGAAAGCGCTTTCTCCCCGATCTCCAGCAGGAGGGTAAAGTGATGAAGGCAGAACCCTTTCCCTTGTGAGAGGGCCTCACGGAAGGAAGGGTCCTCTCCCCACAGATAACAGGTCGTGTACAGGTACCGCTGGAGTCGCTCTTCCATGGCTGAACAGACAAGGCACCCTTTCTCTCGTGAATCCATTACCGCATGGAAAGCTCTTACCGCTTTCTTCGCCTGTCGTGGATTGCTTGCTGACAGAAGCCCATTGATCGCAGCCCCAGCCTTGACTCTTGTTGTTTCCAGGTAGGTATCCCCCATCAAGGCAACTCCCTGGGGCTTGTTGGCTGCAGCAAGCATACGCCAGTGTTTGGGACAGAAACCATGCTCATTCACCCGTACCCTGGTCTCTGGATTCATGACAGAGTTGCCCAGATAGAAATTGATTGCATCCTTCTGTGCCTCTGACATAAGGCTGCAGATGAAACATTCACAGTTTTCCTGCACGCCATCCCAAACAGGAATTGTCTCCAATTCAATCTTCATACTATTTTGACCCGTACTTCATATGCATCAGCTGTTTAAGCCTTGGTTCCGGCAATTCCTTCACTTCATACTCCCCGCCGCCCATCTGCTTGGTGATGACGGTCATCTGCGCTGCACGCTCGAGCAATTCCATCTTGTCAAAAGCCTCCAGCATCGTTCGTCCAAGGGCTACCGCTCCATGATTTTCCAAAAGGAGTACATCATGGTCAAAGGAACTGGCAGCAACCTGTTCGGCAAGGTCCACGGTTCCCATCAGCCGATACTCAACATACGCTGGATCCTCGAGGATATAATATGATTCTGCAATCAGATGTGTATTGATGGCACTCTTTCCATCCTTGGTGATGGCAGTGAACGCAGAAACATAGGTTGGATGGGCGTGCACAATTGCCTGGACGTCTGGACGGGCCACAAGGATCAGGCGATGCATCTCGGTTTCGATACTGAGGGGCAGATCCGGTGTCAGATTCTTCCCATCCAAGGTTACTACAGCAATGTCATCAGGAGTGAGCAGGCCCTTGTCGAGCGCACTGGGGGTGATGCAAAAAAGATCCTTGCTGATCCGCATGCTGATATTGCCACCACTGGCGGTGGTAAGTTGTCGATCGTACAGGCGGGTCATGAAAGAAGCTACCTGCCTGCGGTATTTTTCATATTTTTTTGTTTCCATACCGCGAGTATACCATGGGAAGCCAACATTGGGGAACGTAAAACCTCATTGCTGGTACCTTGAGAAGGCAAGATGCTTTTGCTACAATGGCCCCTGTTCGAATACCAAGGAGATGTATCAAGATGAGGATGTCCAAACTCTTTTCCAAGACCCTGCGAGAAGCCCCGAACGGTGCTGACAGCAAGGGGTATGAATATCTGCTGCGAGCAGGCTTTATCCGCCAGTTGGGAGCTGGCATCTTCACCTTGCTCCCCTTTGGATTCAGTGCAACCAAGAAGATAGAACAAGTCATTCGTGAAGAGATGAATGCAATCGGGGGGCAAGAGATCCTGATGCCGCTGGTCAATCCTGCGGATATCTGGAAGGAAACCGGCCGATTCTACAGCATCGACCGCGAGATGAGTAGATTCAATGACCGCGGGGGAAGGGATATGGTCCTTGCCATGACCCATGAGGAGGCTGTCACCGATCTTGCCCGTGGAGAGATTGACAGCTACAAGCGGCTTCCCCTGCTTGTGTATCAGATCCAGACCAAGTGGAGGGATGATCCCCGTCCTCGTGCAGGGCTTATCAGGGTGAGAGAGTTCACCATGAAAGACAGCTACTCCTTCGATATTGATCAGGAAGGGCTGGATAAACAGTATGCTGAACATTATAAAGCCTACTTCAGGATTTTCAGCCGATGTGGCTTACCCGTCATCGTCGTAGGTGCAGACAGCGGCATGATGGGCGGCAAGATCAGCCACGAATATATGTACCTCTCACCCATTGGAGAGGACACCATCATTACCTGTCCTGCATGCCATTATACAGCAAACCGTCAGGTGGCTGCCTTCAGGAAAACCTACTACAGCGAGGAAATGAAGGAACCAGAGAAGGTGCTTACCCCTGATTGCAAGACCATCGAAGATCTTGCCGCATTCCTCAAGATAGAGAAACGCCAGACGGCTAAGGCAGTATTCCTGGTGGGGACCTTCATCAATGATACCAACGGGGAGGAAGAGGAAAAGCTCATTGTTGGCATCATCAGAGGAGATCTCGAGGTAGAAGAGAACAAACTGCAGAATGCAGTCAAGGCAAACTCCCTCAGGCCTGCCCATCCAGAGGAAATCACTGCAAAGAAGATGGTTCCAGGCTATGGTTCAGCCATTGGCTGCGCAGATGATGTTCTTGTGGTGGTTGATGACTCAGTGGCAAGGAGCAACAACCTGGTCGCTGGTGCAAATGAAGAGGGATACCACCTGCTCAACACCAACTTCGGCAGGGACTACCAGGGAGAAGTTGCTGATATTGCAAGTGCAAGCGGTGGCCATGCCTGTCCTGAATGCGGAGAACCCCTGGTTGCCTCGAAGGGTGTGGAAGTAGGTAACATCTTCCAGCTGAACACCCGATACAGTGAGAGCATGAACTGTACCTTCCAAGATGAGAACGGTGTCCGCCGACCTGTGATCATGGGATCCTATGGTATCGGAGTTGGACGTCTGCTTGCCTGTCTTGCAGAGAACTACAGTGATGAGAAAGGACTCAGCCTGCCGATCAGTGTGGCGCCAATGCAGGTGCACTTGGTGAGTCTGGTAAAGGATGCCCAAGTGGCTGAAACCATCTATCAGTCACTCACCCAGGCAGGTGTTGAGGTTCTCTATGATGACCGGAAGGAGTCAGCCGGGGTAAAGTTTGCTGATGCTGATCTTATCGGCCTCCCCATTCGCATTACCTTGGGGAACCGTTCCCTGAAGGAAGGAAAGGTGGAGGTGAAACTCAGAAGCAATCTTGAAGAGTCTTTCTCCTTCGGTGTTGATACCGTAGTAGAGGAAACCCTCAGCCTGATTGCGAGACTCAAGGATGAATTGGCCTCGCAGATTGTAGAGACTGAGTGGCAGAAAAACTAAATCGAAAGCCTAGAGAAATGAATATCCCTTGGTCAGTATGCATTGATCAAGGGAGTTTTGTATTCCAAGGCTGAAAATGTGTCAGTTGGCACCCATCTTCTTCAACTGATTGATTATATAGGTACGCTTTGCTGCCTTGGCATACTCAAGCACAGAGTGGCCCTGGTAGTCACGGGCATTGATATCAGCACCGGCTTTCAGCAAGGCTGTTACAACACGTGTCTCGGGATTGCTGTTTACAGCCATGATCAAGGCAGTCTCCCCAAGATAGTTTCGCGCATTCAAGTCAGCACCGGCTTTCAGCAATTCTTCGATGATCTTGGGACTGGTGCTCTTGTTGGCTGCAAGGTGAAGAGCATTTGAGCGATACTTTGGCTCAGCCTCCTGAATATCTGCTCCTGCTTCCAGTAACGCCTTAAGGACATTCACGGATGAATTGTACTGGGCCGCCAGCATAATTGGAGTAAGACCCCACTCATTCTGGGTATGAATGTCTGCACCCTGCTCAAGTAGACTTTTCACTTCCTTCACTTTGGTGGCAGAAACTGATGCCGCCAGCAATTTCTTGTTCAGAGTCTCTTCTCGTTTTGACATATGCAGAATATCTCCTTACTCATTATTTGAATTGTACTTACTACAAGTAGTATTTCAATTTTTCTTAAAATTGTACAGTCTTGGACCCAGCTTTTACCCAATTTCATCACTCTGTTACCCTTTTGGATTTGCTTCATCACACGTATATGCAGTATGATAAACCCATGGTAACAAAGGAAATCATCAAACAAGTCCCTAAAGTTGAACTCCACGACCACCTTGATGGAGGATTGAGGATCCAGACCATTCTCAGCCTAGCCAAAGCACAAGGCATCACCCTTCCCACTGAGGACCCTGAAGAACTCCACCAGTGGTTTGTCAGGGGAGGCAAGCAGAAAAGCCTCTCCTTGTATCTTGAAGCTTTTGCCCTGACCACCAAGGTTATGCAAAACAGGGCAGCATTGCATCGTGTTGCCTTTGAGGCTGTAGAGGATCTTGCTGCCGAGAATGTATGCTATGCAGAAATCCGTTTTGCCCCTATCCTTCACATAGAGGGCGACCTGTCCCTGGAGGAAGCAGTGCAAGCTGTGCTTGATGGCCTGCAACAAGGAACACGAAAAACGGGAATGCCCACCGGCCTGATCCTTTGTGCCATGCGCAACCAATCACCGAGCGTCAGCAAGCGCATTGCAGAACTCGCCGTTGCCTTCGCCGATCGTGGTGTTGTTGGATTCGACCTTGCCGGCGATGAGATCGGGTACCCTGCCAAGAAACATCTTGACGCATTCCAATTCATCAGAAGCAAGAACTTCAATATAACCATCCATGCAGGTGAAGCCTTCGGGGTAGAGTCCATCTGGCAAGCTGTCCAACTGTGTGGTGCTCATCGCATCGGGCATGGCGTTCGCTTGGTGGAGGACATGGGGATTGAAGGAACCAGAATCGAGAAAATGGGGTCCCTTGCAGCCTTCATCCTTGACCGGAGAATTCCAATGGAAATGTGTCTTACCAGTAATGTTGGGACAGGGGCAGTGAAGGATTATGACAGCCATCCATTCCCCATCCTCTTCAGAAACAAGTTCAGGGTATTCCTTTGCAGCGATAACCGCTTGATGAGCGACACCACGCTAACCAAGGAGATGGAGCTTGCAGTCCAATACTACAACCTGACCATCCGGGATCTTGAGAAGATCACGATCAATGCGATGAAATCCGCTTTCATCCATCATGACCAGAAACTCTCAATCATCTATGATGTGATCAAGCAGCAATATGCTGAGATTCGCCAGAAATACGATCTTCAGGACTAGAGCGTCCGCTTGAATACCTCCAGAGGATTGATCCTCATACGGATCCTGCAGTACAGGTACCCGAATATCAAACCACTGAGATGGGTAAGGTGTGCAATATTTCCCCCAGCGCCAAATACATGGCTGGAAAGTTCAATAAATGCATACAAGATGACCAGGATCGGGGCTCTGATGGGAATGAGGCCAAAGACAAAGATTACCGAGTAAGGATAGAAGACTGCGAACATCAGGAGCACCCCGTAGATAGCTCCCGATGCACCCACAAGGATGACATTCGTCCCGGCAAGATAGTAACTGAAGAAACTGGCAATTCCACTGAACAGACCAGTCAGGAGATAGAACAGGAGAAACTCCTTGCTCCCAATCCTGCGTTCAACCATCGAGCCAAAGATGAAAAGGCTCAGCATGTTGAATAGCAGATGACTGAACCCCCCATGCACAAACATGTAGGTGAAAGGTTGCCAGAGATATCCTCCCAATACCAGGGAAGGAATCATTGCAAGATAGTAGGTAAGCCTTGGATAGACCATCGATGTGACGAGAAATACCAAGACGTTGATGCCAACCAACTTGAGCGTAACATTTTTATAGCTAGTATCCCGGAATCTCCGGTTCAAAATAGTGCTCTTTTTCATAAGCATACAGTATATAGGGAAAGAGACAACGTCAATTGAGCAAAATTTGCACACATTTTTATGAGTGTGAAAGCAATGCACACCCTTTTTACGCCCCTAACCCTATTTGAAGGCTCCAATCCCAGTTTTGCTCTTGGCACGCTTATTGCATAACCTATAGATAGAACAGAGCAACATTTTTTTCATACTCCTCCTTTTATACCGACAGGGTGCCAAGAGATTTTCCCCAATTCTCTTTTGGCACCCTCCTTTTTGCCCTTCTCTGTGAAATTTTTAAATAGTGTAACAATTTTTCACACCATTCTTCCCCTTAGTTTATATTAAATTAATGACTTTTAGTGATTATTTATTGCTTAATGTGCTGTTTTTAGTCAATTGGCACACTAGTTGCATTACTATAGACAGAACAGAGCAACAGTTTTTTTCAAACCTCCTTAAAGTGTGATTTCTTTGGTGCCAGCGGTTCTCTCTCCCCACCCCACAATACCGCTGGCACCATCTTTATGCTCTTCCGACTCCTGCAGATGTTTGCTATAGTTGGATCATGGCAACAAGCAGAAGGGACCGTGCAGACTCCTATACAAAACGAGCACACAAGGAAGGCTATCCAGCCCGCTCCGTCTATAAACTGGAAGAGCTGCAACAACACTTCAACCTGGTGAAGAGAGGGGACTCCGTATTGGATGTCGGGGCAGCTCCCGGATCATGGACATTATATACACACAGGAACCTCATCAAGGGAAAAGGAAGCATCGTAGCTGTTGACCTGAATCCCTTGAACCTGAATCCTGTACCTCCAACGGTCACCGCGTATGTGGGCGATGCGTTCTCGAAGGATATCAGGGAAATCTTGGTGCAACATGGTCCGTATGATGCAATCATCAGCGATGCAGCTCCTCTGACGATGGGAAACAGAAGTGTCGATACGGCGAGGAGTGAGCACCTCGCAGAACAGGTCATCTATCTTGCCAAGGACCATCTGAAGCCACATGGGAATCTTGTGGTGAAGATCTTTCAGGGTGGTGGACAGGTTGAACTCCTGCAATTAATGAGAACCCTCTTCAATAAAGTAAAACCCTACAAGCCAAAGGCATGCAGGGATGACTCATTTGAGATTTACCTGGTGGGGTT
Organism: Sphaerochaeta sp.; assembly: GCF_050178175.1. Lineage (GTDB taxonomy): Bacteria > Spirochaetota > Spirochaetia > Sphaerochaetales > Sphaerochaetaceae > Sphaerochaeta. Next base: position 16,234 of record NZ_JBFXGH010000030.1, read on the forward strand.
GGACAGGAAGGATTCCTGATCAGGCTTTCCGGGCACGTGCCAGGTTCTTGGCTGCTCCTTGATGGTCAACCAACTCCAATGTTCTGGTGAAGAACTCTATTGCTGACCTCTTGTCATTGAAGTGATCAAGTGCCAGGCATCCAAGATTGTTCCATGCTTCCGCCTGTGATGGATCCTCTTGCACGATGCGTTCATATAATGAACGCGCAGCCTCAGGATCAGAGACCAAAAGTTTTTCAGCCTCAGGAAGAAGGGCGCATGCCTCTAAAGCCTTGGCATAGGTTTTTTCAGAGGAGAGCAACTCCAAACGGAGCCTCATCAGGTACTCCTCTTTTTCAGATGGATCATCATCCAAGGCGGATGCATACCAGTGTATTGCTTCCTCCCCTTTTCCGGAAAGGTAGGCGATATCGCCAAGCAACCGGCACAATCGCAAACTCTCTCCGTAGCGTAGGACGGCCTTTACCAAACCATCATAGGCCTTTCCCTTGTCCCCCGATCCAAGCGCTATCAGGGCAAGATTGTAATGCAACCCCATGGAGGGACCTTCATGGTTTATGAGCTTGAGGGTGAAGTTCTCAGCCTCCTCCCACTTGTTCTGCACCATTGCATTAAGCATCCTTCGCTGATAATACCATTTTATCGGATCCATAATTCCCCCAGACAGTGATGCTGGGCATCAGCCCAGCACCACCACTCCTCTCATTCATTATAGGACAAAGAGTCCGATGATCATCAGGATAGTGATGGTCGTCACACCCTGTACCAAGGTCACACCGGTTTGGGTCTTGTAGGCCGTTGCCGTGTCCATATCGGAGAACTGCGACACAACCCAGAAGTAACTGTCGTTCGCATGGGAAACAGTCATTGAACCTGCCCCGATCGACAGCAGAGCCAATACCTTTGCAATCTCACTGGTCCATCCCAGTTGTCCCATCAAGGGAGCGAGCATGGCACTTGTAACAATCATGGCAACAGTGGAAGCACCCATGGCGCTCTTGAGAAGTGCTGCAATGATGAACGGAATAAGAAGACCTGCATTCAACTGCATCAGGCTGCTTGAAAGCACTTCAGCAATCGGGAGTGTCTTAAGGACTGCCCCGAAAGCACCACCTGCACCCGTTATTGCCAGGATGCTGGCCGAACTGTGGATACCATCACTGATCCAGGAGAAAGCAGTTCCCTTCCCCTCCTTCTTGGGTATCAAGGTGACTGCGAGGCCTACACCTAAGATGAGAGCAGTTACCGGGTTACCAATGAAGTCAAAGAAAGCCTTTGCCCCTCCCTCTCCAAACGGTGCCGATGGGAAATCTGCAACAGATTTGAGAGCGATGAGGATGATGGGAAGGAGAATGGGAGCAAATGAACGCATGGCATTGGGAAGCTTTCCGTACTTCTCAACCAACTCTTCCAGAGAAACCTCTGGGTTTGCAGGGATATCAAACTTGCTGGAAATCTTCAGTGCATAGAGGTAGCCAACCAACATGACAGGAATGGAAACCAGCAATCCTACCAGGATAACCAAGCCCAAATCTGCATTCAACGTGCCTGCCATGATAATCGGTCCCGGGGTTGGTGGCACAAGGCAGTGGGTTGCATAGAGACCAGAACTCAGACAGGTTGCCATAACGGCCAAGGAAACTCCACTTTTTGCCGCAAGGGCGCGGTTAATGGGGGAAAGGATTACAAAGCCCGAGTCGCAGAAGACCGGGATACTGACAATGTAGCCGGTCAGGCTCATGGTCAGGGGAGCCCGTTTCTTTCCCACCAGTCCCAGAATTGAATTTGCCATCGTCAGTGCTGCACCGGTCTTTTCCAGGATTGTACCAATAATGGTACCAGCAATAATGACAATACCGATGCTGCCGAGGATTGAGCCAAAACCACTGGTGAGTGTATTGATCAAGTCATCAACAGACATCCCACCCAGTATCCCAACAAACTATCCTGCAAGCAACAGGACAATGAATGGATGCCACTTGAATCGTGAAATCAAAAGCACCATTCCTACAACTGCGACAATAATGACCAGAAACAAATACCATCCTGCCATACCATTCCTCCTACTCTCTCTATCGTTTTCCCTATCCTTATAGGATAAGACAAGAACCTGTACTGTTATGGAAATGAATTGATGAATGTTCGGTAGCCAGCTTGATGGCCTCTGCCCCAGAACAATGATTGATACCCAGTACCTCAATTCCCTTCTCCTGGAAGGCCTGGATGCTTCGAGCAACCCTTGGTCTGTCTGCCTCGACCAAGTGGGTCCCTCCCAGCAGTGCATAAACCGGCTTGTTGAAGGCTTGTTGCACTGAGTCCAGCATGTTCAGGATCCCTGGGTGGGAACAACCGACCAGCATGACAAGGCCCTTTCCAGTCTCAACTACCAACAGCACCTCATCATCAAAGCGGTCTTCAACCCAACCCGCTTGTCCCCTGAGAACAAATCTTGGATGAATGGTCTCCTCTGCATGGTTTCGTTTAAAATGGGTAAGCGCCCATACTCCAGGAACAATTTCTGTTTTCCCGGTGATGGTATGGTGGGTGATTCCCTGTTCCTTGATGTATTCCTGGTCAAAATCATTGCCCAGATACTGGTATGAAGCGTTGAACCGTGCATACTTTTCTGCAAAGAACCCCTGTCCTGTATGGAGGGTAAAGGCTCTGTCTGCCCGTGATTGGACAAATGACTGGAACCCACCACTATGGTCATAGTGACCATGACTGAGTACCACATGCTCTACGCCATCCAATCGTTTTCCTAACAGTTTGGCATTTTTGAGAAAGGCGTTACTGCGTCCTGTATCAAACAGAGTACTAGACTTTCCAGTCTCAATCAGGAACGAGAGGCCATGTTCGGTGATCAGGCCGGTGTGTTCTCCCTGTGTGTTTTCAATCAAGGTAGTTATTTCTATAGGCATTGCAAAACCTTCAGATGTGTATTAACAGGTCAGAGGTCTGACAAGTTGACTATACCATAAACCCGCATCTCAAGTTTTGTCAAATAAAATATTTAGAGAGTTCCGAAATAGTGCTGGATGTCCTTCAAGGCATTTCTCAAGTGGTCTTCCATTGCCCGGGAGGCTTCTTCCTGGTCATGATTGAGAATGGCCTGAAGCAAGCGTCCGTGTTCTTCAATGGATGATTCCAGACGTCCAGGAGCATGCAGGCTGGCATACCAACCTTCATTAAGCGTCTGACCCATCGTCCTCATCAAGACAGCCAATGTCCGATTCTTGGTTGCCTTTGCAACAGCCAGGTGGAAGGCACTGTCACTGCTGATGGATCCAACAACATCCCCGGTTTTTACTTTTTCAACAAACGTATCATAACAGGATTGAAGTGCTTCCAGATCTTTTTGTTCAGCAAATCGACAAGCAAGGGATGCTGCATGAGGCTCGATCAAAAGCCTTACCTCAAAATGCTCCCTCAGTGCCTCTGCATTTTCCACCACCCAGTTCTTCACCGGGTGGGATTGCTCGGAAGGGTCACTGATAAACACCCCTTTCCCCTGATACACCTTCACCACTCCGGATACTTCGAGCATCCTCAGTGCCTCACGAATTGAAGAGCGACTTACCTCGAGTTTTTTTACGAGTTCTTTTTCACTGTAGAGCTTATCCCCAGGGTTGAGGTGCTCCTCTTTGATAATCTCTTTAATTGCATCGGTAACCATGATCGACACACGTTCTTTTTTCAGGGACTGCATGGGGTTATCCTATCGTGAAGCGAATAAATCTGCAAGACAAGCCACCTCTGGCATAGAAAACTCCTATCTACTATACTGCGTGTATGAAACAGAACGTACAGCTCGTTGTCATTGACGGTCAAGGTGGAAGCTTGGGAAAAGCGCTTGTTGCGGCTATCAAGAAAACATTCAGAGAGGTGGAAGTACTGGGGATTGGGACCAACAGCCTGGCAGCCAGTGCCATGCTAAAAAGCGGGGCTGATGCAATTGCAACCGGTGAGAATCCTGCCATTGTGGCATGCAGAAATGCTGACCTTATCGTAGGCCCCCTGGGAATCCTTACTGCTGACGCACTCCATGGAGAGATCACTCCAGCAATGGCGGTGGCAATCGCCCAGAGCAAGGCTCACAAGATTCTCGTTCCCATAAGCAAATGCAATGTGACAATCGTAGGAATACAGGAGGCCCCCCTGTCCATGATGATTGACTATACGCTGGAGGAAATCAGGCGTTTCCTTGACAGTACTCTGCCTAGTCGGTAAAATACGTCACAACATGCCTTATGAAGGGGCATATTCCTGATTCATTACCTATGTACACAAGAAAGCCATGAAGGCAAAGAAGAGTACTACTTTTTTGCTTGCATGGCCCTCTTTTTTTGGGGAGCATACCTTGGAACGATATACACAGCCGCTATCAGACAACCATACCCTGGAAGTCTATAATCATGATCAACTCATTTTCTCAGAAAATGGGCACTGGCTTACCCCACTCTTTGCGTTCGAACGATTTCTTGAAACCTATACAGGAGAAAGGGATTATCTCAGTGCACATGACACGGCTGCAGGGAAAGCCGCGGCCTTGCTTATGGCCCGCTTTGGGATACAGCGTGCCCATATCAATCTGATCAGTGAACTTGCCATCGAATATTTTCAGCAGCATGGCATTACCGTCTCCTATGAAAAGCGCATAGAACGACTCCAATGCAAAACCGAGGAGTTACTCGGTGAGATGCATGACCAGGAGCAGATGTACAGACTTCTGAGAAAGCGTGCAAAACTGGTACGAGGGGTCTCTGTGCATATAGAAAACCTCTCTTTCTCCTACCCAGAGCATCCGCCTATCCTGGAAGACCTCTCCTTCCATCTTGAGGAAGGGGAGGGACTACTTATCCTAGGGGACAACGGAATGGGGAAGACTACACTGCTCTCCCTCTTGATGGGGAAACTCAAACCCACCAAGGGAACGATTCTTATCGGGGAAGACGAGGTAACCCACCTGGAAAAAAGAACGATCGGGTATATAAGGCAACAACAACAAGAGCAGCAATTTCCAGTCTCAGCCCGTGAAGTGGTAGCTATGGCTTGCGACCCCACTCTCACAAGGGAAGAGAGGCAGTGGGAGATCGACACTGCCCTAAGAAGAACAAAGATAGAGCATCTTGCTGAGAGGAATTTCTTCACACTCAGCGGAGGGGAGAGACAAAAAGTCTCTCTCTCGAGGACGCTTTGCCAGAAAGCAAGATTGCTCCTCCTCGATGAACCCACCTCCTTCCTGGATGCAAAAAGTCGATCTACGCTTGTTGAAGTGCTCCAAAGCCTTACCGTGGGAGAGATGCCGACCATAATCATTGTCACCCACGACAAGGCTCTGGAGAAGGATTTGGGATGGCCGACTCTCCATCTTGGGGGTACCTATGAGTGATTTCCTCTACGCGCTCACCCTCCCTCCGGTAATGAAAGGACTGATTGCCATGGCCATTGCCGGACTCTGTTTCCCAGCCAGTGGGGTCATGGTTCTCCGCCTTGACCTGGTACCGATGCGCTATATGTTGATGCACGGGGTTATCCTTGGGGGAGCCATCGCCCTGGCTCTCTCCCTGCCGATACTACCGCTCAGCATTACCCTGAATATCCTCTTGGTTTTGGCCATGATGCGACTGGCCAAGGATACCCGTCATGGGTTCGGTCTCGCCAGTGCTGCTGGGATGGTCTTTACCATGGCAGCGGCTTCCCTGGTGATGCATCTGTGGGATGTTCCCGCCAAGGATACATTACAACTGCTCTGGGGAAGTCCGTTTGCGCTTGCTTGGGCAGATATCGTGGTACTGATCGGCATCGCCCTCATTTTGGCCATCTATCTGCTTACAAATTTCAGGACGGTAAGCGCCATCTTCTTCGATCAGGAAATCGCCCAGTCCCTGGGTATGCCGGTAAAAGCGCACTACACTGCCATGGTACTGGTCATTGCCTTGGTTATCGCATTTGCCATGAAACTACTCGGAGCCTTGCTCATTGATGCACTGCTCATTCTTCCCGTCCTCGTTGCAGGAAAGCGTGCTGAGAGTCTCAAACAACTTTTACTGTACTCCTGTTTTACAGGACTATTCGTCTCCACCTTTGGGTTTCTGGCTGCCATTGCAACAGACTTACCACCAAGCGGAACTATTGCATTGCTCTCGGCTTTGCTTTTTATCATACCTACAACACATAAGAAAGGATTACAATCATGAGAAAACACCTTTTCTCCCTTACCATCATGCTCTTGGCAGTACTTAGTATCTCTGCCCAAGGTGTCACGGAAGAAGTAGCTGCATCCAATGCTTCCCACCCCACCTCCATCGTGGCAAGCACCAGCTGGACTGCTGCTTTTGCAGATCTTGGAGGACTCGATGATGTTGCCTTCATCGCCCCTGCAAGCCTCACCCATCCCCCTGAGTATGAGATTACCGTCAGTGATGTGGTGAAGATCAATCATGCAGACTATTTCATCTACGCAGGCTATGAGAGGATGATGCAGAGCATGGGAGATTCCATCAAGAAAGAAGCGGGAACCATGATTCAGATAACCACCACCAATGATATCCACAACGTACAGAAGCAGGCAGAGACCATAGCACGTATCACGGGAACGGAAGAAAAGAGCAAGGAACGTCTTGCCAGCTATGTCGCAACCATCAAGAAGGGAGCAAAACAGGCTGAAGAGCTTGGTTTGACAGAGGCAAAGGTCTACTGTCATGCAATGCAAGTCTATCTTGCAGAAGATCTGGGACTCCAGGTTGCAGGTACTTTTGGCCCTGGGCCGGTTACTGCCCAACAGATCAGCGAGGTCTCGAAGGGTGGCTATCAGATTATCATCGACAATATCCACAACCCTATCGCAGGACCCTTGATGGAAGTATCCCCAGATACCAAGCTCGTTGTCTGGAGAAATTTCCCAGAAAGGGGGGGGAGAGGGAGCCTGGAGTCGATGGTACAGGCCAATATTGACGCCCTGCTCCAGTAGCAGCAGGATCGA
>NZ_JBFXGH010000031.1:0-22896 GCF_050178175.1 Sphaerochaeta sp.
CTTGGTACCAGCCCGAATTCTGTTATGGTCCCGAGCAGCTTCCCGCTGACCTTCCTGGATTTCTGTGTCGAGGGATCATACTTCGTCTTGCGTTCATAGAGATACCAGTGGCCGTTGATGTGCTTGATCTCGGTAGCCTGTGGTTTCTTGAAGTTCTTGATGAATTCGGGTCGTTCGTGCTTCTGTTCCATCCGCTTTTACTCTCCCTAATATTTAGGTTGGGTAAAGTATGGCACACTTTGCCCGCATCGTAAAGATGCTGAAGCAGATAATTTGCTATTTCGAAGGATGTTATTGGAGGTCGAGCGTGGTTTTCTTTTGAAGAAAAGCCATGAATCAGAGACCTAAAAACTAAAAGTTACAGATCCAATGCAGGAAATGCTGATGAAGCAAACTTGGCATGATAGATGCATGGAATATGAGTAATTGAGACGGCAGCATACCAGGAAACTGATATCGGAGGAGGACGCTCATGAGAATTTTGCTTACAACGGACGCTTTTACTCCAACCACAAACGGGGTTGTCACCTCTATCGTCAACCTCAGGCAGGGGCTCACCCAGGCAGGACATGATGTTCGCATACTTACCCTTGCCCATGCACATACATCCTATTACCAAAATGGAGTCTGGTACCTCGGATCGTTGAGCTCTGACCGGCTCTATCCCGGTACCCGTATCCGTGGAACATTTGCAAAGAAGATTGTACGGGAAATCATCAGGTGGAATCCTGATGTAGTGCATTCCCAATGTGAGTTCAGCACCTTTTCCCTTGCTAAACGTATTGCCTATGCATCAGGGGCTCCTTTGGTCCATACCTACCACACGCTGTATGAGAACTATACGGATTACTTCTCTCCCAGTGAACGATTGGGGCATATCATGGCTCAACGATTCTCGAAGAGAATCCTTTCCAAGGTTGATTATGTCATTGCCCCTACAGCAAAGACAAAACGCTTATTACGTTCTTATGGGGTGGAGGGTCCAATCGATGTTGTCCCAAGCGGAATCGACCTTGCACGCTTTTCTCCCACCAATAAGGGCAAGGAGATTGAAACATTACGGGCTTCCCTAGGAATACCAAAGGACAATTTCGTTCTGGTGTATGTAGGCCGTCTGGCTGTAGAGAAGCGGATCGAGGAACTGATCTCCAACTTCTCTCTGGCGAAACAAGATCGTACACTGTTGCTGGTTGGGGATGGACCACAGAGACAAACCCTGGAGCAGATGGTAGCTGCACGTGGATTGCAAAAGCATGTGATTTTTGCAGGCATGCAGAAACAAGAGGTTATTCCTGCCTATTACCATCTGGGTAGTGTTTTCTGCAGTGCCTCAACAAGCGAGGCGCAGGGATTGACGTATATCGAAGCCTTGGCCTCAGGACTCCCTGTTCTCTGCCGTGCTGATGATAGCCTGGCAGAAGTGGTACGCGATGGGGAGAATGGATGGCAATATCGCACAAACGAGGAGTTTCACCACTATCTTGACCTCCTAAGCAATGACGAACCACTTCGTCTCAGACTCAGCGAACAAGCATTAATTACAAGCAAACCCTTTGATACACAGACATTTGCTGCTTCCCTGCTCTCTATCTATGAAAAACTGATCAAGCAAAGCAGGTTATATTCAGCCTAGCAGATAGTTATTACATGGCAGTGTATCATTCTTAACCATGGGTTTTACAAAGAAGGCACCAAGGCTGAGGTTGATGCAATCATCAGTTGGCTGTTTGGATATGATGAGACAACTCGGCAGGAAGCATTGGACAAAGGAAAAGAGCTTCTGTGTTTCTAGAGAAGAAAGCCCCAAGGAAAATCCTCTGGGAAGCCCCCTAACGGGCAAAGCCTGCGGCGTACAGGTCTATACGATTGAGGACCCACTTATGAGAACGATGCAATACCTTGACAAACTCATTGATGAGTTGGCCTAAGGGAAACCTGATATGGAGGAGGGAACTATTCCAAGCGAGGTACAGGCATATCACAGGGATGGATTTGCTCGGCTGAGAGAACAGTGGGATCACTATAACCAACTGCTTGATGACGTGAGTGGGAATTGTATCCCCTTCCCAAGCTATGAATTTCATAGCTTCCAGACTGGAGATTATACAATCATCCATAAGAAGCTTGGGATTGCACTTCCTGAAGCCCCAACGGGTGGGAAGGATGAACGCTTGCTGAAACTGCTTGGGTCAACGGATGCAATCAGGGATGAGTTGATTTGTATGCCTCATCATATCGGCTACAAGCATGGATACAGGGGCATAGGGTGGGAATTCTTTCATTCTAAAGCATCCCCGGTGATAGAAATTGTTTCTATGCATGGGAGTGCAGAAAGTCTGGAAGCCTCACCTGGATATCTGCACACGATGGGTCCACGTAGTGCTCTGAATACCATGCAGGGAGGGCTGTCATTGGGTCATAGGTTCGGGGTAGTCGGGTCAAGTGATCATCACAATGCTTCTCCCGGTAGCTACGGTTGCGGAAGAACCGGCCTCTGGTCGACAGACAGGAGCCGGGATGCAATCTGGGCAGGGTTAACCAACAAGCAAACGCTCGCATTAACCGGCGACCCCATGGAATTGATGATATTTCTCAATGACATGCCGATGGGGTCAGGGTATGACTTCACCGGCGATGGCACTGTTCCCCTTGATGCATATGTTGCCGGCTATACGGTGTTGGACAGAATTGAGATACTGAAGAATAACAAGGTTATTCATAGGGTCCACCCTTGTGACCATCATCAACCTACCCAGCAAGTAACGCGAGGGTTTCTGGATTTTGCATTTGGCTGGGGAGAAAAACACAGCACGTGCCAGTGGGAAGCAACAATCACCATTGAAAAGGGAATCATCCACAGCACAGCAAAGCGACTAAGGGGTGAAGATATTGTTGATCCACTGGATACGTCAACCAGTGGACGTGTCCTACCCCACTTCACACATTCAGGAAACACGGTATCTCTGCAAGTGACGACCAGGGGCAATCCAACAGCCACCACAGACACCACTCAGGGCTTTGCTCTAGAGATCGAAGGATCAGAACAGAGTATAATTCACCTACACGCAAAGGGGATCTGGCAAGATACACTGCACCAAATTGAAGTTTCATATCCCCTTTCTTCGCTCACCGGGATGTCACAGGTTACGTATCTGAATGGATTTGTCAGCCCTGCTGTATCAATTTCACAATTTCATCCAATTGAACAATGCATGGGCGAGGTACATATTGAAGTTGATGCTATGCCAGATGATGTTTTCTATGCACGCGTATTCACCAACCATGGTGACTGTGCATGGTCTAGCCCCTGCTGGGTGAGATGAACACATAAGGATTGACATCTTCAAATCAAATATAGGTACTTCATCCAACTTCTCCCTACTTCAATATTGAGGGGAGTCGAAAAATCTGGTACCATGGCCGGCGGAGGACTCCATGTATAATAATTTGGCAGTTATTTCATTGGGCGGATCAATCATTGCACCGGATAAGGTTGACCACGCTTTTCTTAAGGAACTCAACAGTGCTCTCAAAGCCTATTTGAAAGAAGATAAAAGTAGAAAAATCATCCTGGTCTGTGGAGGCGGTGCACCGGCCCGTGTCTACCAGAATGCCATGCGAGAGATCAACCCGGATGTGGAGAGTGAAGAACTTGATTGGCTTGGGATTAGGGCCACCCATATCAATGGGCAACTCCTCAAGGCAATGTTCCATGAATTCTGCACCGACAACCTGATCACGGACCCAACCGGTCATATCAACTTCCAGGGACAGGTATTGGTTGCCGCTGGCTGGAAGCCCGGTTTTTCCACTGATAATGATGCAGTCATCCTCGCCGAGAGGTTTGAAGGAAGACTGATCATCAACCTCAGCAACATTGCCAAGGTATATACCGATGATCCAAAAAAGAATCCTGAGGCAAAACCGTTGGATTCCATAAGTTGGGCGGACTATCGTACCATGGTGGGAGAAAACTGGACCCCTGGAAAGAACTCTCCCTTCGACCCCATTGCAAGCAAGAGAGCTGAGAAAATGCATATGGAGGTAGTGTGTGCCGATGGACGAAACATCGAAAACACCATGAATATCCTCTACGGCAGAAAATATGAGGGAACCATCATCAGCTAGAGTGTTTCACTAGGTCGATAAAATAAGGAAGTGGGGTTGCAAACCCCTCGGGGAACGGATTATCCTGGGTGAAATCAGGAATCCAGGAGACATTCTCCCCCAGTTCCTGCACGAATCCATCCTCGATCTCCAACTCCTCCAATGTAAGGAGCAGTTCATCATATTCCTCTTCTCGTATTGCAGGAAACCGAACATCACCCTTGGGAGGTTCAAACTGCACCATCAGCGAAAGGTAGCAAGAATCTTTCAGCTCCTGGGCAAAATAACGCAGCACCTCTTTGGAGGCATCAAGAGTACCGGGAAACACCAAATGCCGAACCAGCACTCCCTTGAGATGTCCTCCATCATCAACAAAAGTGGTTCTCCCATTACGCAGAATATACGTCATCACAGAACGGATGAGCCTTGCATAGAGCGCCAATCCACAGAACACTGCACTCACATCCTCGCTCAGTGTCTTTACATCGATGAGATACAGGTCAATGTAGGGATCGATCAAAGAGAGTCCTTCCGGGGACTCAAATCCTGAACTGTTCCACACTACATCCAGGGAAAAACCTTGCGTCTTTGCAAGTTCCAACGCTGCAACAATGGATGGTATGAAATGCGTTCCAGTCACCAGATTCAAATTGGTCGCACCAAGTTCCTGGAGTCCAAGCATGATATGGGAGAGCTCATTGGTACTCACTTCAATTCCCACAGCCATGGCACCTGGCTCACCACTACCAGAGATCTGATGGTTCTGGCAATAGGCACAGTGCAAGGGACAGCCGCTGAAGAAGATCATTCCTGATCCATGTTCACCGGTCACAGGAGGCTCTTCACCGCGATGAAGCCCAGACCAGGCAATACGAACCGTATCAGTCTCACCACACCTTCCAAGCTTGCCTTCCATCCTGTTCACAGCGCAGTAATTGGGACATAACCTGCACTTGCCATAGGCGTTCATTCCATGTTCATCCATGGCATAAGTCTAGCGAAAATACGCTCACTTTGCATAGCTGTCTATTTTTAAAATTATATATTTCCATCGTATAATATTCTTATCTCGGACTGTTCTATCGATATACAATTCATTTATCGAGTACAAAGAAGAGAGGATGCTTGACCCTCTGGTACAAATTCATCACTCTACTAGCATGGCATTACAGGATTTCTGGATTCATAAGGAAGCATCATCACCCCAAGACGATCGATACATCCTCTCTATAGACGGAGGTGGGATGCGCGGTCTCATACCTGCTGTGATGCTTGCAAAACTATCATCCTTGTTGGAGTCCATGGGAGATAATCGTCCACTATATTCTCATTTTGATTTGTTGGCAGGGACTTCTACCGGGGGGTTGCTCGCCCTCGCTCTTGGGGCACCGGTTTTGAAGACAAACCTCCAGCCTGATACCAGGTATATCAGCTACATATACGATGAACAGCCACGAACCTTGATGCAGAAATTGAGAGGAAAGCCTGGAGATAAAATACTACGGGGAACGCTTCCTTTCGGCGTCGATACCACTACGCTTGAATCACTCTATCTGCAGAATGGCCGCCAGATATTCCCCAGAAGCCAAGGTCGGTTTTTCAGCCAGATCTTTACAGATAAGTATGATGTGCAACCGTTGCAAAAGCTTTTGCAACATATGTTTGGAGACGTTCCGCTAAGTGAGGCAGTCATTCCCACCATGGTGATGACTTATGATGCAGCACATGGAAGGCCTTTCATCATGAGCAGCCATGACTCACACGGCTTCCTGTTCTGGGAAGCAGCCCGGGCAACCAGTGCTGCCCCTACATTCTTCAAGCCCGCATATCTCTACGACCGGGAAGAGAAAACCATGCAGACCTTGATCGATGGAGGCGTTGTTGCAAACAACCCAAGCCTCTATGCATATCGTCAAGCCAAGGAACTCTATCCGGATGCAAAACGGTTCCATATCCTTTCCCTTTCAACAGCAAGCAGTGATTTTACTTTCACTGTCAGTGGAGCAGGAACGGGTGTCATCGGTTGGATAGATCCGGCAAAGGGTGCCCCGATCCAGAAGATCTATGCCACAAGCCAGATGCAGGTTGTGGACCAGATAGCACCGACTATTCCAGACATTTCCTATACAAGGATCCATGGTACTCTGGGAGAAACATACAAGCTTGATGAGACAACAGCCGGTGCCCTTTCCACCATGCACCAGGGAGCCCAGAAAATTTATCAGGAAAACGAGGATCGGCTCAAGACATTCGCGCAATTGCTCTGTGGGAGAAACCATTTTGACCAGATGGAACTGGGACCAAAGGAAGTCCTTCCGGTGATCCAACAACCTAATCGAATTGAAGTACCGGAGGAAGCAATTCCTGCACTTGATTCCTACCACAACTTCCTCAAGCGATACCAGATTGGAGATGGTGAGAACCAGGAGAATTCTCAATGAGCACACATCCAAAACAAGTGGAACTTGAATCAACGATGCGAAGGTTGTGTGATGATCTCGATCACTATCTCGAAGACACCTTCGGTGATGCGTACCCTCTTCACCCGAACAGGCCGGAGCGAGGAAAAACCTCCAGTGTTGCCTATGATGGACTCTTTTCCACGGGTACACAGTTTACCCTAGGATATGGAAGCAACCATGGCCGTGGGTATATCCTCTCTGTTGAGATCAGGACCTTGTCGTGGGTGCAAAAGGAAAAGAAAGAATCTATCGAGAGAGCAGCCATGGAGTATATAAGGAAAATCCTGCCCGTCTATTTTCCCCATCGTGCCATTGAGCTCAAGCGGGACGGAAATGTCTACAAGCTGGTGGGCGACTTCTCACTCGGGGACTCCAGCAACAGATGAAGTGCATTTCTGAGTCCTTTGGCAGCTTCCCTTACAAATGCGGGAAATTGCTTGGGCTTTCTGCCTTTGGCATCATCACTGACCACCCTGATGATTGCACAGGGAATGTTTGCAGCATGGCACGCAAAAGCGACCGCATATCCCTCCATATCACTGCATCCAAGGTGAAGGTCTTCCCTCAGTTCAGGATGTTCCTCGCGATATGAGCGGACCAGGAAGCGATCGGCTGTACCCATTACCACAGATTTTGCCCCTTCAATTGGTGGACAATAGAGTGGAAGGAAAGAGGGGGCATGAGTACCATCACCCAGGAAGGTGGAGCCCCAGTCCAGCCCAAATGCCCTCAGGTCAAGGTCGTACTGAACAACCCTGGAAGCACAGACAATATCCCCGATGACAAGGGTTTCTTCCAATGCCCCGCAATATCCCACAAGCACCACCAGAGCCGGTTTATACGCAGCAATCGCATGAGCCACGGCAATACCGCTGGCAACCTTGCCAACCCCTACAACCATCCCGATGACCCGCTTGGATGCAAAAAGCACTGGTTCGTTCAACTTTGTTAGGATACCTTCCAATTCGTGTTTGAGTGGGGCAACCAACAAGACATCCACACTCATTGTGCCCGCTCCCTGGAAAGGTCGGGAAGGATCAAGGTGGGGCTCACTCCCAGTCTCCGCTCTCTACCAGTCCTTTTGGTTCGCTCTATGGCCATTGATGTATAGGTAACAGCACGTCTGACCGCTGTTTGGAAGGTATGCTTACAAAGCAAACTTCCCAGCAGGATACTGGCAAAAAGGTCACCACATCCGGGGTATGAAGCATCCACCTTGGCATATCGAACCAGAAAATCCTGATTTTCTGCGTGACAAGCTACTGCAAAACCATCAGAGAGAGGAACACTGGTGATCACAACAAAGGAACCTGTAAGCAAGGAGAGCTTACGGGCCCAGGAAAGCGCTTCCTTCTCGTCAAACTGCTCCTGGAACGGGAGGTCAAGAAGCAGGGCCGCCTCGGTGATATTCGGTGTGATGATGTCTGCAACATGCACCAATGATCGCATCGCCTCCACATGACCTGTCGTGATGGGACCGTAGAGAGATGCATCATCGCCCAGTACAGGGTCCACCAACACCAGGGGGGAACCCACCCTTCGCTGCTGTTCGATGAACCACTTGATGAGCTGTACTTGATGTTCGCTGCCCAGGAACCCTGAATAGATTGCATCATAGTGGAGGGAGAGTTCCTTCCAAGCATCAAGAATGCCTTCAAGCTCAGAGGTGGTGTCGCGGAAATAATACGTGTCAAACCCATCCGTTTGAGTCGAGAGCAAGGCAGTCGGAAGGGGGCATGTCTCTATTCCCATGGTCTCCAGAACAGGAAGGACAACAGTCAGGGAGCTCTTTGCATAGCAGCTCAGGTCATGGATTGCGGCACAAATCGGTTGCATGATTTCACACTATCGCACATCTGCAAAACAGGCAATATATGGTATACTCCAAAAACCGGAGGTCATATGCTTATCTATGATACCTTGAGCCATCACCCCATTGCTGATGACATGTTCAATATTCTTGATTTTCCCTTGCCAGATGCAAGTGCACTAAAAGATGCACTGTCCACAATGATCCTCTCATCCTCCGGTTGGAGGAAGGTTTTTGCCGAAAGCGGGGACGAAGAGGATGCTACAGCAAAGATCACTGAGGCAGATGCCATGCTGGCATCTCTTGCCGCCCTTTCCCTTGCACGATTCCTAGGGGTCCCTGCTGCTGGGAAGCAGGCAGTTACACGAGGGGATGTGCACGTTGAACCGCATGATACAACCATTCTGGTGGGTCTTGATGCAAGGCCGACCGGAAGAGTACTTGGGGATATCGTGTGCAGGACCCTGACCATGCTGGGCTGCTCGGTACGGTATCTCTATATCTGTGCCGCCCCCCAGATCATGGCTGACTGCAACCTCTTCCCCGAGGAAGCTGATGCATTCTTCTATATATCCGCAAGTCATAATCCAATCGGGCACAATGGCTTCAAGTTTGGTCGCTTTGGTGGTGTATACCCAGCCAAGGAGGCTGAGAAGATCGTCAATGTATTCAGGGAAATTGTATTGGAAGAGCCGATGGCTCCTCTCTACCTCCAGAATCTCTCCTCACAGATGGATACCACCCGGTACAGGCAGGTGCTTACATCGGTGAAAGCGGAGCAATCGAGGAATCTTGAACGGTATGAACAGTTTGTACTTACCACAGCAGTGCAATCAGCGGATAGGAATGAACATAGAATATTCAGGGAAATGCTGGTAAAAGCCCACACCAAGGAACCCCTTGGGGTTGTGGGAGAACTCAATGGCAGTGCCAGATCCGTAAGCATCGATTACCGCTTTCTGACTTCCCTCGGGCTCAAGGTACACCAGATCAATGACCAGCCAGGGCAGGTTGTCCATGCCATCGTACCCGAAGGGGAAAACCTTCAGCTCTGTCAGCAGACCCTGGAGATGCTGTACGCCAAGGATCCTTCATTCCTCCTAGGCTACGTTCCCGACAACGACGGGGACCGTGGGAACCTTGTATATATCCAGGGGGATACAGGAAAAGCCCGCATCCTGGAAGCCCAGAATGTATTCGCCCTGGTAGTCATTGCAGAGCTGACGCTCTGTCGATTGAAGCATCCCTCCAGCCTGTTGGCAACCGTTGTAAACGGTCCTACCAGTAACAGGATAGACCATATCGCACAGGCTCTTGATGCAGAGGTCTTCCGCTGTGAGGTAGGAGAGGCAAACGTTGTTGAGCTGGCAGAGAAGAAAAGGGCGGAAGGATATCTTGTCCCCGTGCTGGGAGAGGGTTCCAATGGGGGCAACATCACCCATCCTGCGAAGGTTCGTGACCCGCTCAACACACTGCTGAGTCTGTTGAAACTGCTCAGGAACCGGGATATCGCAAAACTCTGGTTCCGTGCAAACGGGAAGGAGGTCCCCCACCCCGTAACCCTTGAGAAGATCATTGGAAGCATCCCCCTATACACCACTACCGGGGCCTTCTCGAAAGAGGGCAAGATGCAGATCCATCATGACCATGCTGCCTTGAAAAGCCGATATGAAGTGTTATTGCAAGCTGATTGGATAGAAAAGCAAGAGATGTTCAAGGAACTGGACATCCATGCATACACCGTGTTCCAGAGTGAAGGGACCAGCACCGTTGAAGGTATGGGAGAAGCATTCCGCACACCCCCATTCACCGGCGGCTACAAGGTGGCCCTGAAGGACAAGGATGGCATCATCACTGATTTTCTCTGGATGCGAGGCAGCAAGACCGAACCAGTGTACCGTGTCATGGTAGACAGCAAAGGTGATGATGTGAGCCGTCACGACAGGCTCCTTGCATGGCATCGCAGCCTCATCGCCCGCGCCGACCAGGATTAAGGCCCCTGCCAGATCTCATTGACCAGACCGTTGAGTGTCTCCTCCCGTTTTGCGGGGGGAGATAGCTCACACTCCCAAACAACCAGGACACGATACCCCTTCTCCAACAACTGTGCACAAACCCTCTGGTCACGTTCCCTGTTCTTGGTCAGTTTTTGTTCCCAGAACAAACGGTTTGTTTTCGGAAGTGAAAAATACTTGCAACCTTGGTGTGCATGCCAGAAACATCCATTGATGAAAATGACGGTCCTGTACTTGGGAAGCACAATGTCAGGTCTCCCTACCAAGCGTTTGTCATTGATACGGAAGCGGAATCCATGACGAAACAAGTAGCTCCGTACCAAGAGTTCACTCTTGGTATCCTTCGCCTTGATGCTTGCCATGATCTTGCTACGCTTGGCAAGGGAGAAGCAATCACCCATCTGACGTACCTAGAGGCTCAACCCTGCAATTGCAGCCCCGAGGGTTGGCGAATCATCAATATGGACAAAGCGGTAATACCTTCTTTTCTCCAGTTCCAGATGGGTATGGAGATAATATTCAGTATACTTCTTCAGGTACTCAGTCTTATAGAATGTGGTACCGTCAGCATTGATGCAGACAGGAACACGTGGATCAGTGCCGGCTCCGCTCTTGAGTATGGTGGCAGCAAGGTTTGCCGCCGTAAGTTTTGCCGCCCGTGCAATCAATGCATCAATTATCATCCAAAGGGAAATTGCATCCGCTTGGCTCCCTTCGCAGCAGGCTACCAGTTCATACTCACGGTTGAACGGCATCTCAAGGTAGTTGCTCATCACCGTGGTGTTGATTCCGCCAAGTCTTGCAAACCGTTGCCTGAAGTTCTCACTGAAGATTCCGTCCTCTATCGCTTTCTCTATGACAAGCGTGCTCAATGGACCAAGATACGCTCCGCTGATCATCTTCTCCAGATGGTATTGCTGGGGTGCCTTGGTTGCACCAAAGAACTCACGGTCAAGGTCGCTGGGACAAAAATCGAAGTTGCCGGATTCAATATTGATGATCTGGCTACCCCCATCCCGAAGCCCCAGTTTTCCAATGGAAGCATTCTCTTCCACATATGCGGTATTTGTACCGGTACCAAGGATGAAACCAATATAGCCACTGTAAGGGACTTCACTCTTTGCACTCACTCCGGCTAATAGTGTAGCAACAGTGTCGTTCAGTACTGCAACCTTCTTGTTGGAAACATCGTAACCCCGACGGGCAAGTTCTTTCAGCAGTGTTGCCCCAACCGGTTTGCCAATCACCTCGGGAGCTTTTATCTCCTTGGAAAACACCAAGGGAATCCCGTCATGGTCAGCGGTGATGGAAGCTGCGTAGGAGAAGCAGAACCCAATCTTGTCACTCTTGTCGATCAGACGCTCCACTTCATCGGCAAACGTGGAGAAAAACTCATCTGCACTCACTTCCTTTTTGACACCAGGCATTGAAACTTTCCTGAAATCCTCGATATGTGCAGTTCCCCGATCATCAAAGGTCACCAGGCAGGTCCTGAAATTTGTGCCTCCTGCATCTAGGACGATAACCGGTTCATTCCTGGGAATCTCTCTGACCACAGTGGTATAGGTCGGGATCATTTTCAGGCTGCTTGATTTCTCATCAATGAGACCCTTCTCCATTTCTCTGAGAAAGGTATTGAGCAAATGCTCCATATCCACCGTAGCGGGATCGATTCCCCGTTTTTTCAGGAATTCCTCGGTTTTCTGGACACAATCAGACATGCTTCCTCCTATAGGAAATCGAGGCTTACCTAGACCTCCACTTCCTTTCCATTTATTTTCAAAGTGAGCGGGCGTACCGCAAAAAATCCTTCATAATCGCTGTGCAACAGAAATTTCCCCTCTACCCGGACCGATGTACTGACCCGCCTTCCATCCACCACCACGTCAGTAGTGACTATGATGTCAGGGATCCTGCCGCTCTGTATCACAGTACCCATCAAGAGGGGGAGTGTGACCCCTTCTCCCCAGTCTGTAACTGCAGCCCCTTTGAGTACTGCATGCCCCTCTTCCCACGCATGGACAGTGAGATATTGGATCGCCACATCATTAAGCGGGCCTCTCGCTGCTTGCATCAGTGATGCAAAGAAAGAAGTTTCTCCTTCCTTTGTCGCCAAGAACACAGGAAGATATTTCCCCAGATCAGCCTCCTGGAATGTCAGGATGTGTGGAAGTGTCTCACCATCCCTGAAGTAGAGATTGCTTCCAGGAAGGTCAAGCATCGGAGTATTCAGGAAGGCCGCGACCGCGCAGATCGTCGTGTCAGTAATGGCAGCAATAGCCACAGTGACATCATTTGGGGTTGGCTCTTTTGCCCCAAGAGGGAAGAGCAGACAAAGCATCAACAGAATTGATATTAGGTATTTCATGTGCATCCTTTGTGATATGATAATTCACCACACAAAAGAGAACAACCTATTCAGGGGAAAAAGACACAACTTCACTTATATGGTACACTGATGTCATGAATACGCACACTTCCAAACAGACAATATTCTGGTATGACCTTGAAACCTTTGGGCTTGACAGCCGATACGATCGAATCGCCCAATTTGCAGGGCAGCGCACCGATCTCAACCTCAATCCCATTGGCGAGCCTATCGTCCTGTACTGCAAGCTCAGCGACGACTATCTGCCCGATCCGCTTTCCTGCACCATTACCGGCATTACCCCGCAGGAAGTGAACCGGAAGGGAATGTGCGAAAGCGAATTCATTGCCCGAATCAATGCAGAATTCTCAAAACCCTCTACCGTGGTTGCAGGGTTCAACAATATCCGTTTTGATGATGAGTTCATTCGCAATGCTCTCTATCGAAATTTCCTCGACCCTTACCAGAGAGAGTGGAAGAACAACTGTAGTCGCTGGGATATCATTGACCTGGTACGTGCAGCATATGATCTTCGCCCTGAAGGCATCATCTGGCCACCCAGAAAGGAAACCACGGGAAACCCAACGTTCCGGCTCACCAGCCTTACCGAGGCAAACAATATCAGCCAGGAAGGGGCGCACGATGCCTTGGTGGATGTCAGGGCTACCATTGAAATTGCACGCCTGATCAAGAACAAACAGCCAAAGTTGTATGATTACTACTTCTCCCTCAGGGCAAAAAGCCAGGTCAAGCGGGTGGTCCCAACCCCCTTCGGGCAACCGGTTCTCTTTACCTCTGCCATGTTCAGCAAGAATGAGGGTTGCTCACGCCTGATCACCCCAATCACCCACATGAAGAGCAATGCGAATGCCATTATCTGTTTTGACCTGAGCAAGGACACCGCTCCACTGCTGAGGGCAAATGAGGAAACACTGCTCAAGACAGAGGGTGTTTTCACCCTGGCGATCAACAAGTGTCCATTTGTCTCCCCGCTGAGTGTGCTGACTGACCAACTCGCCGTAAAACTTGGGATAGACAAGGATCTGGCCATGTTCCGCCACCAACAAATTGCAAGCCACCCCAAGTTGTTGCTTATCGCACGGAATGTCGAGGACACCTTTGAAGGGGTGGATGATGTGGATTTCCAACTCTACGACCGCTTCTTCGCTGATGCCGACCAGAAGCGCTTTTCCCTGATCAGGGAAGCTGAGCCAAAGGAGAAACTCTCCCTGCACCTGGACTTTGAGGACAGCAGGATCCCTACCATGCTCTTTCGCCATGTTGCACGGAATTGGGAGGAGGTACTTACAGAGGAACAACTCATGAGATGGCGTAGCTTCTGTGCCGAGCGGACACTCAATCCACCAGGAGACGTCAAGATGAACTGGCATTTCTTCAAGCGCAAGATTGAGGAAAGACTGGCAAGCACAGAGACCCCTGCCCAGGAGAAACGGGTACTTGCCGATCTTAAGCAGTATGGGGAAGAACTCGAGAAACGAATCTTCTTCTAGAGCAGCTTCATTTCCCTTGCTGTTTCCTTGAACGCTTCAACAGCCTTGTCCAGATCCTCCAAGGTATGGGTTGCTGAAAGCTGTACCCTGATACGGGCTTTTCCCTTGGGTACCACGGGATAGCAGAATCCAATGACATAGATACCCTTCGTGAGAAGCATGTCAGCCATCTGGACTGCTTTTGCCTCATCGTAGATCATCACAGGGACGATGGCTGTCTCCCCTTTTACCAGGTCGAAACCTGCCTCTTCCATTTTCCTTCGGAAATACACTGCATTGCGCATGGTAATTTCCTTGTACGTGTTTCCTGCCTCCAGCAGGTCCAGTACCTTGATCGTCCCACCGCAGATAGCCGGTGCCAAGGTATTGGAAAACAGGTATGGACGAGCCCTCTGGCGGTACAGGTCGATCAGGAGTTGACGACCGGATATACATCCCCCACTTGCCCCACCACAGGCTTTCCCAAAGGTGGTGGTTATCAAGTCCACCTTCCCTTCAACACCACACAGTTCAACGGTTCCTCGTCCTTTAGGCCCAAGATAACCGGTTGCATGTGAGTCATCAACCATAACCAAGGCGTCATACTGCTCGGCTAGTGCACAGATCTCTGCAAGCTTGGCAATGTCCCCATCCATGGAGAATACGCCGTCTGTAGCAATCAGGCGCCTTCTCTGATCCTTGCTCTCCTGTAGCACTGCCTCCAAGCTTACCATATCACTATGCTTGTAACGATACCGTTTTGCCTTGCACAGCCTAATCCCATCGATGATGGATGCATGATTGAGTTCATCACTGATGACCGCATCCTCTTCTCCCAACAATGGTTCGAACAGCGCCCCGTTTGCATCAAAGCAAGAAGTGAAGAGAATGGTATCATCCGTGTGCAGGAATGCACTGATACGCTGCTCCAGCTCCTTGTGGATCTGCTGGGTCCCACAGATGAAGCGGACCGAGGAAAGTCCGTAACCCCATCTGTCCATGGCATCTTTTGCGGCCTTGATGACCTGTGCATTGTCGGCCAATCCCAGATAATTGTTTGCACAGAAATTGAGAACCTCACCGCCGGCAACCGAGATTGAGCGTTGCTGCTTGCCTTGCAATACCCGCTCCCTCTTCATCAATCCAGATTGTTCCTGTTCTGCAAAGAATGCCTTCAGATCCTTTTCCAATGCTTCTGTCATGGATTCCTCCTTCTAATGGTTTCGATCATATCCAGGGTCATGGTCTCCAGGTTGTAGGTAGGATTCCAACCCCACTCCACCCGTGCTGCATAATCCTCCAGGCAGTTTGGCCAGGAATCTGCAATGGCTTGCTTCACGGGGTCCACCTCATAGGAAATGGTAAACCCTGGGATGAGGGTACGTATATAGGCAGCTTGCTCCTCAGGGCAAAAACTCATGCTGGCAATATTGAATGCATTGCGGTGCCTGAGACGACCGGGATCTGCCTCCATTATCTGGATTGCCGCTTCCACTGCATCCGGCATGTAGATCATATCAAGGTAGGTGTCGCCCCTGAGAAAGCAGGTATAATGCTCCCTCTTCACCGCTTCATAGTAGATTTCCACCGCATAGTCTGTCGTACCACCGCCCGGAGGAGTCATATTGCTGATAATGCCCGGGTAGCGAACCCCCCGGGTATCAACATCATAAGCATGGTGGTAATAGTCACACAGCAACTCACCGGCAACCTTGGTCACCCCGTAGATGGAAGTCGGACGCTGGATGGTATCCTGTGGGGTGAACTGTTTGGGAGTGGTAGGACCAAAAGCCCCGATCGAGGAAGGGGTGAACACCGCACACCTATTCTCTTTCGCCACTTCCAAGGTTGCGATCAATCCATTCATATTGAGGTCCCACGCTGATAGAGGATTTTGCTCAGCCCTCGCAGAGAGCAATGCGGCCAAATGATAAATGGTGTCAATCTTATGCTTCTTGACAATCCCATTGATGGTTTCCCCATCACGTGCATCTACCTTGTAAAAAGGGCCTCCACCGATAAGCTCCTTGTTTACATCATCGCGGATATCAGTCAATACGACATGATCAGATCCATAGCGACGTCGGCATTCCATGGCTATCTCTGAACCAAGCTGTCCCAATGAACCTATGATAAGGATGTTTTTCATCAGACCCTCCAAGAGCACATTCCTTGACAATTCCCTTTTGGGGAGCATACAATAACTATGTTCATTATAATAAACATAGTTCACTATGTCAAACTTATTACCATAAGGAGCGATGCAATGGAAACCCCTCCCATGATCGGCAAGAACATACAACGGATACGCACCAGCAGGAAACTCACACTCAATGTACTCTCTGAGCGTTCAGGTGTGTCGAAGGCAATGCTCAGCCAGATTGAATCCGACAAGGTAAACCCTACGGTGGCCACTGTCTGGAAAATTGCAAGGGGCTTGAATGTTGAGCTCAATGATCTTCTCGATTCAGACGATCAGCCAAAAAGGATCTTTTCCCTCAACCCGGCCGGAGAGGACTCCCCAAAACTCGAAACACATGAAAATGGGGTGTCCATCAGGATCCTCAGCCCCTTGAGCATGGTGGAGGATCTTGAGATGTACCTTGTCACCCTCGAGCCACACAGCATTCTCAGCAGTGAACCGCACTATGCAGGAACGCAGGAGTATCTTACCGTTGTAAAAGGTGCGGTAAAGGTACAGGCTGGGGATAATAATGCGGAGATACGGAAGGGCGACTTCCTCGTGTACCATTGCGATGTGGAGCACTCCATTGCCAATGAGAGCAATCAAGTTGCAGTAGTGCACATGGTGGTACGCTTTACGGAGGAGAAGCGCTAGGATACCGCTTTCATTTGACGTGAAGGACTGCCTGCAGTATAAAGAAGCAAGGCAGGTACATCATGGCAAAAAGAAGCATCATGGTCTCCTATGGCATGGGAAAATTCATTGCAGAGTTCCTAACCGGAGCATTCGGCAGCATCGTCTTCATGTTTTACGAAACGGAGGTGGGGTTGTCTGCCGGCTATGCCGCGCTTGCAACCATCCTCTACTCGCTCTGGAATGCCATAAACGACCCAATCATAGGGTATGTGACCAACAAAGGAGCCCCTTTTTCCAAGAAATTTGGCAGAAGATTCCCTTGGATTATCCTGGGACTTATCTTTTGCAGCGTATTTTTCATTCTCATCTTCAGTGTACCCAGCTCGTGGGATGCCAGGGAGAACCCACTCCCTGTCTTCCTTTGGATGGTCATTACCATCTGTCTCTATGATGGGTTCTACTCCCTTTGGGAAGTAAACTACCAAAGCATCTACCCTGATAAATTCAGAACCCAGAGCGAAAGAACCACGACGGCAGCAGTCGGTACCGGTATCGGGGTCCTGGGGATTGCCTCCGGCTTCATCATCCCTCCCCTGTTTTTCTCGTATGGAGTAAGGTCGAGTTACCTCATTTGCGCATCGGCCATTGCAGGACTCAGCCTGTTGGCAACCATTGGGATAAGCTTCGGGGTCTTTGAGACCAAGGACATGATTGCACGATTCACCCGGCAAAAGGGAAAGGAAGCATCCCCTCATTTCTTTGACCAGATGAAACGGGCACTGAAGAATCGTAACCTGCTCGCCTTTGTACTGTTGCTCTTCTTCTACCAGAGCGGATGTATGCTCATGACTGCCAGCGTCAACTATGTGGTCAAGTATGTGCTTGCAGCGAAAAGCAGCGGGGCCACCCCAATTTTCGCAGGGATGCTGGTGGGGACGCTGATCTCCATTCTGATCTGGATGCAGGTTGCCAAGCGCCTGGAAAACAATCAGTTGATGCTCATCCTCTGCTCATTTGTTTTGGCTCTCTTCGCTCTTCCTCTCTCCTTTCTCACATCGGCCACATCATATGTGATTGCAATGGCGCTCTGGGGCCTGGGTTTTGGAGGTTTCTGGACATTCATGAGCCCAGCCATGGCCGATGTTATTGATAGCCTGCTAGTGGAACAAAAGCGTCGCGATGATGGGGTGGTCCTTGGTATCAGGGCATTTTTCATGCGATTTAGCTATGCAAGCCAAGCCTTGGTCTTTTTCATCGTACACAAAGCAACCGCATTCGACCCCCTTGCAATTACTGAACAAGCAATATGGGGCATACGACTCCACATGGGGGTTATCCCTGCCCTCTTCTTCCTTGCAGGTGGATTACTTTTCCTGCGGATGAATACACTTGGACCTGCCGAGGTTGCCAAGAACCGACAGAGGCTCTCCCGTTTGGATATCTAGCGATGCTATGCAAAGACCCATCACTTTTGTATACTTGCCATGTAGGAGAAAACGATGCTAGAAAAACTGCCTGATTACGAAAAGCAGCTTGCAGATATAGATGAGAAACTCAGCAATCCTGAAACCATGCAAAATATGCAACTCTTCAGGAGTCTTAATCAGGAGAGGTCCCACCTTGCTCCCATTATTGATGAGCTCAAGGAAATGGAGAGATTGAAAGAGCAGATTGCAGATGCCAAGCAATTGCTCAAGGAAGAGAAAGATCCTGAGATGCTCGAGCTGACCGAGCAAGAACTTGACGAATTGACAGAGCAACTGGCAAAGAGCGAACAGAAGACGAAGATGCTCCTCATCCCCCCCGACCCGATGGAAGGAAAAGACATCATCATGGAAATCCGTGCAGGAACCGGTGGCGAGGAAGCGGCACTCTTTGCAGCAAACCTTTTCCGCATGTACTCCCACTATGCTGATGCCAAGGGATGGAAGATGGAAATTCTCTCTTCCAATGAAACAGGCATTGGAGGATACAAGGAATTGGTGCTCTCCATTAGTGGGAAGGATGTCTATGGATCGCTCCGTTTTGAGAGCGGGGTACATCGGGTACAGCGGGTCCCTGAAACCGAGAGTGGGGGAAGAATCCACACCAGTGCAGTAACGGTGGCCGTACTTCCCGAGGCGGAAGAAACTGATATCGAGATTCGTCAGGAAGAACTGAAAATTGATGTTATGCGCGCTGGAGGCCCGGGTGGACAGAGCGTCAACACCACCGACAGTGCCGTCCGACTTACCCACCTTCCCACAGGACTGGTGGTAATCTGTCAGGATGAAAAGAGCCAGATCAAGAACAAGGCAAAAGCGCTTCGTGTTCTCCGATCCCGTCTTTTCGACTTGGAAGAGGAAAAGAAAAACCGGGAACGGGCAGAGGCCAGGAAGAACCAGGTTGGCTCAGGAGACCGCAGTGAACGCATCCGTACCTATAATTATCCACAGAACAGGCTCACCGACCATCGGATCAACTTGACGTTGTACAAGCTCGAACTGATCATGGCTGGAGATCTTGATGAGGTTATTGAGGCACTGAAGATAGCCGCAGGTGAAGCTGCACTCAAGGAAGCGTAAGGAACGTGTTCATGACCATTGCCAGCTGGAAGCAACAGACTGCCAGATTGCTGCAAGCGGGACAGGTAGGTGACAGCGCAAACCTGGATGCACGTCTTCTCCTTGAGAAGGCAACCGGTCTTGACCAGGTTCACCAGATCATGGAGAGTGAACGGATCCTGGCATCAGAGGAGCTCGAAATCCTCGAGGAACTCAGGGACCAGCGACTGGCTCACAAACCAATGGCATATATATTGGGGCATAAGGAGTTCTACGGCAGGACTTTTCTGGTTGATGAACATACACTCATCCCCCGTCCGGACACGGAGACCCTTATCGAGGAAGTGCTTCATTTCTCCCAGGGAAAGAGAAAGGAAGCATTACTTCCCATCATTGATGTATGCACCGGCAGTGGTGCAATCGGTATCACACTTTCCCTTGAACTGGATGTGGATGTTGAGCTATCTGATATCTCAGCGGATGCCTTGGACATTGCCAGGGAAAATGCCCTTGCACTGGTTGGGCATGAGCTTTTACTTCATCAAGCGGATCTCCTCTCCACGATTTCACAAAATTATGGTATGATCGTGAGCAATCCTCCCTATCTCACCGCCACCTGGTGTGATGAGGCCTCAGCGGAGGTAGCATGGGAACCAAGGGGTGCGCTGGATGGGCAAGGCCAGGACGGGCTCTCCTTGATCAGAAGGTTGCTGGAACAGAGCATCCTGCATCTCAAGGAAGGAGGAGCTCTGTTTATCGAATGTGATTACAGGCAGGCACAAGAGGTTGCCAGCCTATTCAAGGAGCACCACTTCAATCATATTACCATTGCCAAGGATCTATCCGGTCATGAACGCGTAGTGTGGGGGGTACTTGCATGTACGAACAATTGATCGAGCGTTTCATCCAAAAGGCGTATAAGTATCCCAAGGCTGACCAGGAGAAAATCCTGGCCGCGGCTACCTTCGCCGACAGCAAGCATGAAAACCAAAAACGAGCCAGTGGCGAACCATATCTCATCCACCCACTAGCAGTAGGTGAAATTCTCATCCAATTGAAGATGGATGCAGATACTATCTGCGCAGGGCTTCTCCATGACACGCTCGAAGACACCAATACCACCTACGATGAACTTTCCCAGACGTTTGGACAGGCTGTTGCTGATATGGTCGAGGGAGAGACCAAGATAGCCAACCTCAAGACGATGAACAAGAGCGTCCAGGAAGCTGAAACCATCCGCAAGATGTTCTTTGCCATGAGCAAGGACATCCGCGTCATCATCATCAAACTTGCAGACAAACTGCATAACATGCGCACCATCCAGCACCTGAACCCGCAGCGGGCGAAGGAAATCGCAGGGGATACCCTCGATATTTTTGCTCCCCTTGCCGACCGTCTGGGTATCTCGTGGCTGAAGGATGAACTGGAAGATTTGAGTCTGAAAGTACTCAAACCAGATACCTTCAACTACATACAAGATTACTTGTTAAGCAAGAAGAGTGAACAGAATGCGTACCTGAACCGGGTGGAAAAGTCCATCTATCGTGCCTGCGGTGATGCTGAGCTGAGTGACATCATTGTCACCAGCAGAGCCAAGCATACCTATTCGGTCTACATGAAAATGAAGAAGCGCAAAAAGGAGATTGATGAGATCTTCGATATCCTTGGGGTGCGCATCCTCTGCAACACCATAACCGAATGCTATACCATCCTTGGGGTGGTACACCGCCTATGGCCGCCTATTGAAGGACGGTTCAAGGACTACATTGCCATGCCGAAGGCAAACAACTACCAGAGCCTGCATACTACGGTCATGGCACTCGATGGCAAGTTGCTGGAAATACAGATCAGGACCAAGGAAATGCACTTTACCGCTGAGTATGGTGTTGCCGCCCACTGGAGCTACAAAGCAGATACAGGCAGTGACAGTGGGTCCTGGAACAAGATGGACAATGAACAGTTCTCCCGTATCATCAGCAAGCTCAAGATCTGGTCGAACGAGATCGAGAGTAGTGAGTCATACATGGAGGATATCAAGGGGGAATTGCTCAAGGATACCATCTATGTATTCACTCCACAGGGACACATCGTGGAACTTCCCACCAATTCCACCGCCCTGGATTTTGCCTATCAGATCCACACCGAGGTAGGCAACCATACCACCGGCGCCAAGGCTGATGGGTCCATCATCCCGCTCAATGCCCCACTGAAGAATACCCAGGTCATCGAGATACTGACCAGTCCCAATGCACGGCCGCACTTGCAATGGCTCCGCTATGCCCAGACAAGCAGTGCACGCAAGAAAATCAAGGCATGGCTGAACAAGTATGATGAGAACATCCTCATCGACAAGGACATCATTGCAAAGAGAAAAGCACCCGACCATCAGCAGAAAGAGGAACAGCCGCAACCACCACAGCCGCCGATGGATGATGAGCATATCGTCAGGGAGGTCTTTGATGCAAAACGGGTCAAATTCCGTGTTGGTGAAGAGAAAAATATGATGATCCACATCGCCCAGTGCTGTAATCCAGTACGGGGGGATGACATTGTTGGATACATCAGTCGAGGACGGGGAATCATCGTCCACAAACGCAGCTGTCCCAATCTCAAGAACATGGCAGAAATTGATGACCGGGCTATCGAGGTGGAATGGGAAACAGAGTTCCCGAAACTTACCAAACGCTTCAGTGTAACCAGCAAGCGCACCTATGATCTTTTCGGGGAGATCGAGGGAGCACTGCGTAAGCATAAGGGGCATCTCATCGAAGGCAAGCTGCACGATGATGAGGAAGGTAAACTTAGGGGGACATTCACCATGGAAGTGGAGAGAGAGGATGACTTCAGGAAGATCATCAAGAATCTGAAAACCATCCCCAGTGTCATAACCATCGCTGAGATCAAATAGGTTCTACTCTTCAAGCACCCTGAGAATCTCTGGAAGCAATTGTTTCTTCCTGGAGAGGACCCCGGGAAGGAAAAACTTTCCCTCACCTGTCTTCTCATAGGCTAGTTTCCGTTCAGTGATCGGCAAACTCGTCATAAGCAGTACACTGTTCTCCCTCACAACATCAGTGATGAGGAACATTGCCCAATCCAGACCTTGCGCCATTTTCAGGCGTTCCAGTTCGGAGAGATACGCATCCTTGTACTCATCCACGTCGCTGAGCGTGGTTACTTCACACTGTCCGATCCCAAACGACACACCGAGTTCTCGATAGACCTTGAAATCGGCCTCAAGCATCTTGCGGGGGTTCTCTTTCGCCAAGGAAGCTCCACT
>NZ_JBFXGH010000032.1:0-20929 GCF_050178175.1 Sphaerochaeta sp.
TGTTTGTTGCAGGTGTCGGTACCGGTGGGACCATCAGTGGGGTGGGCAAGTACCTCAAGGAACAGAATCCCCAAGTAAAGATTGTCGCCGTGGAACCTTCAACCAGTCCAGTTCTGAGTGAAGGATATGGTGGTCCTCACAAGATCCAGGGTATTGGGGCAGGATTTGTACCGGGTAATCTCGATCGCTCAGTAATCGATGAGATAGTGACCGTTGAGGATGCAAAGGCAGGAAAGACTGCACGCTCTCTTGCAAAACAGGAGGGACTGTTGGTTGGCATTTCCAGTGGGGCGGCAATGTATGCTGCACTCCAGTTTGCATCAGATCCGGCTTGGAAGGGTAAGACCATCGTTGTTCTGCTCCCTGATTCTGGTGAGCGTTATTTGTCCACTTGGTTGTTCGAAGAAGACTAGGAAAACCTATCGATTGTGGTATAATTACGTATGAGAGCGTTCTTCCGATTACCACAGATTGAGGCAGCAAGAACAGCCGCTTCCTACAAGTTGTTGAGTGATGATGCGCTGTATGCAATGGGCGTAGCCTACGTTGAGGAGGCACTTCATGAGATGGGTCAGACTGTTGTGTTCCGTAGCGGCAGCAGAAACCGGTACCCCCAGCTCAAGGCCCAGAAGCAAAAGGCCAGACTCTGGTGGATTATCGTCGGAGTGGGCATGTACCCCAATTGTCCTCACCTAAGTGACGAGGTAGCCAGACAAGTGCTCAAGCATGCACCCGAGGAACAAGCAAAAGTCTATTTTGCTCCTGTGATGTTCCTCAATACCCGCTCCCAGAATGTGTCCCTACCAAGCCAGAATGGATCATTCACAGCCCTATTCAATGGTTTGACTCCGGTAACTAAACGTTCATATCAGTGACATAGCTGGGAATGGCTCGACCCGCGCTGTCTTTCTCCACACCCCAGGTCAGGGTGAATGGTACATCGATCAGTATGGAAAAAAGATGGGAAAGAAAGAATTCATCGCTGCACGCCACCCGATAACAGGCATATTGCTCTTTGGCCGGTTCTGCTTGGAGGAGTGATGTATGGACATTCTTCAGAAGGTCAAGGAGTTCCTTCTCCGAAGGTTCATCTATCAGTGTCTTCACCAAGGGATCCTCGAGATATGAGAGAGCTCTCTGCTCCAGTTCTTCCTGGTTTTTTCCCAAAGCCACAATTGTGGTGAGACCTGTTAGGTAGTCAACGGCAACCAAGGCCTCGCAGATTCCTTCCTTCCCATATTCCACCGCACGGTCAAGCACCTGGCACTGCATGCCGAAATCCAGAGCATTGTAGATGGCCGATATTTCTGGATAGGCTTGCAGATGCAAATCGGCAAAGCTGAAAGGATAATGCAGCGAGAAGGAATCATCTTCTAGTGCAGATAAAACTTGCGCAACGGTCTTGATCTGTCCCAGGTCAAGGTACGATAAGAGCGTTCTTTTCTCATGAACCATGAAACGATAGCGAGAACGTAAGATAGTATCATGTTCACTTGTTCGCATTCCCGTTATTCCTTGATTCATGGAAGGCAGTATAACACAATGGCGAAATAATGGCTAATAGAAGTGATGCATGCTTTGCTTGAAAGAAGCGAAGAGCTTTGCTATTGTTTCGGCTATGAATGATACCCTGATCAACATCGAGGCAACGTTGTTTTGTGGACAAACCTTTGCCTGGGCCAAGGAAGGTTCAGCCTATGAAGCGGTGCTGGGAGGGCGTCATATCATGTTTGAGGAAGCTGACTTCCCCACATTGGTAGCAGAGGATGCCATGATCTCTCATTACTTCGATATGGAGTGGGAATATGATGAGGCTGAGCGTGAGCTCAGCGCTCTTGACCCCCATCTCTCCTTGCTCATCAGTCAGTATCGGAGTATTCACATACTCAACCAAGATCCATGGGAAGTGTTGGTCAGTTTCCTCCTCAGTCAGAACAACAATATCAAGCGTATCAGGGGGATGTACAAAACCCTTTGCAGAGCCTATGGAACAGAGGTTTCCCCCGGTGTATTTGCCTTTCCCCGGCCAGGGCAGCTTGAGGGGGTTAGTGAGACAGCGTTCAGGGCACTGGGCATGGGGTTCAGGGCTCCTTACCTTATCAGTGCCATCTCGCATGCAGATCTTCTTGGATCCATCGAATCCCTGGACTACCAGTCTGCAAAAGAGCTGCTCAAGAGCATCAGGGGAGTAGGGGAAAAGGTTGCCTCTTGTATTTTGCTGTTTGGGTATCATCATATGGAGGCATTCCCTCTCGATACCTGGATGCTGAAGGTGATGAAGCGATACTATCCCACAAAAGATGAAACATTCTTTGCACCGTACGCAGCACTTGCTCAGCAGTACCTGTTCCATGGGGAGCGTCTAGGAGGTAGGCAGTGATAGGTGTATCAGTAGTAGGGATCCGTTTTGATCAGTTCCCTCCCTCAGCCCATTCACAATTCTCATTTACTGAAAAACAGCTTAGTGCGATAACCATCAAGCTGCGTAAGCAAACCCGTAGTGATGCGGTTATCCTGCTTTCCACCTGTGACCGTGTGGAAGTATGGTGTGAGAACCCACAAATTGATTGCAAGGAGCCGTTTCTCAGGGCCCTCTCTCTTCCCGTGCTCATATGGGCCGAGCATACCTACAGCATCTTCGGTGAGGAGGCGATCGAGCATCTGTTCTCTCTGGCATGTGGCCTGCTCAGTCCCCTCTTTGGTGAGGACCAGATCATCAGCCAGATACACACAAGCCTCTTGAGAAGTCGAATCCATGGTTGCGCTTCACCCAGGATGGAGTATCTCTTCAAGGAAGCGATTACCACGGCAAAAGCAGTTCAATCGAAGGTTTACCTGCAGGTTCCCGATGAGTCCCTGGCTGAGGCAGTGCTTATGCTTCTTGAGAAGCGGGAAGTCGACAAGAAGGTGATGCTTATCGGGAGTAGTGCCCTCTCTCGTCTTGTGGCAAAAACTCTCTCTGGAAAGGGATATCAGGTAACCATGACATTCCGTGACCTTGAAAAAGCAGATCTTTTGCTGCCAGAAGGCGTGAAGGCACTCGCCTATGAGGAACGTTTTGATCATTTCAGATCATACGATGTAGTGATCAGTGCAACGAAGGGGATGGAGTATACCGTCGATCTTGACAGTCCCGATGGCCCAAAGCTTTTCATTGACCTTGCCCCGGTAAGGGATATCAATCCATTACTGGCTGAGAGAAAGGGGGTTGCAGTCCTCACGGTGGAAGACTTTTCGGTTTCCCTGCCCCGTAGGGAAGCAGCTACTGCCGAAGCAAGGTGCATAGTATCTGAACATCTGGGTAAGGCTTTGCACTATCTTACCTATCGTCATCAGGTGGAGGCAGTGCAACGTATGGCAGGCCAGGCTGCAAATGACTTGGTATATCGGCTCAATGGCTTGCTGGCTTCACACAAATTAGGCCTTGATTTCCGCAAGGATCTCTATGAGACCGCCAGGAAGGCATTCAGCCATCAACTCTATCAGGAGAGAAAGAGGGAAGCTGCCATACAGCGGTATGACCTTTCCATATGCTTGGAAAGTGGCCATGCAATTTATGAGGGGGACCCTGATACCATTCTCGAACCATTCCATACCATTGATAAAGAGGGTTGGAACCTTACCAGAATTTCACTTGGTTCCCACACGGGTACCCATATGGACAGCCCTGCTCATCTGTTGAAGGGAGGAAAAACACTCGATGTCTATCCTCTCTCCAGGTTCTTTGCCACTGCTTATGTGATGGATTGCAGGAATCTTGATATAATTGACCCAGAAGATATTCCTGAACTCGATCCTTCCTGCGATGCTGTCCTGTTCTGTACGGTAGGCAGGGCACAACTGAGTGTGGACGCAGTAAACAGCCTGCTTGCAAGGGGAATTCGCTTATTTGGTTTTGATACCCCAAACTGTGACCGCAGCGGAGATCTCTCGTTCCCTGTCCATCATGCCATCTTTGCTCAGGATGCCCTGATCATCGAGAACTTGGTCAAACTGGATACGGTAGTTTCCAAGGTGGTGCAGCTTACCTGCCTTCCGCTCTCATTCAAGAATGCAGACGGCGCTCCCACTCGGGTTATTGCCACGGTAAGGTAGATATTTCTCCATCTTGCACGTTGGGTACCTGCACATTCTCCATTGGTATGATATACTCTAGGTAGTGGAGGGACCTCATATGAGTACAAACACCGTATTTACCATTGGACGACAGTTTGGAAGCGGCGGACGGCAAGTTGGGAAGAATCTGGCGGAAAAACTGGGAATTCCCTTCTATGACAAGGAACTCATAGCGATCAGTGCACAGGACAGCGGCCTTAGTGAGGCGCTTTTCTCAAATGCTGATGAGAAAGCAACCAGCAGCATCTTTTACTCGCTAGTAATGGGTAACTATCCGATGGCCAGTGGAGCCTTGGGTGTTACCGAGATGCCGCTGAATGACCAACTTTTCCTCATCCAAAGCAAGACGATCAAGCGACTTGCCTCCGAAGGTCCCTGTGTAATAGTCGGCCGATGTGCTGACTACATTCTCAGGGAGATGGAGAATACCATCAATATCTTCATCCATGCAGATTTGGATAGTAGGGTAGAGCGCGCAATTCGTGTATATGAGATTGAAGAGAAGAAGGCTGAGGATATATGTCTGAAAACAGACAAGCAAAGGGCCAACTTCTACAACTACTACAGTGATCGGAAATGGGGGATGTGCCGTACCTATGATCTGAGTCTTGACAGTGGAAAACTTGGGATCGATGGCTGTGTGGATCAGATCATCAACTACGAACAGCTTTGGCAGAAGAATAAAGGTAATGCAATCTGATGCTGGTTGATCTCTTGGACAATCTTGAATGGTATCGTGCCCTGCATCCTGCGATGCAGGGTGTTATCACCATAATGGACCGTGGTCTTCCTTATGATGATGAGGAGGGATTCTATACGGTTGATGGGATTCCCTATCAGGTGATGGCGTATGAGAGCTTGGTCAAAGGGGAACTCGGTCAGGCGGAAAATAATCAGGTACATATTCTCCTGGAAGGGGAAGAGATACTCAGTCTACAGCGTGAGGCATTGGTGGAGGTGGTGACGCAGTGTACCACTGGCCTGTTTGTCCTGCTCAGGAAGGGAGAGCGTTTCCGCCACAAGCAGAATCGAACTATGCAGACCAAGGTCAAGAAGGTGGTTTTTACCCTTCCTGATCCTGATTCTTGAACTGATTACGTTTGGCTCTTGATCGCTGCAACCAGCTTCCTATGCTCATCCTGGGTCTTTTTCAGTCCACGCTTATTCAATGTCTGGCTGAACAGCAACGCTGCCTCCCCTAGATTCAATCGGCTGTAGGTGAGGGTAAGCAGGTCATTGCCTGCAAGCAATACAAGCTCAAAGTGGAACCGGTAGTGCAGTTCGCTGAATTTCTGTATGTGGAAAGGTCCCTTTTCTTCTATCAAACCATCCATGGTATCAAGAATTTGCTCCAATGCAATGGCATCAGCATGTTGCTCACAAGCAAAGCGGATGGCAAGCGCTTCGAGGTAGGCTTGTACCTCGGTCAGATGCTGGTATTCCTGCATGCGAATGTTGCTGCCAATGTATTTTCAGAGAGCTTTGTGCCCCCGGGGAGTGCTCCACTTCGAATCTTGTCCCGTAGGGTAGCATAGAGGTGATCAATCAATTGGCTGCTAATGGTTTCCGACCTGAAACCAGTATATCCAAAGTAGGG
Source organism: Sphaerochaeta sp. (assembly GCF_050178175.1). Classification (GTDB taxonomy): domain Bacteria; phylum Spirochaetota; class Spirochaetia; order Sphaerochaetales; family Sphaerochaetaceae; genus Sphaerochaeta. Next base: position 5,714 of record NZ_JBFXGH010000032.1, read on the forward strand.
TTGGATGCCTAGCAACGAAAACGGGCCACGGATAAGATCCATGGCCCGGTATCATCAAGCGAGAGATGCTTAGTTGTCGATACCGACGAGCTCAATGTCAAAAACAAGCAACGAGTTGGGGAGAATGGTATCAGTTCCTGCTTCACCATAGCCAAGGCTTGGGTGAATCCAGGTCCTTACCACACTTCCGGTGTTCATGGTAAGTAGCGCTTCGGTGAACCCGTCGATCAATCCATCTACAGGGAAGTGAGCGGTCTCCCCTCGGTCGTAGGAACTCTCGATGACAGTCCCGTCAGCCATTTGCAACTGGTAGTTTACCTCTACGTTGTCACTCGCTGTGGGCTTCTTGCCATCTGCAGGGGTCAATACCTGGTATTGCAAGCCACTAGCTGTGGTGATGACACCTTCATTGGACTTGTTCTGCTCCAGGAAAGCCTCAGCTTCCTCAAGGTTGGTTGCTGCAACTTCGGCAAGCCATGCATCGTACTCTTTTTCCAGTTCCGCCTGGTATTCGATGAAGGCAGTCTGCATTTCAGCCTCATTCATCAACAGATGATTGCCGCATGCGTAGTCCAAGGCACCGCTTGCATAGAGGTCTCCATTGACATGGATACCTTGGCTGGCCATATTCAGGGCCAACAGGTAGCCATAGGTGTAACTGAATGCGTCTGCAAGTTCCTCTGGCTTATTCAGTCCTCTTACATCATCGATGCTGTCATAGGACTTACCATAATCGGTTTGGGCAAGACCGCGACTCCAAATTTCTGCCTGATACTGCTCAACATTGGCATACAGCTCTTCAAGGGTGTAATATCCACTCATTGAATCGCTCTGGGAGTCCTTGTATCCATCGAGGGCACCCTTTACATAGTATCCTGCATCAAAGAACAGTCCTTGGTTTGCAAAAGACTGGATCAACATAAATCCATAAGTGTAGCTGAAACGGTCCTCAAGGCTCTCCAGTTCTGTTGCCTGTGCAGTGCTGATGTTGTAGGGAAGCACACCGGTAGCAACCAAGGGGTTGATATAGCGGATATGTGAGGCAAAGCCATTCTCTACCACTACTTCCAGGTAGTCACCTCGCGAAAGCGATGCAACAGGGTATGTTGACTCTGTCATCGTGTTTGTCATGAAGACCAAGTCCACGTTTTCCAGGGTCCTGACAGTAAAAGCTCTCTGGCCTTGCTGGTCGAAAGCGGAAAGCACTCGCACAGTGACTGCATCGGGATGGGCTTCTTTTGCCCCCGCTGCAAACAGTGCAGTGGAAATGAGCATCATCACCAACAAGGTCACAATCATTTTCGTTCGATTAGGTTTGTTCATAGTCATTCCTTTTTGTATGTTCGTTGCTTTATGCAACTTACTCTAATGTACGTGCTCTTTTGAGAAACGTCAATGCAAGAAGATTTTCAGTACCATGAAATACATGCCATTAGCCTATGTTATGGCACTAGATAATCGTTTCATGAAGTTTTATGTACTTGTATCCGATTGTCATCTCCTGCCGCTCATGATAGGGTAGGGATACTAATAAGAGAGGAGCTGTCATGCCTACCATCACAAGAAAGAAACCCAATGAACGGGATAGAAAGCTGTTGTATGAAACAGTCAGGATTGCCCATCAGGCAAAAGAGAAAGGTAACCATCCCTTTGGTGCCTTGTTGGCTGACAAGGACGGAAAGATCCTGCTTGAGCAGATGAATGATTACGAGGAAGGCGGTTCTGCAATGCACGCAGAGACCCTGCTGCTCTTCAAGGCAAGCAAACTGTATGACCCCCAGTTCCTTGCTACGTGCTCGCTCTATACCAACGCAGAGCCATGTGTCATGTGCACCGGAGCAATGTACTGGACCAATGTAAGAAGGCTGGTCTTTGGTATTACTGAGGAGAAACTTCTTGAGCTGACCGGAGCTGATGAGCAAAATCCCACGTTCAATCTTCCCAGCCATGAAGTTCTCGCCCATGGGCAGAAGGATATGGAAGTGGTGGGGCCGGCAGAGGATGAGGCCTTGGTCAAGGCAATTGTGGAAGATCATCTTTCATTCTGGGTGCATTGATGATCACCCTGCCTTACCTCCTCAGGAGTGAGAATATCGCTCGAATTGAGGGAAAGCATCTCCTGATCGGGGATAGACGGGTCTACCCGTTTGAAAAGCGCTTTGAGCGTTGCTCCTCCATCCCTGAGGTTGCCTCTGCCCTGAAACGGATGGTCACCCAGGGAGGGGGACCTTTGGAGGTTGCCCTCACTGCGATGGTCTTTGTCGCAGAGCAGATGAAAGAAGGTTCAGCTGAGAAGGAGTTCAGAGAGCTTGAAAATGCAGCTGCACGGCTTATCGCTTCCCGCCCAACCAATACCACGATGAAACGGACCTTGCTTTCCCTTCTTGATGAACTGCGAGGAGACCCTGGTTTCATCGAACGGGTAGCGCCTCTGGTGGAAGCCAGGAGAAAGGCTTTTGACCAGCTCTACCACCAACTTGGCAGAGCCGGGAGCTCTCTTATTTCTGATAAGGCTGGTGTGCTGACCACTTGCTTTGCTGAGCATACCTTCCTCCTCTCCCTTGCATATGCAAAGGAGGAGGGAAAGGAAATCAGGGTATTTGTCCCTGAGACCAGACCGTATTTGCAAGGGAGTCGGCTTACCGCTCCCTCTCTCCAGGAGATGGGGATCGAGGTCAGTGTGATCACCGATGGGATGGGGGCAACGTTCCTTGGAAACGGAGATGTAAACCTCTACATGACCGCCGCTGACTTGGTCTGCATGGATGGTACCGTGGTGAACAAGGTGGGAACGCTTGGCAATGCCATAGCAGCGAAACGATTCCAGGTACCCTATTATGCCTTTTCCGTCTCCCCCGATCCAACAAAACAGGATGCAAGTGGCATACAGATGGAGTGGCGATCGGCCGGGGAGGTAACCCAGTGTATGGGAAAGGCTACCTCCTCTGATGGAATGAAGGCACTCTACCCGGCCTTTGACATCATTTCTCCTGATCTGGTAACAGGGGTTGTCACGGGTAAGGGTGTACTTAAACCGGAAGAAATCAAGAGGAATTTTCAATGAAAGCAATTATTGGAGGTACCGGAGTCGATACCATGGAAGCAATCGATTCACAGCGGAAGGTGGTGGATACTCCATACGGGGATGTTGAGTTGTTTGTTGGTAAGGGCAAGGATGCTTCCTTGGTCTTTCTTCCTCGACATGGATCAGACCATTCAAACCCTCCTCACCTGATCAACTATCGTGCGAATGTCAAGGCGCTTGAAATGCTTGGGGTGACCCATGCCATTGGTATCTATGCAGTAGGTTCCATCACTGAGAAACTACCTCCAGGAAAGGTTGGTTTGGTCAGTGATTTTATTGACCTTTCCTCCGGGAGAGATCATACCTTCTACACAGGGGGAGAGCATGGGGTGGTCCACACGTCCATGGATGAGGTTTTCGACACATCGTTGAGATCCCGTGTCCTCAAGGAAGATGAGTCCCTCCTGGATGCAGGCGTGTATATCTGCACCAATGGGCCGAGACTGGAAACCCCGGCAGAAATTCGCTATCTGCGCCATATCGGTGGCGATATGGTGGGGATGACCTTGGCAACAGAGGTTTCCCTGCTTCGCGAGGCAGGCATATCCACGCTCGCCCTTGCCTACAGTATCAACTGGGCGGCAGGAATCGAGCATGGGCAGGTAACGTTCATTACCGATAAGCAGATTGCCTCGTTGAAGGGCCGGATGACGGAGCTCTGCCGTAACGTGCTTCAGTCAAGTTCCTCCAAGTGATAGGGAGTGTTCTGGTAGACATGGTAGTTCAGCCAGTTGCTGAACAATAGGTTTGCATGACCTCTCCAGGTCACCTGAATTTCCCGTGTAGGATCATCTCCTTTAAAGTAGTTGACCGGAAGCTGGGCATCAAGCCCTGCCTTTCGGTCTCTTGTATACTCCTCCAGGAGTGTTCTCTCGTCATATTCACTATGCCCCGTGACATACACCTGTCTCCCATTCCGGCTTGCCGCCAGGTAGACCCCTGCTTCCTCACTGGTTGCAAGGATCTGGATGTCATTGAGTTTAGCGAGGCTCTCCTCATCGAGCCTGGTATGCCTGGAATGGGGTGCCCAGAATTGGTCATCAAACCCACGTACCAGTGGATGATTCCTCTCCAGTACCGAATGGCGGTAGATGCCTGAGAGCTTCTGGTCCAGCACCTGTTTCCCGATACCATGGTAGTGGTAGAGAGCTGCCTGCGCAGCCCAACACACGAACAATGAGGCAAACACATGCTTGTCGGCCCAACTGAGGATTGTCTCCAGCTCCTGCCAGTAGGCAACTTCCTCGAATGCTAGGGTCTCCACAGGGCTCCCCGTGATGATGAGAGCATCGAAGTGCTCTTCTTTCACATGGGCAAAGGTCTGGTAAAATGCCTTCAAGTAGGATGAAGGTGTATGTTTGCTCTTATAGCTAGCAGTGGTGAGGAAGGTTATCTCCACCTGCAGGGCAGTATTACCGAGGAGACGGAGAAACTGCTCCTCTGTCCTCATCTTATTGGGCATAAGGTTGAGGATGGCGACCTTGAGCGGGCGGATATCCTGGTGGATGGCCCTCTCAGCGGTCATGAAAAAGATGTTTTCCTGTTTAAGGACCTCAGCGGCAGGGAGGTCTTTTGGGATGGTCACTGGCATGATGCGTCCTCCCCAAGTGCCTGAGACAGGTCTGAGAGCAGGTCATCAATATGTTCACAGCCAATCGAGAGACGTACTGTGGTCTCCGAGATACCCTGACTTTCCAGCTCTTCCTTGGTGAGTTGGGAGTGGGTCGTGGTTCCAGGGTGGATTACCAGTGACTTAACATCTGCTACATTGGCAAGCAGGCTGAAAATTTCCAGTCGGTCAATGAATGCCTTTGCATCCTCGCCTGTTCCCTTGATGTCAAAGGTGAAGATGGAGATTCCACCTTTTGGAAAGTAGTGCTTGTAGAGTGTGTGGTACGGGTTATCTTCCAGACTGGGATGCTGTACTTTAGCAACGCAAGGATGGGCGGCGAGGAATTCGACCACCTTCAGCGTATTCTGTACATGCCTCTCTAGCCGTAGGGGAAGGGTTTCCAGTCCCTGGAGGAACAGGAATGCATTCAGTGGGGCGATGCACGGCCCAGTGTCCCTGAGCAGTACTGTGCGTGCCTTGGTGATCCAGGCAGCCTTTCCTGCAGCATCAAGAAAGCTCAACCCATGGTAACTGTCATTCGGTTCTGTTACCGATGGAAATTTTCCGCTCTGTTTCCAGTCGAAGTTTCCACTGTCAATGATAACGCCACCAAGGCTTGTCCCATGACCACCTATGAACTTTGTTGCAGAGTGCACGACGATGTCAGCACCATGCTCGATGGGACGAAGCAGGTAAGGGGTTGCAAAGGTATTATCCACTACAAGAGGAATCTTATGGCTGTGGGCAAGATCGGCCAGGGCCTTGATGTCACAGAGGGTGGCATTCGGGTTGCCGATCGATTCAACGAACAGCGCCTTGGTGTTGTCCTGGATGGCCCTCTCCACGTCTGTGATATTGGTGGCATCAACAAAGGTGGTGGTGATGCCCCACTCAGGGAGCGTATGAGCAAACAGGTTGTAGGTTCCTCCATAGATGGTCTTTGCTGAAACGATATGGTCCTGGTTTTTTGCAAGGTTGAGTATGGAGAGCGTGATGGCAGCCGACCCGCTGGCAACAGCCAGGGCACCGACACCGCCCTCAAGTTTGGCCATGCGATTCTCAAACACTTCCTGGGTAGGATTTCCCAGTCGGGTGTAGATGTTTCCGGCCTTGGAGAGGTTGAAGAGGGATTCTGCGTCATCGCAGCTGTCAAAGACATAGCTGGTGGTCTGGTAGATGGGTACTGCACGGGATCCGGTTGCGCTGTCTGCTTTTTCTTGTCCTGCATGCAGGGCTAGGGTTTCAAAATGGTAGGTATTGTTGGTTTTCATGGGTTGCTCCTGAATAAAATGATAGGGACCTGGCTACGCCGGGTCTGTGGAATACTGTTCAGAAGCCTCGCATGTGGTCGGTTACCGACCCACAACGTGGATGTTTTGCATGTTTCATGATGGTTCCTTGAAGGTCTTAGGCGAGTGCGTTTTGGCACATGTCAGATTCAATACTGTCTTGCATGCTTTGCATCATTGATGTGCCTCCTTCAAGAAATTACCTACCGAATGGCTAGGGATTGGGGCAAGTATAGGGAAACTGGGAGATGCGGTCAAGTGGTTAAATACAAGAATCGGGTAAGGCGTAAGTAAACCGGGGGGAGTCCCCCCGGTCCTGCCCCTTAGTCTTCTGTTGCCATGAAGGCATCGAACTCCTTGAAGACCTCTTCATCAGGATGCTTCTCAAGCAAGCTGAAAACAACCATACAGAGGGAAGCGATTATGAAACCAGGGAGCAACTCATAGACATCGAATATGCCTCCTGAAAGTTGCTTCCATACCACGACGGTAATACCACCACCAAGCATGGCTGCTACAGCTCCATTGCGACTGGCACGTCTCCAGAAAAGAGAAGCGAGAATGACAGGTCCAAAGGTTGCCCCGAATCCTGCCCATGCATAGCTTACCACGTCGAAAATTGAGGAATGGGGATCCATCGCCAGGAAGATGGCAATGATGGTGATAGCAACGACGGTGAGTCTGCTGACCAGCAAGGTCTCCTTGTCAGAGGCATCTTTCCTGAGTACTGCCTTATAGACATCCTTTGAGAATGCTGAAGAAGCAACCAGGAGCTGACTGTCGGCGGTACTCATGCTTGCTGCTAGAATTGCACAGAGAAAGAACCCTGCTATGAAGGTGGGGAATATTTTCTGCATACTGACAATGAACACAGCCTCTGCTGCACTCTGGGAGTCAAAGGTGGTGGGCAGAAGGAATATTTTTCCCACCACACCAACAAGCAATGCTGCTGCCATGGCAATAACAACCCAGACCATGGCAATTCTCCGGCTCGTCTTGACCTCATGGTTGCTCCTGATGGACATGAAGCGAATGAGGATGTGCGGCATGCCGAAATATCCGAGGCCCCAGGCAAGCGCACTGAGGATCTGAAGGAACCCATAGCTGGTTCCAGGTGGAGTGACAAACGGGTTGATGAAGTGCTGGCCGAACTGGCTGAGCTGTTCGAAGGTATGGACTGGTCCCCCGATTGCAAATACTGCGATCACGCCAGTCATCACCAAGGCAAAGAACATCAAGCTTCCCTGCAGGAAGTCAGTTGCTACCACAGCCAGGTATCCACCGAGGAGCGTGTATCCAAGGATAACCAGTACGCCCAAGATAAGCGCAGCATAGTAATTCATACCGAATACAGCGGTGAACAGTTTTGCGGAGGCAAGAAATCCACTTGCGGTGTAGACAATGAAAAACACCAGGATGATGATCGAGCTGATGGTTTGCAAGAGCTTGCTCTTGTCATGGAAACGGTTGGTGAGGAATTCTGGGATGGTGATGGAATCCTTAGCGTGAATGGAGTATTTTCTCATTCTCTTTGCCACCAACAACCAGTTGAGGTACGTACCTACCAACAATCCAACCGCGGTCCAGAATGCTTCCTGGAGCCCAGTGAAGTAGGCGAGGCCTGGAAGACCCATGAGCAGCCAGCCAGACATATCGCTTGCCTCAGCACTGAGTGCTGTAAACCATGGACCGATTGAGCGACCACCAAGAAAATAGTCACTGGTGGATTTTGTTTTTCTGAATGTGAAAAACCCGATTGTTAGCATAAGCCCCAGATAGAGTGCAAAAGCCAAGGCAGTAATGAGCTGATAACTGTTCATGATCACCATTCTCCCAACATTTAATACATGTTGGTCCAGAATACCTATTGAAAAAGAGGGTGACAAGGGCAATGGAAGTTATACTGCAAAAAAATGCATAAATATGCATAAAGTTGGGGTATGAATTGGATCTTTTGCCGCTATTCAATGAGACAGAGGCGCCAGCTAACTGCTGGTAGCTACTGTCTTGAGGAACTTCCTGAAGAAGAATGCAATAAGCATGGTACCCAGAATCATGACAAAGGTGAGTGCGTTTATCACCGGGGATACGCCATAGCGGATCATTGAGTAGACATACAGGGGTAATGTTCCTGAACCAGGACCTGAGACAAAGAAGGTGATGACAAAGTCCTCAAGTGACATGGTTATGCACATCAGGAATCCTGAAAGTACTGCAGGTATGATGGAGGGGATGATGACCTTGAGCAGGGTCTGCCGCTCATTGGCTCCCAAGTCACGTGCAGCCTCCAGGGTGGAGTAGTCAAACTCATCCAAGCGTGCACTTACCAACATGAACACAAAGGGTAGGTTGAAGGTGGTATGTGCTACAAATATGGTGAATAAGCCGAGACGAATCTTCACGGCAGAGAAGAAGATCAACATGGAGATACCGATGATTACCTCGGGGAGGACCATGGGAAGGTAGCTTACCGTGGTAATGTAGCTTCTTCCCTTGAATCGGTACCATTTGATGCCGATGGCTGCCAGACTTCCCAGTACGGTGGCAGATATGGAGCTCGTGAGTGCAATGATAAGACTATTCCTGAATGCAGCCCAAAGTGATGGGCTTTCATAGATAAGCGTCTTGTACCAGATAAGGCTTGCACTCTCCCACTGCATTCCCTTTACGCTGTTGAACGAGAAGAATACCACGACAAACAGGGGAATGAAGAGGAATACTATGACCAAGGAGAGCATGGTATAGGAAAAGGAAAAGCTGGTTCTGGAGGAGTTTCTCTGATTGCTCATCTCTTTCCCCGTTGGCTGTGATGCAGTTTGATGTTCTGCTCGAGCGCCTGTTGATTGCTCTTCTTCTGGTAAAACTCTCTCTTCCCACTGTACAGCATCCAGAATACTCCGATGAGGGAGATCAGGGTCAGTACCATGGAGAAGGCAGAGGCCAGAGGCCAGTTCCTGGTCTTGGAGACTTGGTCGACGATGATGTTTCCGATCATGGTGGAGTCCTTGCCGCCAACCAGGAGTGGTACGGTATAGGCTCCAAAGATTGGAATGAAGGTAAATATGAAGGAGGTACTCACTCCGCTCTTGATATTGGGAATCATGACCTTGATGATCGACTCCAGCTTGGTTGCCCCCAAGTCCCTGGCTGCATCGAGCAAGGCAAAGTCGAACTTGTCTATGGTCGTGAAGAGCGGAAGGATCGCAAAAGGGAGATACATGTATATCAGGACAACAATGACTGCCTGGTTGTTGTACATCAGGGCGAGGCTCTGATCGATCAGGCCAAGGTTTTTCAGCAGTGAGTTCAGAAATCCTTCACTGGATAGTATGGAGATCCATGCATAGATACGGATCAGGGAGTTGGTCCAGAAGGGTATGATGATCAAGAACAGGAGGAAGGTCTGGTGCTTGCTTTTTGCCATCGCGTATCCACAGGGGAGTGCTATCAAGAGACAAAGCAATGTTGAGACGACACTGATCCATACCGTCCTGAACAGTACCTTTGCAAAGCTTGGGTTGAACATCTGCTGATAGGCAGAGAGGGAGAACTCCCACTCAACGCCTCCGTAGAGGCCACGCTTGAGGAAGCTGTAGAGGATGATGATGCTGATGGGAATTGTAAAGAAGAGTGTGAACCAGATTCCCATGGGAGCGCTGTAGAGCGTTCCAAGCAATCGCTCCCGTTCCTTTGGTTTGAGAATTCGCTTCATTGCACAGTGTCCTTTACCAGGTAGCCGTCGTTAGCACTCCAGCTCACATAGACCGTATCCTTCCACTGGATCTCGGGGCCTTCTTCCAAGAATACGGTGTGTTGCTTGAATACTTTCACCAGTGTGTCAGGTTCCTTTTCCAATTTGACAAAGAACTTCGATTGGAATCCTGAATAGATGGGTTCTTCCACAATACCTTTAAAAGTGTTCATGGTTATATTGTTGCTTCTTGGAGGATTGGGCGAAATCCTGATTTTCTCTGGGCGGACGGTAAAGTCGAGTGAAGATCCCACTTCCTGGGCCTCTGAATCAGTTACATATACCTCCCCTTGCAGCTGAGGGACCTCAACGCGTAGGAGGTACTCTTCTCCTTGTGGTTCACAGGAGAGTACCGTACAGGGGAATATGTTTGTCTCTCCGATGAAGCTGGCAACAAATCTGGTTGCTGGAGCTTCATAGATCTCGTAGGGAGTTCCTATCTGCAATACCTTGCCCTTGTTCATGACTGCAATACGATCGGAGACAGAGAGGGCTTCACTCTGGTCGTGGGTTACATAGATGAATGTGATGCCGACCTTGTCATGAATGAGGTCGAGTTCCACCAACAGGTTCTGTCTCAGTTTTGCATCCAGGGCAGAAAGCGGTTCATCAAGCAGTAGTACCGCTGGTTCATTGATCAGGGCACGTGCGATGGCTACTCGTTGTTTTTGCCCTCCGCTGAGCATGGAAGGTTTCTTGTAAATATGTTCTTCCAGTTGTACCAGTTTTACATATTCCATGACTTTCTGTTCCACGGTTGCCTTATCGGTACGACGGAGTCGCAACGGGAAAGCAATATTCTCGTAGACAGTGAGATGTGGGAACAGTGCATAGGTCTGGAAGACGGTATTTGCCTGACGTTTCTCAGGGGGGAGGGGGAGGATATCCTTGTTGTCGAAAGCAACGCTTCCCGAGTCTGGATAATCGAATCCAGCGATAATCCTCAGCAGTGTGGTTTTGCCACAACCAGAAGGACCCAACAGCGAGAAGAATTCTCCCCTCTTGATTTGTACGCTTACATCATCAAGAGCCTTGAAATCACCATAGGAACGGGATACCCGTTGAGCAGTTACTTCAACACCTTTCAATCTTTTCCATTTCCTCCACTCGTTTCAGGCATAGAATTTCCAAAAGAGGTGTTTTGGAGCCTTCACGATGGTAATGCGAATATCGAATATTTGCCCCCCCACTGTCAAGCATTCATCCGATAAAATTTCAATGAATTTGAATATTCATACCTCAATGGAAAGAGAGTGGCTAACGCTGGAAATCTATCCGAACGACCTCACCGGTTCTGGGGTCTTTTCTATAGACTGCCGGGCCTTCCTCATCATAGCCATACCAGATGAGCCGAGAGAAACGCAAAAGCTCATGTTCCTTCGGTGGATCAAAGACTCTGCAATAGTCAAACCTGAAAGTGGTTTGTACCCGCAAATCGTAGCCCAGCATACAACTCCTCCTAAGGCTCAATCACCGTCCTATGATTGAGGTGCTTGTGTCATAAGCGTAGATGAGCATTGGTTACTCGTCAAGAGTGTGGAAACAAACAAATTCGTATTTCAAGTATTTTCATGCAAAGAGAAAATCTTAGATTACCCTAAGGTATGTCTTACGTGATGAACACAAAAATACCGACCAGTTCGTGGTCGGTACTAAAGGTGTTTTACGCCAAAGAGGTCTCGAACCTCTGAGATACTGGTTAGAAGGGGTTAAATGAGGTTTGTCAAGAACTATTAGTGTTTATGCATCATTAGAAGGGAGCGTTAAGGAGTACGTGAATGATTGGTGTAATGAAAAGCAAATATCAATCTGATTCTTTATGATTGTTGCAAATGATACAAGAACATGGTCCATTGCCATTGTAATGTCGTACACCAACACATCTCTGCTTTTTATCTCTATCTCCACGTTTATAAATAATATTGAAAAGATCTTCTTCCTGGTTCTCAAGGTATCTTCTAAGGCAAAACGCACATAGATCAGCAAGTTGTACCATGCTGGTAAGCTCTGAATCTACAAATAATGGAGTTTCAATGGTATTCCTTAAATCAGTCCAAAAAGTGCCATTATGATGGAATTTCTTCATCAGGTCTGTTAATTTTTTTGCTTCGGTTTCATTGTTGTCATGAATCAACAAGCCAAAGTGTTTTGTTTTGCAATGAGGGTTTTTTGAAAATATTTGAAGATATTTTTCAAATCGAGAGACTACTTGTTCAAAAGCTTGTTCATCGACCGAAAGTCTCGCAAGAGTAGGATTGAAATTCAATTTATTTATACATTCTGCGAATAGTCTCACATCGTTCCAGCTCGCCAATGTATTGGCTACATCGATAATGAAATTCTTTCGTTCAGAATAAGAAAGATGAATATATGCTTCAGTCTTTTTGAAGTTCTTCTTTGTTTGTTTGAATTGTTTTGATTTACTTTTAGACAGTCTTTGCAACTCTATAGTTCTGGCTCTTGTAACTTCAAATCGTCGTGTTTGAAAATCCATTGACTCAAAATTTGGTATCTTGGTTTGTTCAAGGTATGGACGAAGCAACCAAGCAGTATGAATTTCGTATCCAGTTAAATCATATCTTGATTTGATTTTCTCAATCTGATTATCATAACTCTTCCACTTATTGATGGGTATAGACAATCCTGCAAGAATATAATGAGAGGTGTTTCCTGGAATTTGAGGCGTTCCAGACTCATCAATATAGCAGAGGCGCATTATTAACCATCCTAATAAAAAAACGACTGGCGATGCGATGATAACATCGCTCGTGGAGACGCTTGGCGACTCCTTCCAGACGTATTTATAATGTAGAACAACAATTGATATATGTCAATGATAATTCACATAAATTGCGTCCAACGCTAGGACCTATGCACTAAACCCATCTCATACATTCCCAACATACGCTTTCAGGCTGTCGAGACCATCAGAGGCTTGTATGTAACCAATTCTTGAGGTTTCTTGGGGATTTACGGTGCATGAAGGATACCCCAGGACATGCCAAGAGATCCACTGTCCTGGTGGATCCCCATCTGTCTATGGCCCACTTTCGGCTATGGGGTCTTTCTCGGTATAATCTCCACAGATTTGGCGAAGGTGGCCGGGTCCATCAGCGTCAAAGCCTGGGACATGGCATCGTTGAAGTTCCAGCCGAAGATTTTCCTCAGCCTTTTCTTGCTGATTTTCTGTGTTCCCCCTATGAGGTCGCTCATCTTCTTGTACAGCGAGAGACATGCCTTGTCCAATATGCTCTGGTTGAGGGCTGCATTCCTGTCACTCAGGGCCATGTCATCCTCGCGAAAGACAGTATCCAGGTTCCAGTGAAGGCTGTTTTCAATCATCCAATGGGAACGTATGCAATGGGCCGCATCACCGATGTCCTTCAGGCTGGTAAGGTAGTAGCGGATCTCCTCCGTCTCCTTGCCGGTGATGTTGTGTCTCATCGTCTTGGCCATGCATACCACAGAGGAGACCTTCTTCCACTCCGAGAACAGCCCTTTCTTCTCGCTTGAGGTCAGTGGGTAGAGATAAAAGGACCTCTGCTCGAGCTGGTTGTGGCTGATCTCACTCGTCATATGGTAGCAACCATCAATACCCTTGAGCTTCTGCTTGTTCTCTTCCGTAAACAGTGTCCTGGCGAATTCAGCGGCTTTGCCCTGGTTGCCCTTCAGTCCCCCTATATAGTCACCTTTCGACTCGGCAATGATGCCGATGGTCTTGGTCTGCATATGCATGGCATCGAAGGTGACCACCGTGTCCTTGAGGTTCATCCTCGCGAGAAGCTTCTGGGCGTGGGGGATTTCATTTGTCGTGGATTCTATCGCCTCGGAGAAGAGACAGGTTTCCGTATCCTGCTCATATATATTGAGGATCTGCAGGTCCTTGATCTCCTGCCCTGTGTCTGCCTTGCGCCCTGTGCCCCTGAGTTGCTTGCCATCCACCGACACTATCCTTTTGGGAGGGGTCGGCAGTTTCAGTGCCTTCCTGATTGCCGTATCCGAATTGTGCAATACGCTTACCAGCAATGCATTGAGCTCCTCGGCCCTGATGAGGGAGAGGACTCTCCTGAATGTATCGTGGCTGGGGATGGTCTCCTTGCCGAACAGGCGCCTGTAGAGCTTGGCGTTGCCCAACCAGAAATCCTGGGTGGACAGGCAACTCTCAGACCCGGCCAGCGTGGCGAGGAACAGCATGAGGATGACCTCCCCAAGCGGGTAGACAGTCCGTCCCTGGACCCTGCAGTCGGGTACATCCCCAAACAGTTTCAGTATCTTCTTCAGGATGCGGATCCTCGTCTCATTGCCCGCATCCCTTACCTTGATGGTGCTGGAAGACTGGAAATCCTCTATCTGCATCCTCAGTGTCTCAAACTCCATGGTGGTTGCCTCCAAGTTCAAACGGTATCGAATGCTTCGTGCCAAGATGCTTCAGCCGCCCGGATATATCCGAAAGATGCCACCCCCCGTTCACATGCACGGCATACAGGTTTGAGGAAAGGGCGAGCATCTCATCGAAATCAGGGCCAAGGCGGTCCCTCAGCTTCGACCCGACCTGTCGCCTCATGACGGGCAGGTATCGCCCCTCTGCCTCCGTCAGGACCCTGCCCAGGTCCATTCCTGGAAACAGGATGGAAAACCAGCTGCCTTCATAGCCTATCTGGTTTTCTTTGCCTTCCATGCCGAGGGCAGCCTTCACGAAAAGGACATCCGCATCGAGGCCGAGCCTCTTGGGATGCCTGGTCAGCACTCTGCATGAGGTCTCGACGATCTGGCAGAACCCATAGCGGAGGACCCTGATTGCAGGCTTGACCGGCGGTCTCGATGGCACAAGGCCTTCCTGTTCGGTGACAATCCCCAGGTATTCGTCACAGCGGAATACCGGGTAGCTCTTTCCCGGTACCCGCTCTGAATGGCCCCGGTACAGGGCGTACCCATGTTTGGTCTTTTTCGTATAGATTCCCTTGGTCTTGTACTTGAGAACCCAATCAGGCAATGGGGGCATGGTGTGAATCTCCTGTATTAAGTGCAGTTTAATACCTTGTAAAAGGAAAAGCAAGAGAAAAAGTGGATCCACCCTCAAAAATGAGGTTCCCCTCAACTTTTCCAGCTTGCTTGTATGCTTGCATCACAACAAGTTGTCATGCATTTCCAACTATTTGGTGCGTAAATCCTAGTCCAACGCAAAGTAACGCAAAAATGTAACGCTACACACCATGAATCTTGCGAATATCGTTAGGAATAAGATATCTAGCATCTAGATTCTCTATTGTTCCATGTTTCACCCCTTAGACGTATACAGGACTCATTAGCTTCCTCCTAATAAAGACAAAGCCTTGGCTCAATAACCAAGGCTCTGTTATGAAAGTCTCTGAACTCTTCCTTTTTTTTACTACGTATGATTTGAGTGTGCTTGCTTACCAAAATCACCGAGTGCAAAGGAAGATATGGCTCTCCTGGGTATGTCTTGACGTAGATACAG
>NZ_JBFXGH010000033.1:0-20598 GCF_050178175.1 Sphaerochaeta sp.
GCATCATGAGGAGTAATACTTGCCGTATTTTCCCCTCAGGAAGCTGACGGTTCGTTTTGCCGCCGTCTCAGGATCGGGGTACGGGAGGATCTCCGCTGTGGTCCAACCATCATACCCAATACTGGTAAGGGAGGAAAAAATCTCGTCCCAATCCATGTGACCATCCCCAGGTGCATGCCGATTGGTATCTGCAAAGTGCACATACCGTACATACTCCTTGTTCCGGATGATGCTGTCCCCAATGTGGTCATCTTCGATGTTCATATGGAATACATCGGGCATCATGACAAAGTTCTTCCGGCCAATCTTCTTGAGCAGGGCTGAACACTCATCGAGGTTGTTGATGAAGTCGATCTCATAACGGTTCACCGGTTCAAGAATCAACTCAACGCCACGCTTTTCTGCATGGTCGGCAACCTTGTACGCCATATCGAGGAAGAGTTCCTCTGCAAGGGCAGGGTCACGGCCACCGATAGGGCCACGGGTCCTTCCAATATTGACCAGCCCACCAAAATCAGAGGCCAGGTCAATGAAGCCGCAGAAACTCTTGTACAGTTCTGCTCGGTTTTCCTGGTTCCCATCGGTGAAGTAGAGATTCCTTGCCGCAAAGACCTGTCCACTGGAAATTGCACTAACCTCCAGACAGTTCTCGCGCAACCACTGGTTCAATTCGTCCTTTGACACTTCATCAGGACGCTTGAGAGCGAGTTCAACACCATCATAGCCAAGTTCATGGGCCTTGATGATCGACTCTTTTACCCCACGAAACACCACAAATGCATTGGGCATTGCCTCTTTACCGGCAATAGCGACAGATAATTTCATAGAATACTCCGTTGGCTGAGAAACAGGACACCCTATGGTGCCCTGCTACTCAACCTATCCAGGTTACATCGCCTTGACCAGGGAGAGGTCACCACTGGCTGCTGCACGAAGCAATGGCTCCATGTAGGTGTCGACATCACTTGGACTCATTGGAACCGGCATGTTCTGCAGCTTCATTGCAAGCTGGGGATCCTTTGCAGCATTCAATGCACGCTCGATATGAGCCTCACTGAATCCCTTCAGGTCGTTGAGCTTGCTGGGAGCCTTGATGGACTTGCTGAATGCAATCATGGCCTCAGCCACGGCAACTGCAAGGTCTTTCCCTTCCAGGTTGTCCACCGAAGAACCAAATCCGAACTCGGCAAAGATTGCACCAACAACCTTCAGCTGTTTCTGGATTGCCTTGGAGTAGAGCACCGCATAGTAGGGATTCATGATTCCACAGGCAGTTCCATGGCTGACAATGTCCACCAGGGAGAAGCTGGTAAGGTGAGCACCACTGGTTCCCCCGATCATGATGGCATACCCACCAAGGTCGGTGGCAAGGCCGATAGCCTCACGTGCCTTCACATTCTTGGGATCCTCGATTAGTACCTTTGCGTACTTTGCCACCAGGCTGATGGCACACTCGGCGATCTCACGGGCCTTCTCGTAGGTCTCTTCCTTTGCACCACAGAACACCTCGAAGGTGTGGGCAATGGCATCAAGGGCTCCATCGATGGTTACGCTGATCGGCATGCTGACCGTTGTCTCATAGTCGAACAGTCCCACAGTCGGGATGATTGCATTGTCCACGATAAGCTTCTTCTGTCCGGCCACCGGGTCGGTGACGTTGGAATACTTGGTCAGGTGGGCACCACTGGAAGCACTGGTCTGTACTGCAATGACAGGGGTCAGGGAAGAGCCGGTCTCCTCAAGGGCATTGCTCACCACATTGGTTCCAAAGTAGTGGTCGATCTCGGGGGTCACCTTTGCACCAAGGGCAGCCAGTACATTGGCAGCCTTCACTGCATCGATGGCCGAACCACCACCGATGACAACGATGCAATCGGGCTTGGTGTGCAGGATGTAGGACTCCAGGCGATAGACATCCTCACGGGGAGCATTGGGCTTTGCATCGGGAGCGATCATGTTCCCGGCAAGCTCGACACCTGCGTCATTGAGGTAGGAAACAACCCGGTCTGCAACCGGCTTCATATAGGTGGTATTGCTTACCACGAGGGCACGCTTACCAAACTTGGCGGCAATCGGTCCTACCTGGTCAAGCACCCCCAGCCCGTGGACATATGAGTCCCCTTTCCAATCATTCAAGAGTGTATAGGCACGTTCCATTTGATCCATAACAGTATCTCCTTATTTGCAAAGTTTTTTTGCGCGTTCTGCAATATTCTCTGCGCTAATTCCATATTTTGCCAAGAGTGGTTCATACGGACCCGTCTCGGTAAATACATCCTCGATTCCTATAGCATCAAATCTACAGGAAATCCCTTCTTTCATGAAGGCCTCACTGACTGCACTGGAAAATCCACCTGCAAGCACATGCTCCTCGACACAAAGCAGCTTCCCGGTCTTGGCTACGCTCTCCTTGAGGGACTGGACATCAAGCGGCTTTACCATGGGTACACTCAGCACCTCAGCCGTGATCCCCTCTTCCCGGAGCAGGACGGCGGCCTCATTTGCGAAGCTTGATGTAATACCGTTCGCTGCGATGGTTACATCACTTCCGCTTGCAATACAGACTGTTCCAATCGCATCGGAAGCAGGAAGATCGGGCATTGCATTGCGGTTAAGCCTGATATACACAGGACCCTTCTGCTTCAGTGCATATTCCAAAGCCTGCTCAGCCTGTTTGGCATCACCAGGAACAATAACCTGCATATTCGGCAGTGCTCTCATGATGGCAATGTCAGTTATTGATTGGTGACTTGCCCCATCAAAGGAGTCGGAAAGACCACCATAAGCTCCTGCGATAATGACAGGAAGGTTGTTGTAGCAGAGGGTATTGCGAATCTGGTCGGTAGCTTTCAGGGCGAGGAAGATGGCAAATGCGTTAACCACAGGATGGTATCCAGCTGTTGCCATACCAGCAGCAATATCGACCATGTTCGCCTCAGCCACACCCACATTGTAGAAGCGGTCGGGAAAAGCCTTTCCAAAATATGCACTCTTGGTGGAGGAAGACACATCAGCATCAAACACCACCAACTCAGGATGGGTAGCACCCAATTCGGCAAGCTTCTTGCCGAAAGCATCTCTCATGGCATCGCTCATAGGGAGGCCTCCTTCTTCTCAATGTCAGCATTCAGTTCAATCATACCCCTGGCGTATGAGTCATCATCGATGACAGCCCCATGCCAGGTATTCTTTCCTTCAGTGAAGGAGACACCCTTTCCCTTAACGGTATTGTAGATAACCGCTTTCGGCCACTGGTTGTCGCTATCCATCCACGCAAAGGACTCCATCACCTCTTCAGTGTTGTTTCCATCGTAGGCTTTCCCAGCAACATTCCAGCCGAATGACTTCAGCTTGCCTGCAAGCGGATCGAGCGGCATGATCTCATCAACAGTCCCATCGAGCTGAACCTTGTTGTAATCGATCATCAGGACAAAATGCTCAGGCTTGAACTTTGCTGCACTCATGAGAGCTTCCCAACTCTGTCCCTCATTCAAACAGCCTTCCCCGCTGATCACATAGGTCCAGAACTGCTTTCCAGACTGCTTTGCAGCCAAGGCCATTCCCAATCCGATGGAAAGCCCGTGCCCCAGAGCTCCGGTGGACATGTCCACACCGGGAAGTGCCTTCATACAGGGGTGCCCCTGCAGCCGGGTATTCAGGGTACGGAAGGTTGGAAGTTCCTCAACCGGGAAATACCCACGATGGGCAAGCATGGTGTAGAGATTCATCGAAGCATGTCCCTTTGAGAGTACTACACGGTCGCGATCCTCCCACTGGGGATCGTCACTCTTGATATTGAGGCGATTGAAATAGAGGCAGGTGGTCAATTCGGCACTTGAAGCGGCTCCGCCCCAGTGTCCGGTTCCACTTGTGTGGAGGGTATCGAACATCACGCTCCTGAAATATGCGGCCAGCAGTGCAAGTTCCTTAGCATTGAACTTTCTGTCTTTCTGGCTGAGCAACTCCTTGACTGTTGTATTCATCTAGGAAACTCCTTATCCACTGTTTCTTGATATTGGTCTCATCTGACAAGCAGTGCATTGTGTACTGTATACAATATTGATATCATGAACAGCAACCCTTGTCAAAGGGATTTTTGTACTTCTTGAAAATTTTATATACAATTTGCTGTATAGGTGTTAAATAATGCATATATATCACCCATGCATGAGAAAAAAATGCGCAGGGTCTTTGCCAAATGTTTTTTGTACACAATTAACATTGACTTACCAGAAAATTCCTTTTACAGTAGTACTAGTCAATGGGGGTACCAAGTATGCCTAAATGTATACAAAACAGTCTTTCTGACCAAGTCTATACCATGCTCAAGGACCAGATACTCTCTGGCCAGCTCAAGGGAGGGATGAAAATCCCGGAAGAGTCCCTTGCAGAACAATTTGGAGTTTCCAGGACTCCGATCAGGGAAGCTATCAGGCGCTTGGCAGAGTATGGACTGGTAACCATCAAGCCCAGAAGCCACGCTGTGGTCTCGATCATCTCTCCCCAGGAAGCAGATGATATTGCCAAGGTCCGGGTCGCATTGGAGCAACTTGCCATCGATTCGATCGATGAGGAATCATACGCGGAACATGTAAAGGAACTCTCCCGTTATGCAGCCGACTGCCAGTATGCAATGGGAATCGGGGACAGGGCTACCGTTTTTGAGCAGGACAGCCTGTTCCATCTTGCTTTGATCAAGGCAAGCAGGAATAGCGCCCTGATCAGCATCTGTGAGCGTCTTGATGCAAAGATCCAGCAGCTCAGGATTGCTCAGAACCTTCCAGAAGATGAGCTCTCATACTACCTGAGCCAACATGCCCAGATGATGAGCTTGCTGAAAAACGGGGAAAAAGAAGCGTGCAAGCATATGCTCTATGAGCACATCACCCACGACCTCACCAGCCACCTGGGAAAGGACAACGCATGAATAAAGAAGACATCATCATCACCTATGGTTCAGATGCAGGCAACATGACGAGAGCCTTGTTGCAATCCATCGATTTCGAAGGACTCCTTCCCGATAAGAGCGCATCCATCGCTCTCAAGCCCAATCTTGTGGTTGCTGTAACAGCTGACAGTGGAGCAACCACCCACCCGGAGATCCTCATTTCCATCATCGAATTTCTCCAGGAGAAGGGGTATCACAATATTTCAATCGTGGAGAGTGCCTGGGTTGGGGATTCCACAAAGGAAGGCTTCAGGGTCAATGGGTACCATCAGATCAGCAAGAAATACGCTGTTCCTTTGGTTGATGTGAAGGATGATACCTATGAGAAGAAAACCGCAGGGGGGATCACCATGGAGGTCAGCCGGACCATCCTGGAAACCGACTTTGTGATCAGCCTCCCAGTCCTGAAGGGACATTGCCAGACGGCAATGACTTGTGCACTGAAAAATATGAAAGGATGCCTATCCGATCGCAGCAAGCGGTTGTTCCACTCACTTGGATTGCACCGCCCCATTGCTGCGCTCAATACAGTTCGAACAGCAGACCTGGTCATTGTTGATAGCCTGAACGGCGATCTTGATTTCGAGGAAGGGGGCAACCCTGTTGAGACCAACCGGATGTTCGCCTGCCGAGACAGTGTCCTTTGTGACAGCTTCGGGGCCTCCCTCATGGGCTTTGAGCTCAAGGATGTTCCCTATATTGAGATGGCAGAACAGCTGGGGGTCGGAACCACTGATCTCGGGAAAGCCAACATCATCCAGCTGAATGAACCAAGCGATGAACCGGTTGCCCGCCCTACAGGAATGGCAAACTACCTTGGTCGTTATACTGAGCCGGATAGTGCCTGCTCTGCTTGTTATGGAAATCTGATTCATGCCCTCAAGCGTCTTGATGAGGTGAACCGTCTGAAAAACATCAAACAGAATATCTGCATCGGACAAGGATACAAGGGTGTGAACGACCCTTCCAAGGTTGGGGTCGGCATCTGTACCAAGGGTTTGGGAAAAAGCCTTCCCGGTTGTCCTCCCAAGGCAATTGATATGATCAAGTTCATCAAGGAACTGAATGCTGAATAGGAAACAGATTCATTGGGTTTATCTAGCTGGACTATGTCAAAAGAGGCCTAACCAGGTCATCAATTGCTTTCCAGTCCGCCCCTGAGAGCACTACCGACAAGGCCTGGCTGTTCTCCTCGATCTGCTCAGGCTTGCGTGCACCACAGAGAACATTCATTGTTTTTTCTGCCTGTCTTGTCCAAGCAATGACGAGATTCCCTACAGTACAGTCATAACTTCCTGCCATCTCTTTCAGAGAGTCAAGCATATGGAGAACCTGGGGACGGTGCTCTGCATCATACCAAGCCACAGAAGCTTTTGCTGTGCCCACCACCTTGGTATCGAGATCGACTTTCCCGGTGAGCAAACCCCGCTCAAGCGGGCTATATGCCTGGAAGGTGATCCCTTGTTCAGCACAATAGGAAGCCAGAGCTTGTTTGCTGCGTGTAAGCAAGCTGAACCGTTCCTGGACCAAGGAAGGATTCCCATAGGCTTGGTACTCCTTCAACTGTTCCAGGGTAAGGTTGCAGGCACCATAGCTCCGTATTTTTCCTTGCTCAATCAGGCGTTCCATTGCCTGGACAGTTTCCTCAATGGGCGTAAAATATGGGGGTATTGACTGCCAGTGGGTTAACAGAAGATCAATATGGTCGGTCCCAAGTCGCTTCAAGCTCTTCTCAACCTGTTCAATAATACTGGCCGGGCTGAGATTGCGGCGGATAACCACCCCATCACGACTCTTGTGTACCGCCCCCTCGTCCTCTGGCCCCCAGAGCAATCCGCATTTGGTCGCCAGGATACACTCATTGCGTTTTCCCTTGAGTGCCCTTCCCAGAAGTTCCTCGCTTAACCCATTCCCATAGGCAGGGGCAGTATCGATGAAGTTGATGCCCCTCTCCAGTGCACGATGGACTGTCTTGATACTCTCTGCTTCATCGCTGGCTCCCCAGCTGTCCCCTCCGCCCATTGCCCAGGTCCCCAGTGCAATGGAAGAGACTTCCATGGTTGTATTTCCCAGTTTCACTGTACCCTCCTCCACGCATCCTGAAGCGTCCTCTTGGCATTTGCTACCACCAAGTCGGCATCCTCTCCCCCTTGGGGTTTTACCTCAAAGGAGAGTATATTCTTGCCACCTTCAGTGAGGTAACCTATATCCTTCATTTTCTGCAGGAAGGCTGCAAGGTATTCTGTGTCATTCTCTGAACCTGGATAGCCAAACCGTGGGTGACAGTCCCCATAACTGGGATGGCTGGGATCACTGATGAGGGTATTTCCCACATGCACATGCTTGATGTACTGCTTTATTGGCTCAACGGCCTCATCAATACTCTCCCCGATCATGGGGATATGGGAGCAATCGATCATGATCCCAAAATTATCATATACAGGGCAGACTGTCTCGGCATATTGCCTGACCAATGAAGACGGGCCAAGCAGTGACTTCTTGTCAATGGTATGGTCAAATACCTCAAGAACGACCGGCATGGACCCTTTGCTTTTTGCGTAGGCACATAGTTCATTTGTGGAGGCAATCAACGCATCAAGATAGGAATTTTCTTTCCCTTTCTCATACCCACGTGAGAGGAACTGGAACTCCTCTGCACCCATGGCATACGCCTCATCAATCCCTTTCTTCAAGGTCTGGACTGCCTGCCATCTCTCCACTTCATCCAAGCTGTTGATATTCAGCTTCCTCGCAAAGAGCAGGGAGTGTCCACTGTAGGTGCAGTCACAATGTGCACTCTTGATCATGGTAGGTACCGACTCATACAACGATGAGAATGGCAGACTTCCAATCTCCATAACCTGAAAGGTGGGATCTGCAAGAAGTTTCTTGAGAGAGTCATGATAGTCTTGTTCACTATTTGAACAAGAAGGATAGGCCATGGAGACCACTATACCAAGACGACAAAATGCATGGATATCTGTATGCATCACGCTTCCCCTTCCAGAATGCTCTTTACCTTCCGGCAACAGAGAACCGGGCTTGCCAGTACCGGTACACCCGCTAACTGCTCCGCTTCTTCTTGCAGATGGCCCATGGAAGCTTGGGCAAGGACGATACAGTCATACCCTTTCACCTGCTTGATCATCTCAAGTACCAGACGGTTATGTGTTTCCATGTCCCCGGCACGCATGGCGGTATAGGCTGGTTCATTGTCCTCAGCATCCACCTCTATCTCGGTTCCAGCGATTGCTGCCTCCATCTTGAGTTTGCTGATGGTGGGCTCGAGGGTGCTCATGGCAGTGGCGACAACCTTGATCTTCTTGCCGATTCGAACAGCTTTCTCTGTCATTGCATCATCAATGGCAACGACAGGAACATTGATAAACGGCCTGATGAGCTGTACTGCAGGGGTGAGTGTTGAACAGGTAACGACAATGACATCTGGTTTGGTGAGTTCACAGGATTGCAAGTCATTGAACAACCGCTTTCGGTTCTCCAATGAGAAATAGCCAATCTCGGCAGGATCGGAAGCGAGAAAATCATCAAGAATGTTATGGATTTTCAACTTCTGGCCCACTATGTTTTCCAGCAATTCTGGAAAACTGCCCAATACCGGTCGTACCGTATGGATAAGTGCAACACGTTTCATCGTAGTATCCCCTCTTTCTTTTGTATCATTTTGCAATAATAAGTCTATCACGAAGTTGAGGGATGAAAGAGAACCTCTTCCACCCCTCACGATCAATGTCACATGACTCGCAAGTCCTTACTCAGACTTACCGATTGACTCAAGGTAGTCAGCCTGGAACTTCATGCCATACGCTCTGAAAGTATCGGTGTCCATGAAATCGGGAACCAGTTTCTGCTTCTCGATATAGCCTTTCTGCCAAGCTTCGGTGTCGTTGACCTGCTTCATGACATTACTCCAGTAGTTGACTGCAGCAGCACTCATGCTCTTGGGAGCAACAATAGATCTCCAGTTGGGAACCTCTACGTTATCGTAACCGAGCTCGCTGAGGGTCGGAGCACCACTGAGGTTTCCAGGGAAACGGCTGGTGGAAAGAGCCAGGACCGGGGTAAGCTTACCAGCTTCAACATACTGGGAAGCGGCTGCAGGCTTGGAGATCAAGAGGTCGAAATGACCACCAAGAATTGCAGTGATAGCACCACTGGTTGCATCGTGGGCAATGTAGGAAAGCTGATCCTGGGTAACACCAAGTTCCTTGATGAGAGCAGCGTGACAAGCGATGTCATCACCCTTGGAACCACCAAGAACCAATCTCTCACCTCTGTTCAATGCATCAATGATCTCTTCAGCATTGGTGTACTTGGAGGACTCTCCAATGAAGATCAGGTGCTTGTCTACAGCCATGTGCGCAATAGGCTGGAAGTTCTGGAAACGATTGCTGGTGTTCTTAACCATCGGCATCAAGTCACCACTGTTGAAGGTCAACAAGGTGTGGTCAGCCTGGACGCCAGCCTTGATGTTGGAAACAAGCAGTCTACCAACTTCACCAGCACCATCGGTCTTGTACTGAATAACAAAATTCTGTCCGTTGATCAGATCCTCTTCAGTAGCAATGTCGGTAATCGTGCGGGTGAAGATGTCTGAACCACCACCGGGGGAGCTGGTCACATACCAGTCAATATTACGGGTAGGTACGAAGGACTTCTCTGCACCATCTGCAGCTTCAGCAGTTCCGTTTGCGAAAACGGGCATGCTTACCAACAAAACCAGGGCCAATACCAGAGCAATTTTTCTCATTTCTCTATCTCCTCTTTGTTTCTCGTGGGATTACTCCCACATTTTCCAATATCCAATTCCTCTTATGAGGAAATGACACCTTATTTCTTTCGAATGGCAGCCTTGCGAAGGATGAACTTCACTATGGGGGTCATTACGATTGCCATGAGCACCAACAACAGGAAGGCAGAAATCGGCTTGTCAACGAAGATCCCCAAACTACCATTGCTGATGATGAAGGCCTTGCGCATGTTCGATTCAAGCAGTGGGGCCAAGACGAACGACAGCAACATAGGAGCCACTCCATAGCCATTGCGGTCAAGGATGTACCCGAACAATCCAGAGAGGAACATGATGATCACACCGTACATGGAGTTACTGGTACTGTAGCTACCAACCACACAGACCACGGTGATGATCGGGATCAGAATCCGTACCGGGACGGTGAGGATCTTGATCAGGAAGGGAATGACCCCAAGGGAAATGAACAGGGTGAGTATGTTTGCGAGGAACAAGCTTGCAATCAAGCCCCATGCAAAGTCAGGATTGCTGGAGAAAAGCAGGGGACCAGGATTCAGACCCCACATCATCAACCCACCAAGCAAGACTGCACCGGTACCACTTCCCGGGATACCCAAGGCAAGCAAGGGAGCAAAGGACCCAGCGGCGGCTGCGTTGTTTGCTGCCTCACAGCTGGCGATTCCCTCAATCGCACCGCTGCCAAGCGGCTCTTCGCTCTTGAAGGCTTTCTGTGCTGCATAGCCAAGGAATGCTCCGGTTGTCGCACCAGCTCCTGGAAGCACTCCAACAAAGGTTCCCAAGAAACCGCTGCGGATGGCTGGAGGAACAAGGCGACGTACATCATGGAGGGTCAACATCGATCCCTTGATCGTCAACTTCTGTGTCAGATTGACATCAACCTTCTTGTTTCGCTCCGCCATCAACTTGAGCACCTGGCTGAAACCGACTGCTCCAATGACGAACGGTGTAAAAGGAATGCCCCCTAGCAGATACATGTTGCCGAAGTCGTAACGGGGGCTTCCTGTAAGCGTATCCATACCCATTGTTGCCAACAGGATACCAACCAAGGTCAAAACAACGCCCTTGGTCGGACTCTCCCCTACCAGCCAGCCGATGGAAGTCATCGCAACCAACAAGAGAGAAGTCATCTCGGCAGGACCAAACTTGAGCCCGAGCTCTGCAAGCGCAGGTCCCATGAAGGTAAGGATGATCATGCCAATGAAACCACCGATAAAGGAGGAAAGATTGGAAGTGAACAGTGCCTGACCAGGCCTATTACGCTTGGTTGCCATCGGATACCCATCAAGGGCGGTCATGACAGCAGGAGAGTCTCCAGGGATGTTCAGGAGGATTGCACTGAACGATCCACCATACATGTTGGAATAATAGAGTGCACCAAGCATGATGATAGCGGTGGTCGGATTGAACTTATAGGTAAGGGGAAGCAACAGGGCAACCCCTGCGAGGGAACCGATACCAGGCATTGCACCGACCACAAGGCCGAGTACAGCACCAAGCATGGTAACCATAACATTCTGAAAAGTAAGGACTACTGAAAAGCCCATGAATAACATTTCTAGATTTTCCATTGCATGCTCCTCAGTACGCGATCCAGTTGTAGATGATTCCCTTCGGGAAGGGAACTCCGAGCCACATGACGAAGGCTCCGATTACAATGGCCATGATGACAGCCAACCCGATGAGGGTTGTCTTCCAACGATACTTTTCGTACCACTTGAGCCAAAGAATGACAAAGAGGGCAAGGCTGGGGATCATTCCAATAACCAGAGTGGCAAGCATTATGGCGATCACGCCAAAAGCAGGGAACCAGTTCTCAATCGGATAGGTGGTCTTCTCCGCCTTGAAAGATCCCAGGAATGCAATGAAGCTCAAAGCCAGCAAAGCAAATCCAATGAGTGTGGGGAAGAATCCTGGAAGGGGTCCCCTGAGCTCATGCCAAAAGCCGTACTTGGTGATCCCGAGATAGATGAAAAGAACAGCTATCACTGCTGTGATTACAGGAATCACCATCTGGCTCGTAACCTTTTTCGATTGCATATGTTCCTCTCTCCTTACGCTTGCTGACGCAGGTGGTTGGCCATACGCGAGGCCATTTTCACTGCATTCTCAAAAGCGCTGGTTTTCACAACACCGGTACCGGCGATATCATAAGCCGTACCATGCGCACAGGTAACAATAGGGGCGGGAAGGCCACCGGCAATGGTGATGCCTTCATCAAATCCCTTGAGTTTCAGGGCGATCTGTCCCTGGTCATGGTACATGGTCACCACCCCGTCAAAATCACCACGGAAGGCCTTGATGAAGGTGATGTCACTTGGATATGGCCCTGTTGCATCAATTCCCATCTCCCTTGCTTTCTCAATAGCTGGGATGATTACATCTATCTCTTCACGTCCACAGAGGCCATTCTCTCCAGCGTGGGGATTCAGGGCAGAAAGAGCAAGGCGTGGCTTTGCAATACCGCTGTTCTTCAAGGATGCGTCGGCAAGGCGTACTGCACGCAGGATGCTCTCCACCGTCAAGTTCTTGCTTACCTCGCGGATGGGAATATGACTGGTGGTTCGGGTAGTCCAGAGGTCACCCAACACATTGATCTCCCCGAAAGGTTCCGTGTGGTTGAACAACTGGGCGAGTAAGTGGTGCTCACTCTCCACCTTGCTTCCTGCCTGCTTGAGTCCTGCCTTATGGAAAGGAGCGAAGCAGAAACCTTCAATCTTCTTCTCCTTATACAAGGAAACACCAAGCTCCAGGGCATGAAGGTTTGCCTTGCCTGCCTCAGTGGTCAAGGTGCCAAACTTCACGACTTCAGGGTCCTGATCTTTCTGGTCAAGGATGGGAAGGCCCTTGCTCCAGTCAGCTTCATCCACATTGTCTATCACCTGCAAGGGAACAGAGGAACCAATCACCGAGAAGGCACGCTCGAGTATACGTACATCACCGATAACCACTGGTCTACAATACTGTTCAAAGAACTTACCAACAGCCAGCTTGGCGATGATCTCAGGTCCGACCCCGGCTCCGTCGCCGATTAAAAGTCCCAATACAGGTTTATCATTCATGGATTGCCCCTCTTCTCACATGCAGTGAGCAACGATGCTCGTCACTCCGGCAATAGAGGCAGCAACTAACGTGCCAAGTTTACATTTATTGTATACAATCTTTCATAGTATTGATGTTTGTATACATATATTTTCCATTGAAGCAACCAAATATGAAAAATTCAAACAGTTTCCTAAAAATTTTTAAGACATTTTTAACATGTTTCAATGTTACATAAATATTGTTTCATGTTTCAATTGAAACACAATTGAAACATACTTACTCTGATTCAAATCGGGAGAACTTCCTCCAGAGCGTCGTCCTGCTTATACCGACCTCCTTGGCGAAGTCCTCACGAGTCAAACCACTGGAGAGGAATTGTTCATACAGCTCATGATCGGAGCACTTCTTCTTTTGTTTCTTTGGTTTTCCTGCATCCTTGGCATCAAGGTACAAGCCGGTGGAACCGATGTCCAATTGGTCTATTTCCCGGACACCAACCCGGTCGGAGGTATGAAGAATTGCAAGCCGTTCTGCTGCGTTCCTAAGCTCTCGGATGTTTCCCGGCCAGTAGAACTGCCTTAGCATCTCAAGTGCATCTGTATTGATGTTGATTTTGCTCAGCCCATGCCGCTCGCAGTATTGCGTGACAAAATGGGAGAACAACAACCCAATATCCTCAGGACGATCACGTAAAGGGATCAGCATCAGGCTCAACAGACTGATACGATAGAAGAGATCAAGACGGAACGACCCATTCTGTACTTTCTGCAGGATATTGCTGTTCGCTGCACTGATGACTCTCACATCTACAGGGACAACCATGTCAGCCCCCACTCGACGAACCTCATGCTCCTGAAGAACACGAAGCAATTTCGCCTGCACGACTATCGGCATCTCTGCTATCTCATCGAGGAAGATGGTCCCCTTATGGGCCAATTCAAACAACCCAGGCTTCCCTCCCTTGCTTGCACCGGTGAAGGCACCCTCGGAGTACCCGAACAACTCACTCTCCAGCAGTTGTTCGGGAAGTGCTGCACAGTTCACTGCAACAAAGGGTTGCGACGCACGGGGCGATGCATTGTGTATGCTCTGGGCAAACAACTCCTTTCCAGTTCCCGTTTCACCAAGCAGAAGTACGGCGCCTGGGACCTGGCTGAACCTTCTGGCCTTCTCCACAAGAGCCATCATCTGGGCATTCTGTGTCACAATGTTGGAGAATGTGTATTTTGCAACCAAGCCTTTCCTGCTCAACTCCGTCCTGATCATGTGCTCTGTCTGCTGGATTGCCTCTGTGTTCTGGAACGTAAAGAGGAAACCGGATGTCTCCTCATCCATGCTGATCGGTTGCTGGGTCACCAAGAACTGCTTGCCTGCAATCGGTACCAGTATCTCTTTCTTCCCTGCCTTCAGGGCAAGATCCCACTTCCCTCCTTGATATACTTCCCCCAATTGTTTTCCCAACAGGGCTGTAGTACCAAAAAGTTGCTCAGCTTGCCGGTTGGCGGCAATGATGGTTGCACTGCTGTTGATTGCAAGCAGTGCATACGTGGCATTATTGAGCAGAGTCCCTAACAGGTTTCCCCTTGTCTGCGCCCGCTCCAGAGAGCGAGCGGCTGCAACAGCCTCCGCCACTGCATGAACAACTGCCTGGTAGCCACTTTTTACATGCACATGGGCAAACTGTTGCTTCTCACATAGGCGGCACATCGTAAGGCCACCCACAAAGATGGAACAACCCTTCCTTGCAAGGTGCTCCAATCCGATTTTCACATCTTTCTCGTCGGTTACCTGGAAGATGGATACCCTTTGCCCGACCAAGGTGCTGATCAATTCCTGGTCACACAGCTGTTCATTCGTGACTACCCCGATATGGGCACTGCTGTTCATTTTCTTGGCGAGTGCCAGCGCGCTGAGTAAATCAGCGCTACTGAGTGCGATGGGCACAACATGCACCGACGGTTTCTGGTGGGCAATTGCCTGTGCAGTGATCCCACGGGCTACAATGATATCAGCAGCAAGCGGTACAATCTTCTGTGGATCACTTCCATAAATATGGGTGGTACGCACCTCAATCGTATCGAGGTCATAACTCTGGATGACTTGATCGAATGCTTCTTGCAACTCTTGGTAAGGAACTACAATCAAAATCTTTATCAATGTGACACCTCAAAGAGAGTGTATCATAAGCGGCTCTCTTTACAAAGCCGACCCGCCCTTGGTATTGTCCGGCTATGAACATACTCCAATACCTATTATTAGCCCTGTTAGTCCTCGTTACTGCAGCAAACCTCTATGCACTGACCATCGGCAAGAGGAATCGTAACCGAGCAGCAGCCAACTACCGTCTTACCCTCCAGAAGCTGGGAGTGAGAACCAATGAGCTGATGAGGGAGCACGGGTACGATTTTGATGACAGACATGGATACATCAATGATATCGGGGATGGGATCCTGCTTTGTTTCGACACGAAGAAGCAGGTGGTGGGGATCACCTTGGCTGATGAGTTCTACCATTTTCCGTATGCAGACTTTGTTTCCTGCAAGCAAACCTACGAGATGCGGGAGAACAAACTCTCCAACATCTCGGTTGTAATTGAGACAAAAGATACGTTTATCACCTTGGTATTCGGCTCCAAAGCATGGAGGAGAAAATCCTATCTTGGAAAGTTCCTCCTCCAGGATTCCAAGGAATTCTGCACCATCCTTGAAAACCACTGCTCTGTGAGCGAACAGCAGTAGCCTATGTTGCGCTCTGGTCTACAATATGCACATCTAATTGGTTGAAAGGAACTGAGATTCCAACCTCGGCAAGACGGTCAACGATCTCACCTTGGAATCGCCAGTAGACCTTCCAGTAGTCTTCGGGCTTCGTCCAAGGGCGAACCGCGAAGTCTATGGAGGAAGCTGCAAGGGTATTCACCTCTACCATGGGAGCTGGATCGCTAAGAATCTCACTATACGAATTGAGGATCTTCCAAATGGTATCCTTCGCCAACTGTATGTTGGTCCCATATGCAACACTGACCGTGAGGCCGAGTCTCCGCCGGTCAACATTGGAGTAGTTTACAATGGGGCTGTTCCAGACAAGCTTGTTTGAGATGGTTATCTTACGGTTGTCGGGTGTGGAAAGGATGACACAGATCATGTCCATATCGCTGACAGTACCACTGAATGATCCGGTTTCAATATAATCACCAATCCTGAACGGTGCATTGATGACAATCATCACACCACTGAGCAAGTTTCCAATGGTATCCTGTAATGCAAACCCAAGGACAACACCAGTGATGCCAAGTCCGGCAAGCACGGGACCCATATCAAGGCCAAGGCGGCCAAGGAATGCAATGATGAGGAAGATCCACCCTATGACATTGACCAGCTTCACGATAAACCGTGCCATCAATTCATTGATCTTCTTGGAACGGTCGAGCGCGCGCTTGAGAATACGGGTGATGCCTATGATCACCAGCTTTCCGATGAGCACAATAAGCAATCCAATCGCGACATTCACCAAGAATTCGACCGGACCGATCTGAATCCAGCTATCAATCTTCTCAACGAAGCGGCCAAAGGCGGAACTTTCAGCAACGGCTTCACTGCTGAGTGCCATGAAATTTGCAATCATATTTCTACTTCCTTATACACGTATTAAATAGAACACTACCATCGGTAGAAAAAAAGAACAAGGTGAAGAAAAAAATCTCTTCACCTTGCATGATAAGTAATTAATTACTTGCTATTATGTAGACAAAAGAGCATGCAGACGTTTTGTAAACCCTACCGGGTCCTTGGGCATGACACCCTCAGCAAGCAGAGCCTGATCCAGTAACACTGAACTCAGTTGCTCGATGTACTGTTCATCGTTGCTGTTTTCGATCTTCTTGACCATCGGATCTTCCACATTGATCTCAAGAATCGGCTTTGCTTCCTCAAAGTCGGTCTGTCCCATACTCTTGAGAATCTGCTGCATCTGTACTGATGGGTCATTCTCATCAACCACCACGACGGCAGGGGAGTCTGCAAGACGGGAAGAGGCAACAACATCTTTCACCTTGTCTCCAAGGGCTTTCTTGACCTTCTTGATGATGGCTTTCGCTTCCTTGGTGTCTTTTTTCTTGTCCTCCCCTTCTTCCTTCAGGTCATCAACGGCACCACTCTTGTTGATTGCTTTCAGAGGCAGTTCCTTGTAGGTACCGATCGAGCCGACCACGATATCGTCAATATCGTCGCTCATGATGAGGACTTCATACCCCTTTTTCCTATACGCTTCAAGCAAGGGGCTTGCCTTGAGGGTCTCTTCCTTTCCACCAGCGATGTAGTAGATTGATTTCTGGTCACTCTTCATCCTCTCCTTGTAGGAGGCAAGGCTTACATAGCCATCCTCCGTGGAGGACTTGAAACGAACCAGTTCGAGCAAGGCATCCCTGTTGGCATAATCAGAATACAAACCTTCCTTAAGGGGTCGGTTGTACTGCTCAATGAACTTTGTGTAGAGTTCAGGGTTCTGTTCGCTGATCCTCTGGAACTCACCAAGCAGCTTCTTCACAGATGCGGTGCGGATTGCATTCATTACGCGATTCTGCTGAAGAATCTCACGGCTCACATTGAGAGGAAGATCCTCACTGTCGATTACACCGCGCACAAAGCGAAGATAGGAAGGAAGCAACTCTTTGTCATCATCAGTGATGTAGACCCGCTTCACATAGAGCTTCACACCCGGCTTGTAATCTGCATAGTACATGTCAAACGGGGCTTTGCTTGGGATGAAGAAGAGCGTGATGTATTCTGTTGAACCTTCGGCGCGTGTATGCAGGTAGAACAAGGGGTCTTCACTATCATAGCTGCTCTGCTTGTAGAACTCCTTGTACTCCTCATCGGTCAGTTCACTCTTGCTGCGTCTCCAAAGAGCAGAGGAACTGTTGATCTGCTCAACCTTGTGTTCAACCTTCTTCAGTGCATTACCTTCATCATCCTTTTTCTTGTCATCGTAGGATGTCTGGTCGTAAGAGAGGAAAATGGGATAGGCAATATGGTCACTGTATTTCTTCACCAGCTGCTGAATCTGCCAACGGTTGGCATATTCACTGCCTTCCTCGTTCAGGTAAAGGATGATGGTCGTGCCTTGGCTTTCGCGTTCTGCCTCCTCAAGGGTATAACTCCCCTTACCGGTACTGCTCCACTTCCAAGCCTGTTCCTCACCAGCCTTTCGGCTGATTACCTCAACCTTTTTTGCAACCATGAAGGCGCTGTAGAAACCTACACCAAACTGACCGATGAGGTTGCTGTCCTTCTTCTGCTCCTCGGTAAGAGAAGCGAGAAACTTCTTGGTACCACTGGATGCAATGGTGCCCAGGTTGTTTGCCAAGTCGTCATGACTCATGCCAAGACCGTTGTCACTGATGGTGAGTGTGCGGTCTTCACCTTCCTCTGTAAAGGAGATGTCGATGCGTGGTTCGAAAGCCAGATCCTTGAGCTTGTCATCGGTAAGGGTGAGATACTTAAGTTTGTCCAGTGCATCGGATGCGTTGGATACCAGCTCGCGAAGAAAGATTTCCTTGTGGGAATAGAGCGAGTGGATGATCAGATGCAATAGCTCTGATACTTCAGTTTTAAATTTCTTTTGTTCCATCTTCGTATGATACCTCCAAAGGGATATAGGCAAACATACTGATTTTTCAAACCAACGGCAATTGTTCCTTAACAAAAACGCATAGGTGGGCTATGCTTGGGCATGCAGTTTTCCACCCCAAGCTCAGCCAGGACAATCAATCGCCTGAGAGTTCTCAATCTACTTGCCCGAGAGGGTGAGTCCAGTCGCTCTGATATCGCACGCCGTCTAACCCTGAACAAGCCATCCACCAGTGAGATTGTGGAGCAGTTGCTTCAGGAAGGACTTGTCGAGGAAAGAGGAAAGGCCAAGACTGCCAATGGCAGGAGACCCACCACACTGGCCCTGCAACAGGGATCCAGACTGGTCCTGGGGGTGGAACTTGGTAGCAAGAATACCTGTTTCACCCTTACAGATCTCCTGGGGAATGTGCTGAGATTTGAGCGAATCCCAACCCCGATCAAACCGGATGCGAAGGAACATGGCCTTACCGTCATCAAGACGTGTCTGAAGATGAGACGAATTACCAAGGTCCCTATTGCAGGCATCACGGTGGCCACAAGTGCACAAATCAGTGAAGATGGTCTTTCCATACTCCGCCATGACCACTGGTCGTGGGAGAACGTCCCACTTGCTAAAGCCATCAGTGAATACACACAGACCCCTGCAATCCTGGTGCATTCTGTGAGGGCAATGGTGGAGGCTGAACAGTGGTTTGCCGATGAAGATGAAAAGTCGTTCCTTTATGTCAATTGGGGAGAGCATATAAGCGGTGCATTGGTGCAGGACAATACCATAGTAGGGGAGAAGAGCAGATTCGGGCACCTTCCAGTACGGCAGACAGGTTTGTGCCGGTGTGGAGGCATTGGATGCCTCGAGACTGTAGCTGCAGGGTGGGCACTCAGTGAACGATTTGCCGGCAAGGCAGTCAAGGAACTGGCACAAAGTGAAGACCCAAAAGTGACTCAAGCGCTCTTGGAGGCTGCAGAAGCAATGGGTATGGCTCTCACAGCTGCCAGTGCTATTACCGGAATCAATAAGGTTATTCTGGGAGGGGGCATCTCCAATCTTCCCGATCACTACCTCGCAGTTCTCCAGAAGTACCACCAGCAGCATGCTCACCACTCCCTTGCGGGCATTCCTGTGGTACGCTCACAGCTCAAGGACCGTAGTGCTGTACTCGGAAGCGTGGCTGTTGGATTGGACCGATGGATTTTCCAGAGAAGAATGTTGCAGACGATGCAAGGGCTTTAGCCAAGTAAAACCGCTACCCAGATGGGTAGCGGCAACCTCCTTGAGAACCTTAGGACTCCTCTCCTAAGGGTACGTGTCTATCCGCTGGAAACATCGGTCTAGACTTGAGCAACGACACTCATGATTATTGCATGGTTTTCTCCCACTGTAAAACATTAATTTTGCAATTTTGTAACTATTTTACCTATTGGTTGATTAACCAGCCAAATTTCACAATAATCGAGAGTTACAAGGAGCTCAGTTTCCTTCGGTATAATTAATGGAGAAAGATCCGGAATAGTTGCCTGCGCTAAACACATCAGCTGCTCGTTTCCTGATTCTGATGGTAAGTTTCCCGATAGGCACATCATCTTGGGCGCCTGCAGGGAACCTGGTATTAAAGGTATTTCCGTTCTCCACACTGGTGAAGAAACTCTCGCTTTCAAGCTCCAGTGTTGTCCTGAGTCTATTCAATGCATCCATTTCAAGATCTGTAATCGAAAAAATCAACTTTCCGACGGTAGCCTCTGCAAGATGCGAGGAAAATCTGAAATAGAGAGACTGTGTCAGTTCCCACTCCTCTAGATTCGGGAACTCAAAACTGAGTATTGCATCCTCACCTGAGAGCTCCTCACCTGCCTCATTGTAGATGGAGATCCTCAGATCCCTTGGCTCGATGACACCCTGCATGTACACGGTGGCAGAAGGAAACCGTGGAGGATCTTCCGCTGCCAAGGGCAACACAAAGAAGAGGAGTATACATGCCAAGAGAACTTTCTTCATATCCATCTCCCAATACCGTCTAACTATACATATAGTACCAGCTACCATTCCCACTGAAAAGAGGGGGAAAATCGGGTAGGAGGATGAGCCTTAATGGCTCATCCGACCTCCCACAGAACCGTACGTACCGTTCGGTATACGGCTCCTCGTCAGTTCACGCACTCTCGGGCATATAAGCCAGAGAACCATCGCCATC
>NZ_JBFXGH010000034.1:0-20572 GCF_050178175.1 Sphaerochaeta sp.
ATTATATCGGGCTGGGCGGATTTGAACCGCCGACCCCATGTCCCCCAGACATGTACGCTAAACCCCTGCGCTACAGCCCGAACAGTATCGGTTACCCGACAGGAAGGAACATTACCATGAAAGGTTTCTTGTGTCAATAAAACATTGCTAGTAGTCAAGAAAAGATTTTTGCAGTAACATGGTTGATGACATTTATCAAGACTTTGTCGTAATTGTGTACAATTTTATACGCGGAGAGGCAAGAAAGGAGTACCCATGGCACAGATGACTAAGTTGGCACTGGCCCAATCCTTAAAGCAATTGATGGCTGATCATACCTTGAACAAGATTACCGTTAAGGAAATCGTGAATCGTTGTGGTGTGAACCGCCAGACATTTTATTACCACTTCAGAGATATCTACGATTTGCTTGATTGGATGTTTATCAATGAAGGGCAAGAGTTTGCCCGTCGGTATCCCAGTATTCATACAAGGGATGATGGTGAGTCTGCAGTTAGGAGCATGTGCACCTATCTTGTGGAAAACAAGATGATGATCATGAACATCTACCACAGTCTTGGCAGGGAGTTGCTTGATCGTTATCTCTGTCGTGAGATGGCAAAACTACTCCAAGGTACCCTTGCTGACCGCGCCAAGGAATTTGGAGTTAGCGACGAAGACCTTGCATTCCTTATTGATTTTTATAAGCATGCATTTGTCGGGTCATTACTCGATTGGGTGCAAGCGGGACTCCCTGGGGAAATTGACGAAATTGTGCTGCAATTTATTCCAATCCTTAAAGGAACCTTTGATTCTGCACTTAAACGGATGGCTTTATCACGATAACGACATGATGACTTGAAGAATCAGTTTTCATAGCGTACACTTACAAAGAATTCATCCAATGTTATGATAAGAGAGTGAAATATGAACCAAATTCAGAATAAGAGAGCAAAACGCACGATAGTTTTTCTCCTGTTTTCTAGCTTGCTGATTTCGTCAGTGTTTGCTTATCAGTTTTCC
This sequence comes from Sphaerochaeta sp., assembly GCF_050178175.1. Classification (GTDB taxonomy): domain Bacteria; phylum Spirochaetota; class Spirochaetia; order Sphaerochaetales; family Sphaerochaetaceae; genus Sphaerochaeta. Next base: position 1,003 of record NZ_JBFXGH010000034.1, read on the forward strand.
CCACTCGAGCAATCGTTCCAGCCAACGGGTGCTGAGAGTACCAAGACCTACACCATTGTCAACGATAGCAACGACTCGATTGCAATCAGTCTATCGGCACTTATTCGTGATCAGGATGCACAGGGTAATGAGATAAACAAACCTGCAGATGCCTATTTCTCTATTGTTCCGAATAAATTGGTAGTCCCTCCTCAGAGCAGTTGGGTGGTACGTGTACAGTATCGTGGTCCCAGGACAGTAACCAATGAACTCTCCTTCCGTCTGAAGGCAGAGCAGATTCCCTATTCTCAAGGAAAGAACAGCTCTGATAAAGGAATGTTCAACTTCCTTTACATCTACACAACAAGCTTGTATGTATTACCTTCAAGGGTTGTTGAGAATGTAGGGGTGAGAGCGGTAACCCCCTCAAGTTTTGAAGATGGGTCTCCTGCATTGGCTGTAACCCTCGCCAATCTTGGTACGGTCCACCAGTTGTTGATTTCTGCAGTGTTGGAAGTCAAGGACAGCAAGGGTAATGCTGTTGTGTTGCAAGGATCGGAAGCACTGGACGGTATCGATGGCATGAATATTCTAGCCAAGAAATCGGTGACGAAGAAAATACCATGGCCTGAAGGTCTCTCCCGTGATCCTGGGGTTACCTATCAAGCAACGATCAAATACTCGAATTAAGAAGAGTTTTATGCTCCTCGTTCCAAAAAGGTTTTCCGCATGAAAGCAAGAGGGTTCGTACACGTAGTATTACTGATAATTATGCTCGTGTTTGTAGCCCTCTTTCTCTCAGCATTCCTTTGGACGTGTTTCCATCAACCAGCAACAGGAGATGATCCATCCCTTATCAGGGTAGAGCCTCCCGCTTTTGAGCCATCAGCGGTTGCCGGTCCTTCAGGATCTGAAGAACAAGACAAGGAAACGGGAGAGGAGCCTTCTTCTTCAGGATTCGGTGAAAGGGAGGAAGTCCAAGCTGTGCCTGAGACGCCCCTGCGTGAGCTGCCACCCCCGAAACACTTGCTCTCATTTCCTCATTTCCCTGGTTTCGGTTGGAGATCTGCATTCATCAAGATTCCCTCTGTCCCCACATTTACGAGAGAGGCTATCGTACGTCCAGTCGTGCCTGATCCTCCCTTCATGTTCGAACCAATGGTAATGACCGAGGAAGAGTGGGACCTTTTCTATGGTGGATCGTTCAAAGAGGAGGAGTATAACGATGATTTCTTTGCAGATTTCTTTGTTGTAGGCGAAGATGCCGTCATTCAGTATGATGATGGATTCTACTATCTTGGACTCTATGTCAACAATGAACTTATAGGCGATATTGAGGTGGAATTTGTTGGCGAGCAGAGATTGCTGAATGCCAATGAGTTGTCACAGTATGTTGGGCCCTATATAACCGATGCAGCAAACCAACGCCTCTTTGGTGATGGACTTGCCTATATCTCCCTTGAAGAGTTGCGAAGTCGAAATGTTGAGGCTCGCTACGACGCAGCAGAGTTTGCCGTGTACCTCCAATTCAGCTTGGAAGATATGCCTGAGAGGACAATAAGTATTACCTCTCGTTCCATCAACAGGAGAGAGCAGTATGGCATCAGTGGTGCAATCGTGCTTGACCCGGCAAAATTCGCAGTTGCCAGCTCTCTCAGCCTCTATGGGATGCTTGACTATGATGCTGATTTCTCAGCGATCAACCAGAAGTTGCTCTCTCTCTCTGTTTCCAATAGAATCTCGACATTGGGTATAGGCCTCAATGTTTATTTCTCTCTCTCTTCCATGCAACCATACTTCAATCCTGGGACTTGGAACGGCTTCTATGACTTTGTTGAGTCGAGTCATCGTCTGAGTTTCGGCCATGTGGGAACCAATCTGAGCAATAAAAATCTTGACTCCTATACCAATGTAGGTTTTATGTTTGAGAAGAACTATGCCTACGGAACCGAGAGAGCCAAGGGCAATCAGTTCGAATATCGCATCGTTTTGGTTGAGCCCTCTGAGGTAAAAATCACCATCAATGGGGAAGAGGTCTTCAAGCGGTCATTCCAGGCAGGTACGTATCGACTCAGGGATTTTGTGTTTACCCAGGGAGCAAACCAGATAAAGATAACCATCATTCCAGATAGTCATCCAGAGGATGAGAGAGTGGAGTATGTTGATATGGGCTATGACTACCGCCTGCTAGGCAAGGGCGACAGCCTCTACGGCTTTGGCTTCAGTGTACCCAGGCAGAAATCGAGCAGTACCACATCAGCTCTCAGCATCCCTTGGTTTGACGACCAGTATCTGTCCTACCACCTTGATGCCTTCACTGCCACCTACTATCAACAGACTGGATTGACGGATGTATTCACCTTCACCAGTGAACTTGCCTTCAGCCCAGGTGTGTTCAGCGGTATGTTCAATGGTGTGTATGCAACCATGGTCGGCACATCGCAGTTGCAACTCTCCCTCGGTCTGGATGCGTCAAAGCTAACTCCGTCCTTCTCTGCAAGTTTGAGTCACCGCTACAGCGGGCTTCCGGATAGTGGGTTTGGGACGATCAGCGGAACACTTAACCATTCCATTCCTGCAAAGGAATCTGGAAGCACCCATACTACAAATACCACGCTTTCACTCTCATATTCAGGGAGTTTTACTGAGAACATTCGTTATACGCTCTCAGGGAACCTGCTCTATAATTCAGCAAATCAGGCCCCAGGTTGGAGTGCTTCCTTTGCAACAGGGTTCTCTCCTTTCTCTGGGTTCTCTCTCAGTGGTTCCATTACAGCCAATGGGTCAAGCAGCAATCCACTCAGTCCAACCCTTTCTGCCCAAATTTCAGGCAGTTATACCTTCAGTCCAAAGTTGAGTGCCAACGCTTCCACAAGTGTTCGTTCTGGATCGCCGTTCTTCGATGGGACTGCATCCTCATCTGCAGGAATGAGCTGGAGACCAACCGGAAACGATAGTGTCAATCTTTCCCTGAGCGGGTTCCGCTTTGAGGATCCAGGGAACCACTCCATTGTTGCAGCATGGGCCCATAGCGGGGAGCTTTCAAACTTCTCATTAAGGCAGCAGATCAGCAACTCCTATCAGGATATGACCACTACCTTTACGGCAAGTACCGCCCTTGCGTATGCTGATGGAGCATTCGGTATCGGCAGGGCAGTCGGGGAGTCCTTCCTGTTGGTAAAACCGGTCGGGAACCTGAAAGATTCCGACATCTCGATTGCACGAAGCTTGGATAGTTCACCCTCTGCATTGAGCAGACCACTGGGGAGTGCGCTGTACAACTCAGTTACTCCCAATGCCACGAACAGTATCGTGGTATTCAGCAGTGGGATAAGTGAGTATTCAACCGGTACCTCATTCGTCTATGAATTAAGTCCACGGAGCAGACAGTCCTTTGTCGCCCGACTGGATGTGGAGCCATCCTTCACTGTCAGTGGGGTTCTCTATATGCCCGATGGTTCCCCCTACATCCAGTATTCATCTCCCGTGTATGAAGTGATATTGAATGCTGCAGGAGAAGAGGAACTTATCCGAAATGATTCACTCTACCTCTTCACTGACCAGGAAGGACGTTACATCATCAGTGAAGTAGCCAGCGGCACCTATCTCTTTGATTTGCAAGTGGATGATCTGTGGTATGCAGTGAGGTTCGTCGTTCCCGATATATCTTCCCAGGACCTGGGCCTGGAACGGGTCTTGTTGCTTGAGGACTTCTGGGTTTCTGATCCTGCATTTGAGCAACGGATCATTGTGAAAGACGCCTTCACTGGAGTACCGGTTGGAGAGGAAACAGATGTCTTCGGCACCGGGCTTGCTGCCGGGTATGACGCGGAAGTTACCCTTGAAGTGATTGAACGTATCGATGAGGAGACATTCTGGACCATTATCTTCCCGCCATTTGATGAGCGTGATTTTGGGTTTGAATCCTTCGCCCAGGATGGCTTCGTGACTGAAGATGATTATGCCTTCGATGAGGATATGTTCAATTCCATGATTGATCTTGAGGCAACAGATACGACTGCACAGCAGGTTGTCACTGCAGCTCCCTAGGTTTGCTTGACACGTTTATCCAAAAGGTAGAGTATAAAAAAAGATTTATATGACTTGAATAGGAAGTGAAGCCGTGCGTAGCGATATAATCAACGATGTATTATCCGTTGAAGATAGAGCACAAGAAATCATACGAGACGCCGAACATACAGCTAGAGATGTAATTTCCGACGCCCAAAGTGCTGCAAATGAACTCATACGTTCCTCAATTAAAGAAGAACGTGAACGTCTTCGTGCACAATTGGAACAGGCCGAAACTGAAGCGAGGACTGAAGTTGAGGAGTATGAAGAGAGCTTGAATATATCGAGCAACCTTTCAAAGGATACTCTTGAGGCTATTGCACATTCAATCGTTGAGCAAGTCTGCAAGACAGATTTTGATGCTTTTCTGGAAAACAAATGAGCAGTGATCGTGTAACGATGTATGGGTTCATCAACGCCAAACTTCGGGCGAAGATTGGATTGATGAGACAAAGCAAGATAATTGAAAATCTTTTGCATGCTTCTTCCTTGGTAGAGGCTGTGGGGGTACTTCGTGACTCCAAATACCACGCAGTAGCTGAAGCATACGACCGAACTGGAGACCTCCAGCAGATGGAACTGGTGCTTCTTGGGATGGAGATTTCCATGTACAAGGAGGTTGCAGGGTATCTTGAGGGAAGTAGTGCCGACCTGATCGGGCATCTTCTTGGAAAAATCGAGATTGACAACCTGAAAAACACACTCCGGCTCTGGTACAGCAGCATCATGAGGCAACGACCGATTCGACATCGCAGTGAGTATCTCTTCAAGGACACCATTCTCTCTCCCATCGACTGGACTGCCTTGATCAATGCAACCAGCTGGGATGCAGTCGCCGCTGCACTGAAGGATAGCCCTTATCATGCCACCGTTACTGCATTCAGTGAGCATGACCTACAGCAATCAGGATTGTTCTTTCTCGAGACAGAGCTGGACCGCATGTGGTATGTGCATCTGATGGAGTGTGTGAAAACGCTCAAGAAAGCAGATGAAGAAGTGGCCACTTCCATGATTCTCCTGGAAATTGATCTGCGCAATCTTATGATGTTGGTACGCTACGGATGGTACCACCATATGGATGCTGATGCAGTGAAGAGACTGTTGCTTCCATGGGGCAAGGTTGTCTCAAGCAAGGAGAGTGAGGCGTATTTGAGGCAGAATTCCTCAGAGCGTGATCCTCATGCAATTATCAACCGCTATTATCCGGGGCTTGAGGTGCAACAGCATCCCGGCAGCGTGCAAGGTGATGATGCGAGTGTGCTTGAGACCCTGAAGATAGAAGGGTACTTAGCTGAGCGCAGGAAAGCCATCTACCAGCGTATGCTTGCCCAAGATCCTTTTACCATTGGACTCTCCTTGTCCTATTTCTTCCTCTTCAAGGAAGAGACAAGCATGGTGAAGGCTATTCTCAACGGCAAGTATTATGGATATGAAGAAGCGTATATCAGGGGGGTGTTGGTATGAATTTGTTTACACGACCAATGAAGCTACTTACTGCAGTGGTTCTGGAACAGACCAGTGATGCGGTCGTCAAATCCCTGCTCGCTCTTGGTGTCATGGACTTTGTCCACATCAACAAGCTGGATTCCAGGCAGATGGAAAAACTCTCATTCCGCCAGAGTTCTATCAGCCGCTCAGCCCTACAGGATATGCGACATCGGGTGGAAGCTTTGCTCAGGCAAGGGCATGTTGCCGTACCAACCAGTGATGTGCTGAATGTACAGAACCTGGAAAAACCTCAATTGGAAGCATTCAGCAAAACATTGGATGACCTGACGGCAAACCTGCTCTCCTTGAAAGAGAAACAGAAAGAGAGCAACCAAATGGTGATGGGCCTTGAGGAAATGCAACGCTATATCAAGGAGGACAAGGGAGAATACCTTGACCTCAGGGTGGGGCAGGTCACAAAAGGCCGCAGTGAGGACCTCAAGGATAAGATTGCTGCCTTTGGCGGATTGCTCTTAAGCATTGAGAATACCGACTTGTGGATATCCCTGACCCTCCGTCGTGATGTAGGGCAGGTCGATCCGCTTCTGGAAAAATTCGGTTGGATGGAATCCAGTGATGTCCAATTGCAACAACAAGCTGTTTCGATGATCAAGGAACAACTGGAAAAAGAACACCAGGAAGCACTCGCTGATCGGGAGAAGATCGAGAAAGAAGTTGACGCAATGGTAGCAAATCAGCAAACCCAGTTGTTTGCCATCTGGGCTAATCTTCGATTGAATGAGCTCAGTGACCAGATTCGTTCTTACTTCGCCTATACCCGTAATACAACACTTTTCTCCGGTTGGGTTCCTGCTGACCAGGCGGAAATGGTAGAGCAGGCGATCATTGAGGCAAGTGATGGACAGTGTGTCATTGAGTGGACCGAGGCTCGTCAGGTTCCCCGACGCGAGGTACCGGTAGCTGTTTCCAGTCCCAAGATGCTTGCCCCATTCCAGAGGATGGTCAATAACTACAGTATCCCTGAATATGGAACGGTCAACCCGACCATCTTTGTCATGGTTGCCTACCTTTGTATGTTCGGACTCATGTTTGCCGACGTAGGCCAGGGGTTTGTGCTTATGCTTGTTGGCTTGCTGGGGAAGTATGGTTATAAAAAGAATCCATTGAAGAAGGATGGGATGATCAGCCGCAACCTGACGGATCTTCTGATATATTTGGGCCTGTCGGCTATGATCTTCGGAGCACTCTTCGGGAGCTACTTTGGCCTGGGACTTCTTCCTGCACTCTGGTTCAACTACGAGGCAGTGGTAGCAGGACATGCAGGAGAGGGCTCCCTGATCACTGATGTGTACGGAATTCTTGGACTAACTGTCAAGTTTGGTATCATTGTCATCTATACCGGCTTGGTGCTGAACTGGATAAATCTCTTCAGGAAAAAAGCCTACTTGCAACTAACCTTGGATAAGAACGGGTTGCTCGGTGGAATCCTTTTTGGAATAGGCATCTATATGGGATTTGCCTTTGTGGAGAGTGGATACAAGAGCTTCCCCTCCGATCCTTGGATAGTCCCCGCCATTACCATTTTGCTTGTGCTTCTCTTCCTTCGGGGGTTTCTCGCTTACTACATCTCGGCCAAGCAAGGAGGAGAACACCAAGATCTTGGTGCCGTGACCATGGACGTAGTCATGGAGTGGTTTGTGGATATCCTGGAGATATTTACCGGATATCTTTCCAACACTCTTTCCTTCATGCGTGTGGCAGGCCTTGGTATTGCCCATGCGGCACTTATGCAGTCATTCAAGGAACTTTCTTCCTTGGCTGATGGTTTTGGTGGGGTAATGATATTCATCCTTGGGAACATCCTGGTGATTGTCCTGGAAGGATTGAGTTCAGGAATACAGTCTTTGAGGTTGAACTATTATGAGTTCTTCTCCCGATATTTTACCGGAAAGGGCGTTGCCTATCAGCCACTTGGGTTGAAAAGCGCCCCATCCGAGCAGAGATAGTGAATTTTTTGAGGAGGGTCACAGTATGACCAACATCGCATTCAGAAGAAAAGTATCGATGACCTTTGTGGCAACAGCACTCTTGTTGCTTGCCAGCGGCTTCATCTTCGCTCCCAGTGCCTATGCGGCAACCACAGAGGCTGCCAGTAGTGGAGACTACAACCTCGCTCTGGTCTGTTTCAGTGCTGCACTTGCATTTGGATTAGGTGCTTTAGCTGCAGGTTCTGCTATTGGCAAGGTTGGTAGCGCTGCCATGGGTGCCATCAGTGAGCGTCCTGAGATTGCAAGCCAGGCTTTGATCTTCATCGCTCTTGCTGAAGGTCTGGTTGTCTTTGGGTTCATCACCAGTTTGATGATCCTCGGAAAGGTATAACCAATGAAATATTTTGTCATCGGTGACGAAGATACCGTACTCGGGTTCTCCCTGGTTGGTGTATTCGGCATGCAGGCGACAAATGCACAACAGGCAAAGCGTGCCTGGGACAAGGCGGTGGATGATTCGCAGAATGGCATCATCATCATCACTGATGAGGTTGCAAATATGATCAGGCCCATAGTGGACCGATTCCTATTCTCTGAATCTTTCCCGCTTGTTGTCGAGATCCCTTCCCCCCGATCAAAGGAGAGTGGCACAGATTTGCGTGCCCTCGTTAATAAAGCGATTGGGGTTGCATTGTAGGATGAGTTCGTATGGAAACAACTGACAACCGATTGCTTTCAGGTATCTTGGAACAGGCGGAGCAGAATGCTCGGAAGAAGCTTGAAGATGCCCAACGACAAGCTGCGCGCATTGCCGAGGAAGCACACCTCAAGATTGAGCGGGAACTAGCCTCCCTGAGAAAGGATCACGAGCAGAAACTCAGGAATATTGAGTTGAAGAAGCAGGCCAATCTCGCAAGTGCGAAGCGGAAAGCCAATCTCAGGCAGATTGATGAGAGCTACCAGCAGGTACTCCGGCGTGTAGCCTCGCTGCTAGATGCAAAAAAGGTAGCCCAGCATCTGAGCACTTGGATTGCAGAGGCTGCAATCGGTCTGGACCTCAAGGAAGCCAAGGTCGCCTTCTCTCGTCAATGTCCCGTGACAGAGGAACATCTCAAGGAAGCTGCTTCCTTGGTCCAGAAAGCAACCGGTGCGAAGATTACCTTGCACATCGATCCAAAACCAGTGCAAGGCCTCGGTGTGATTGTTTCCTCCATGGACGATACGATTTCGTTCAACAACCAGGTTGAAATCCGTCTCAGACGGTTCGACCGCGTCGTAAGGTCAATGATTCAGGAACATACATGAAAGAAAGAATAATCGGACGTGTCAAACGAGTAAATGGACCGGTCCTCATTGTCAAGGATATCACTGATGCCATGATGATGGAAATGGTCCGAGTCGGTGAACAGCAACTGGTCGGGGAAGTAGTCAAACTCTATGACGGTCAGGCTACTGTCCAGGTGTACGAGGATGCAACTGGTATCTGCCCGGGAGACAACGTCTATGGAAGTGGTATGAGTCTCAGCGTCGAGTTGGGCCCCGGGCTTATCGGTACCATCTATGATGGTATTCAGCGACCCTTGGAAAAGCTCATGGAGGCCAGTGGGGCATTCATCTCACGTGGTCTTTCCTATGATCCGGTAGACCATGGAAAGCAGTGGGAGTTTGCTCCGGTTGTTGAGGCAGGGACGAGTGTCCATGCAGGTATGGTCATCGCTACAGTGGAAGAGACCAGCAGGATCCAGCACAGGATCATCATACCTCCCCAGTACCAGGAGGCAATACTCAGTGAAATTGCTCCCCCTGGTTCCTATACGGTAGATGAGGTTATAGCGACCCTGGTCTTGCCAGATGGAAAACAACAGAAACTTACCATGGTACAGAAGTGGCCGATCAGGTTGCCCCGTCCGGTAGATAGCCGTCTTCCCTTGAAACAACCATTGGTTACCGGCCTTAGGGTTATTGATACCCTGTTCCCTCTCGCAAAAGGCGGAACGGTAGCAATCCCTGGGGGGTTTGGTACCGGAAAGACCATGACACAGCATTCCATTGCCCAGTGGTGTGATGCGGATATCATTGTATACATAGGTTGTGGTGAGCGCGGGAACGAAATGACCGATGTATTGAGGGAATTCCCGCTCCTCGTGGATCCCCGGACCGGACAGTCTCTGATGGAGCGGACCATCCTTATCGCCAATACTTCCAATATGCCGGTAAGTGCCCGTGAAGCGAGTATCTATACGGGTATAACGATGGCTGAGTATTATCGTGACCAAGGATATCATGTGGCGATTATGGCTGACTCAACCAGTCGTTGGGCCGAAGCACTGCGCGAACTCAGCGGACGCATGGAAGAGATGCCGGCTGAGGAAGGGTTCCCTGCCTACCTGCCTACCCGTATTGCGCAGTTCTATGAACGGGCAGGGTATATGCGAAATCTTTCTGGAAGCGATGGTTCGGTCTCCATCATCGGTGCCGTAAGCCCTCCCGGTGGTGATTTCTCGGAGCCGGTAACCCAGCACACAAAGCGATTCGTACGTTGCTTCTGGGGGTTGGATAGACAGCTTGCAAGCAGCCGTCACTATCCTGCCATCAGCTGGTTGGACTCCTATAGTGAATATCTTGGTGATGTGAAACAGTGGTGGAATGACCACAGTGAGGGAGCTTGGCACGAGAACAGGCTTAGGATCATGGATCTATTGCAGAAGGAAGTGCGACTGCAGCAGATTGTCAAGCTTGTTGGCCCCGATGCCCTTCCCGATACCCAGAATTTCATCCTGGAAGTGTGTTCTTTGTTCAAGACCGCTTTCCTGCAGCAAAACGCCTTTGATGAAGTAGACCGATACTGCTCAGTGGAGAAACAGGTGAAGATGCTCTCGGTAATCCTTGCCTACTATGATAAGGGCCTGGAAGCGATCAACAAGGGAGTCCCAATGGTAAAGATAAGGAGGCTTCGTGCCGTCCAGGAGATGGCAAGAATGCGTCTTACCGTCAGGGGAGATGAGCTTGAGGTCATTGACAAGATCCAGCTACGGCTAGAACGCTCCATTGACCAGATGGGAGGAATTTATGAAAACTAGCAATGAATCCTTGATGGCCCAGAGTGATCGCAGGTTGCTCAGCGGTAGGGAGTACCGAGGGGCAAGCAGGATTGATGGACCGCTTGTATATATGCGCAATACCCATCCGGTGGGTTTTGGGGAACTGGTTGAGGTTGTCACCCCTGATGGCAAGCGTCGTTCCGGTCAGGTACTCGATACCAGTGATGAGGTGGTTGTAGTCCAGGTCTTCGAGGGGACTGACAACCTGACACTTCCCGGTACCGGAATGCGGTTCATGGGTGAGCCTCTCACCTTGCCGGTTTCCGAGCAGATGCTTGGTCGGGTTATGAACGGTTTGGGCAAGAGCAGGGACGGTTCAGGGACCGTACACGGATTCGCTGAACGGGACGTGAACGGGGAACCGATCAATCCAACAGCTCGTGAGTATCCCAGGGATTTCATCCAGACCGGTATGTCTGTCATTGATGGAATGACAACCTTGATCCAAGGCCAGAAGCTTCCCATTTTCAGTGGGAACGGTTTGGACCATAACCAACTAGCCGCGCAGATTGCCCGTCAGGCAAAAGTTCGGGGAAGTGAAGGGGATTTTTGCATAGTCTTTGCAGCCATGGGGGTCAAGTATGACGTTGCCCGTTTCTTCATTGACAGCTTTGAGGAGACCGGAGTATTGGATAACGTTGCTCTCTTCCTCTCCTTGGCGGATGACCCTTCCATTGAGCGAACCATTACCCCCAAGACAGCCCTGACCCTTGCTGAGCATCTGGCTTTTGACAAAGGGAAGCAGGTATTGGTGATCATGACCGATATGACCAACTACTGTGAGTCACTGAGAGAGATTGGAACCATGCGTGGGGAGATTCCCTCGAGAAAAGGGTATCCAGGCTACTTGTACTCCAATCTTGCTGAGATTTATGAACGTTCCGGGAAGATCAGCGGGCGCTCTGGTTCCATAACACAGTTGCCGATTCTTTCAATGCCCAACGATGATATCAGCCACCCTGTGCCTGATTTGACCGGCTACATCACCGAGGGGCAGATTGTATTTGAGCGAGGGATGCAGGCAAGGGGAATTTATCCACCGATCAACTGTCTTCCTTCTCTTTCCCGTCTGATGAAGGACGGTATCGGTGAAGGCATGACCAGGGACGACCATCCCCACCTTGCCAACCAGCTTTTTGCCTCCTACAGTCATGTGAAGGATGTGCAGAACCTTGCTTCGGTTATCGGGGAAGAGGAGTTGACCACACTCGACCAGCAGTACCTTGAATTTGGGAACTTTTTTGAGAAGCGGTTTGTGAACCAACGGTTCGATGAGGACAGAAGTATTGAGCAGACGCTCGATCTTGGTTGGGAGGCTCTGGGAAAACTGCCATCCGAGGAGTTGCAGCGTCTCACCGATGAGGAGATTGCCGAACATTACGGCAGATAGGAGGGGTTTTGAATACCACACTTGCTCCTACCCGGAGCAATTTGCTCAAACTCAGTGAAGATCTCAAGTTTGCCCAGCTTGGCTATGAGTTGCTGGACCAGAAACGGTCCATACTCATTGTTGAGCTTCTGACACTTGTGGACCAAGCAGTTGATTATGAGGGTAGGGTTGTTCATGCATTGGGTGAGGCACAGAAATCACTGAGTGATGCAATCATGCAGATGGGCAGGCTCAGGGTAGGCAATCTTGCAGGAGCCGTCAATATCGACTATTCCATTGAATTGGGCTCAAGGAGAGTCATGGGGGTTACGGTTCCCAAGGTCGATACCTCATTCTCTGATCACAGTCCCTACTTCAGCAGTGAGGATACCAGTATCCTGAGCGAGTTGTCGATCGATCGGTATCGGACGACATTGCAGTTGATGGGAAGGCTTGCCGAGCTTAAAGTATCCATCATGAGATTGGCCAAGGAAGTAAAGAAGACCATCAAGAAGGTCAATGCACTGGAAAAGATAGTCATCCCGGAGAACAAGGAGACCATCGCATGGATGCGTTCCCGCATTGAGGAGCAGGAGCGGGAGAATTTTATCCTGCTGAAAGTAGTGAAGGATAGGATGGAGAATGCCAAGGCAGCCCTCCAGGCTTTGACCACTTCAGAAGATGATGATACGATGAAACCACAGGGAGGTTTGCATGGGAGTTCCATTTAAGCAGATTGTCGTGTATCTCGATGGCTCCGAAAGTTCGATGACAGCAATCATGTATGGCATCAAGCTGGCCGAGAAACACGATGCAAAACTGACCGCCGCGTATGTTGTGAATACCAGAGCCTTGAGCGAATTGGTCAAGGCAGGCATATTCGTGACAGTGGAACGTGATGAGTACCAACGCGACCTACAATTGGATGCTGACAGGTATCTACGGCATGCTTCCCGTTTAGCCCAGCAGAAGCAAGTACTCATAGAAACGGTAAAACTGGAAGGTACTGTGCACGTAGTGATGAAAGAGTTGTTGAAGTCTACAAAGGCAGATTTGCTGGTGCTCGGAGGGGTTACTGATATCCGTTCCCGACGCGAGGAGCTTGCCAGTGAGACTGACAGGATGCTGCGTACCTCCCCTTGCCCTGTACTGGTAGTCAGGGATGATGACGATATCTGGCTGGAGTTTGAAGCATAAGGAGCTTTGCATGAATGTACTGGATGTATTGGACAGGAATTTGGTGAAAGTGCCCCTCATGCACACCGATAAGCAGGGTGTGATCACGGAACTTGTAGAAGTGATGGCAAAGGCAAAAGGGTATTCATCTGAGCAGTTTCAAGCTGTCTTGAACGCTGTCCTCGATAGGGAGAGTCTTGGCTCCACCGGCATCGGGAATGGGATAGCCATTCCGCACGCCAAGAGTGATGTGGTAGAACATGTCTCACTTGTGATTGGTATAAGCAGATTGCCTGTTGAGTTTGATGCACCGGATGGCCAGAAGAGCCGGATCTTTTTCTTGGTATTGGCTCCTTCAAAGGAAGCTTCAGCACATGTTGAACTGCTCGCTTCCATTGCCCGCAGCTGTACAAGCCAGGTCTTTAGGCGAATGCTTGAACAAGCCAGGGATAGTGATGAGGTGGTACGCCTATTCATGGAATAGAGGTACCGTTGAAACCATTGGAAAGCACTCTCTGGACGAGGGTGCTTTTTCATTGCGCTGGACATTTCCCTCGTTCCATCCTATGGTGAGGCATCTCATTGTGTAGGTAGGTTTCTTTACATGAGTGATAAGAGTGCTTTTTCAGCTGTTGAGTTGGTATTGCTTGACGCATGTCAGTCTGTGCTCGATACAATGGATACATCACTTGCTTCATTGCTGAAATCCAAGAGAGACGATTTGCATACCCTTGCAGGCATTGTGGAACGATCGAGTTCGCTGGATTATGATCTAGGAATCTCTATAGAGGGTCGCAATCGGCAGACCTTGGCTTCCAAATTGACCAATCAGGGTATTGAGGAAGTAATCAATCTTCCGGTGAAGGCATCACTGGGGCGTTCCTTCTCCATTGCCAAGTTGCATCTCTATGGTTTTCTTCTAAGGATCACAGAAAACAAATCCTGCCTTGCTGCGTATAAGGAAGCTGTACTCTCTCAGTACCATGCCTGTCTGTTTTCCTTGATGGCTGAGGATCTGTATATTTCCATCATAGGCGATAGTGCAGGGGATGAGGCTTGGGTAGGGAAGGCAAGCCGGGAACTGATTACCATGTGGGAAAATCGTTTACCTGCAGAGATTGGAGTGTTTGCACCGTTGCTGCAACAACTCTGGGAAGCAAGAAACTCCCTTGTACCCATGCTTGGAACGTTGCTTGGTACCGTTGAACTGTTGCAGCTGTCAATGCAGCTGGACCAGCGTTGGCATGTGTTTCTCGAGGAACAAGGAAGCCAGGATGTAGTGGTATACGCACTCAATGAGTTCCTGTTCTCTCTCAGCTATGAACAGCAGAGAAAGCTTGAGACATTGATGGATTCCCATAAGGAAAGTGTGGTAAGCCGAAGTGAAGCAGCCGAGCTGCTGAATCTCAGACCGGATCAACGACTCGAAGGACCTGGTGAGGATACCTTGCCGGTTGTTCGGTTGTATCGCTCATTCCTGAGGAGGAATGCACTGGCAAGAATGCGGCGGGAAACTGATCGAAAAGGTCCCCACCGCACACTTGAACAGTACTTGTTGCTCCATCTTTGGGAGAGAGATACCTAACCCTGGTTGGCATCCATATAGATATCCTTGATCTCCTTTGCTCCCAAGACAAGGAAATCACCCAAGGTCCTTTTGCCGAAGAAGGTAGCTTTCAGAGTCATCTCGTCTATCTGTTTTTCAGTGGGGGAAATTCCCAATTCACGGAAGTTGGTAGGCATGGAAATGCTCTTGAAGAAGCTCTTGACCTGCCCTATGGCTTTCAAAGCATCTGCTTCGGCATCGTTGGTTCTCTCCATACCAAATACAGCACTGCCGAACTTGGCAAACCGCTCAGGCTTTTGCTTATAGACATAACGTGCCCAGCTGTCCCATATTGCGGCAAGTCCAGCACCGTGGGCTACATCAAACATGCCACCCATCTCATGCTCCAACTGGTGTGGAGCCCAATCACCACGGGATTCGTTTCCTGCCCCGGTCAAGCCATTATGTGAGAGGCTGCTGGCCCACATGATGTTTGCACGTGCATCATAATCGTCATTGTGATCTTTCAGGATGAGTGCAGCTTTGACTACCGTCCTAAGCAAGCCTTCGGCAATCTCATCAGTCAGATCCATGGTATCACCAACGATGAAGTAACGCTCCATTGTGTGCATCATGATGTCCGTTGCACCACACATGGTCTGGTATTGTGGCAGGGTATACGTCAATTCCGGGTTCATGATAGCAAACTTGCATCGTGATGAATCATGATTCAAGCCACGCTTGAGATTTCCCTCTTCATTCGTGATGACCGATGAGTTGCTCATCTCACTGCCTGCTGCAGCAATGGTCAACACCGTACCAACAGGGTAGCATCCTTCTACCTGACGCTTCTGTTCGTAGAAGTCCCAGACCTCTCCACCGTGGTACAAGCCATAGCCAATGGCCTTGGCCGAGTCGATGACTGAACCACCACCCACTGCGAGCAGGAAGTCAACTCCCTCGCGTTTGCCCAACTCAATTCCTTCGTGTACCTTGCTGAGCCGTGGGTTGGGTACCACGCCGCCAAGTTCAACGTAGTTGATATGCTCTGCATCCAGAGAGCCCTTGATACGATCAAGCAATCCTGATCGCTTTGCACTCTCTGATCCGTAGTGAAGGAGAACCTTCTTGCAGCCTTGTTCCTTGACCAAGGTTCCGACTTGCTTCTCTGTATCTTTTCCGAAGACGACACGGGTGGGGGTATAATACGTAAAATCTGCTGTCATGATTCCTCCAAATCAATATCCGAGGCTCTCACCAATGATGAGAACCTTCATTCTTCCTTCTATTTGCTGGTGACTGAACACCACATAGTTCGAACAGATGGTATGTTCACACGCTCCAGCGGTGAGAGCCATCAGGTTGTTTGCATCGCAGTGGGCATTGATGCATTTTCCGCTCTCCACGCAATATGCTCCAGTATTCAATCGTCTGGCGTTGGAGGGGGCTGCAAGCTGCTTGACCCTGAGGATGGCGCTTACCAGGTCTGGGACGATCTTATCCCATGAGACAACAAGGATTACCTGTTTCGGTCCGTAGAGCAGGGCTGCAACCCTGTTGCTGGTTCCGTCAACACAGTACAGCTCTCCATGTTCCGTAACAGCATTGGCACTGGCAAGATAGGTGTCAACAAAGAAACTCTTGTGCATAACTTCAGAAATCCCCTTTTTGTCAAGGCCAGGCTTGTAACGGTCATAAAAGGTATAATCCCCATTCCGCAGGAGATCAAGGAGACCGGTTTCCTTGAGGGTTACAGACCCTCCAACTGCAACACTTTCTCCTTTTGTAAGAAGGGACGTGACAGCGGGAACAACATCTTCTGTCGTTTCCAGGAAACGGGCATCAATATTGTTTTTCTTGAGTGCCTTGATGGTTCGCTCAACCTGCAAGGTACGATTCGTTTTTACATTTGCATCCATAGGCTTCCCCCCCTTTTTACCTAGGATACCCAATCAAGCTTTTCATTACAAGGTACATCGGATTTAGATTAGCAATTGCGCCGGGCGCATAACAGTCGTATTGTAGTAGTAGAGAGGTACTCACTATGCATATTACGTTTTTCGGAGCAGCACAGCAGGTAACTGGTAGTTGCACGCTGGTGGAGGTGAACGGTAAGTATTTGCTTGTCGATTGTGGTCTCCCCCAGGGCAATGATGAGAAAGAAGCGGGAATGAATCTTCCTTTTGATGCACACGCCATAGATTATGTGTTCTTGACCCATGCCCATATTGACCACAGTGGACGTATTCCCCTGCTGGTGAAGGAGGGCTTCGAGGGTAAGATTTTCTGTACTGCCGCAACAGTGGACTTGTGTGAGATCATGCTTGCTGACAGCGGGCACATCCACGAGATGGAGGCGGAGTGGAAAAGCCGGAAAGCAAAGCGTGCAGGCAAGAAGGGGGTAGAGCCTCTGTATACAGTGGAGGATGCAAAGGATTCCATGGGGTTCTTTTCTCCCTGCGACTATGAGAAGGTCTGTACGATCGATGAGGGTATCAAGGTGCGATTCAATGATGCAGGACACCTGCTGGGTTCATCTTCCATTGAGATGTGGCTCAGTGAAGGAAAAGAGCACCGTAAACTGGTATTTTCAGGGGATATCGGGAATTTTGACCAGCCCCTGATCAAGGACCCAGACTATATCGATACCGCGGATTTCGTGGTGATGGAGTCCACCTATGGAAACCGGGTACATAAGAAACCAGAGAATGCTGTTGGAAATTCTGTACCGACAAGAGTAAGGGCGCAAGAACTTGCGGATATCATTGAGCGGACTTTCAAACGTGGCGGCAATGTAATAATCCCTGCTTTTGCGGTTGGTAGGACACAGGAGATGCTCTATTTGTTGAGGGTAATCATTGAGAAAAAGCTCTGCCCAACAGTTCATGAAATACCGGTATTTGTGGATAGCCCGCTATCGGTGAAGGCAACCCATGTGTTTGCAGGAAACTTGTTTGGCTATATGGATGATGAAACAATGGAGCTGGTGAACAAGGGTATCAATCCCATTCTTTTTCCCTCCCTGGTAACCATCACTGATGTAGAGGGGTCCAAGGCATTGAACCGACGCAAGGAAAGTTGTGTGATCATAAGCTCCAGTGGCATGTGTGAGGCGGGAAGGATCAAACACCACTTGAAGCATAACCTATGGAGAAGTGAGTGTACGGTTCTCTTTAGTGGGTATCAGGCGGGTGGAACACTTGGACGTTCCATTCTGGATGGGGCAAGGCATGTCACCATCTTCGGTGAACAGATTGATGTACGTTGTGAAGTGGATGAGTTGCATGGTATCAGCGGACATGCCGACCAGGAAGGCTTGGTGAAATGGCTTACCAGCTTCAAGAAGGAGCCAAGACGAGCCTTCATTGTTCATGGGGATAAGGAAGTAGCCCCTTGGTTTGCTTCCTATGTTTCAAGGACATTGGGTATCAAGGCATATGCACCTAAGGTCCTGGAACGGTTTGACTTGCTCAATGAGGAGTCATTGCCACTTGCAGAGCCCATGGAAGAGATTATGCTTCCATACTTCAGAGAGCTTCATGAGGCTTTGGAGGAACTGAAAAAGCAGGAAGCAAATCTCCTCTCGGTTGTACAGCGTTTGGAGCAGGCTGGGAAGGAGAAAAATATTGAAGAGAAACGTGCCCAGCGGCTCACCAATGCAATCAATAGGCTTGCCAGTGACTTGGAGTATTTGAAGATTAAATGGGGAGTGGATGCAGACTAGATCAATTGTTTCCCAAAAACCGATCCCCAGCTCTGTTGTTCGAGGATGGTAAATCCCATTCTCTCATAGAAACCATATGCACGGGTGTTCCTCCCATCCACTCCAAGGTGGATGCCTGGGACACCCTTTTCCTGTACTGCTTTTATAAAGGTTTCCATGAGGCTTCGCCCAAGGCCCTTGCCTTGCAACTGTGGGAGCAGGTCGATATGCAGGTGTGCTGGATACCCCAGGTTTTGCCACATCCCTTGTCCAGGTCCTTTGAGCAGTGTTTTGATTATATTCTCTTCTGCTTCACTCTTGAATACTTGTTGATGGTTATAGTGTTCCTGTAGGGGAGGAAGCCATGTTTTCTGGAGCCAGGAGGTATACGATGCAGTGTCACTGGTTCCTACAATATATCCGGAGGGGCTCCCATTTTCATCAAGCGCCATGAAACAGAGTTCTGGTTCATAGAAAAAGTAGGGAGCTGCATAGTAGTGACCGACACACCATGGGTCATTGAAATATGGGGTACCATCAAGTCCTGCAAAGGCGGTCTTGAGAGCTACTGAGTAAAGATATGGAATATCCTGTGGTAATACTGCTCTGATGTTCTGCATGTTCATTTCCTCGTTTCCTCTTACAATATCGCGATTATGGGAAATTCTCAATAAAAATGTAATTTCTTGGACAAAGGTAACTTAGCCTAATAGCGAAAAATTACTTCAGAAAGTGCTGGACAAAATGTGGATTAGGGTTTATTATCCCTCCTTGTTCGGCAACGAGAACACAGACTGATTCAAATCACCAAGTATCGCTCGATACTTGACGAATTTAGAATATGTCGGATACTCTAAAAGAACGCCCCTTATGAAGGGATGGAAAAATGTGATGTGTAAACATTATGTTTTTACCATGATTATTGAAAGTTATTAGCGCAGGGAAGAATAGAGAGATTGGAACAGTGGAGGACCACCAAGATGGGCTTCCCAGTCAATTCACAAGAATGAGAACGATAGTTGAAAAGCTACGTTCGTGCGAGAATTACAGGGAGAACTTAAAAGTAAGTAAGCCGGGCCCTCGGGCCCGGAAATGCTATAACGGAGAGTTTGATCCTGGCTCAGAACGAACGCTGGCGGCGCGTTTTAAGCATGCAAGTCGAGCGGCAAGGGCCTTCGGGCCCCTAGA
>NZ_JBFXGH010000035.1:0-19763 GCF_050178175.1 Sphaerochaeta sp.
GTCTTTCGGTACGAGGGCGCAAGGCCTCGATCGACTGGGGTGAGAAATCAGCGGTATAGACTGTCACATCCTTCGGAACATCGATCAGGACAGGGCCAGGCCTGCCATCCTGAGCAATCCTGAAGGCCGTGCGTATGGTCTCAGCCAAGTCAGCTACATCCTTCACGATGAAGTTGTGCTTGGTGATCGGCATGGTGATGCCGGTTATATCCACTTCCTGGAAACTGTCCTTGCCCAGAAGGGGAACGGTCACATTACCGGTGAAAGCAACGATTGGGACACTGTCCATGTAGGCAGTGGCAATACCGGTTACAAGGTTTGTCGCTCCAGGCCCGCTGGTTGCCATACATACCCCGACCTTTCCTGTGCTGCGGGCATACCCATCTGCAGCATGGGCAGCACCCTGCTCATGGCTTGTCAGGATATGGCGGATCCGGCTTTGATTCTGATAGAGGGCATCGTACAGGGGCAATACTGATCCCCCGGGAAAGCCAAAAACGGTATCCACGCCCTGTTCAATCAGACATTCTATGATAATTTGTGCTCCAGTCATCTGCATGGTAGATTCTCCTCTTTGTGTATCATTTCTTGAAGACAGCCCCGGTGGAAGCACTGGTTACCTGCTTGGCATAACGGGCCAAATACCCTGTGGTAATTGGCGGCTCCTTACAGACCCACTGCTTCTTCCGTTCAAGAAGCGTCTTCTCATCGACCAGCAAGCTGAGCTCACCCTTTGGTATATCAATGCTGATCATATCACCTTCCTGGACGAGGGAGATCGGTCCTCCCTCCGCAGCCTCCGGGCTGACATGTCCGATGGAAGCCCCCCGGGTGGCGCCACTGAAGCGGCCATCGGTGATCAAGGCAACATCCTTGTCCAGGTTCATACCGGCAATGGCACTGGTGGGACTGAGCATCTCACGCATACCCGGGCCTCCCTTCGGCCCCTCATAGCGGATAACAATGACGTCCCCTGCCTTGATCTCTCCGGCAAAGATTGCCTTGATGGTATCCTCTTCGCTGTCAAAGACTCTTGCTGGTCCTTTGTGCACCAACATTTTCTCATCAACAGCACTCCTCTTCACCACTGCCCCATCGGGAGCAAGGTTTCCCCTGAGTACGGCAATCCCACCGGTCTTGCTGAACGGATTGTCGATGGGGCGGATGACCTCATGGTTGTAGATGGGTGCTGCACTATAGAGTTCACCTATGGTCTTTATGCTAACGGTTGGCAAGTCTGCATTGAGCAATCCTGCCTCTCCCAGCTCTCGCATCACTGCAAGCACACCACCGGCCTCATGGAGATTCTCGATGTGGTCAGGGCCAACGGGAGCAAGATGACAAAGATTGGGAACCTTTGCAGCAATATCATTCGCCATGAATATATCCAGGTCAACACCAGCCTCATGGGCTATTGCCGGCAAATGGAGCATGGTGTTGGTACTGCAACCCAAGGCCATATCCACGGCCATCGCATTTGCAAACGCTTCCTTGGTCATGATATCCAGGGGACGGATGTTCTTTTTCAACAATTCCATAATCTGGTAACCAGCTTCCTTGGCAAGCCTGTCCCGTGCGCTGTAGACAGCAGGTATAGTCCCATTTCCAGGAAGTCCCATTCCAATGGCCTCGGTAAGGCAGTTCATGCTGTTGGCGGTGAACATACCACTACAAGAACCACAGGTCGGGCAGGCATTGTTCTCATAGGAGAGCAACTCTTCCTCGCTGATCAAGCCAGCGGCAAAACTGCCCACCTTCTCGAACATGACCGAGAGGCTCGTTCCACAGGAGCTGTCACCGGGAATCTTACCGGCAAGCATCGGCCCACCCGAGACAAAAATGGAGGGGATGTTGATCCTGGCCGCTGCCATCAACATTCCAGGGACAATCTTGTCACAGTTCGGGACGAATACCAGAGCATCAAAAGGATGGGCTGTTGCCATGATTTCGATGGAATCAGCGATGACCTCACGGCTTGCCAGAGAGTACTTCATCCCTGTATGACCCATTGCAATACCATCACATACCCCAATGACAGGGAACGAGACAGGGTTTCCCCCAGCTTGACGTACCCCGCTCTTTACAGCATTGACAATCCTATCCAGGTGAATATGTCCAGGGATGATCTCATTTGCCCCGTTCACGATACCGATGATCGGCATGTGGATTTCACGATCCGTCCATCCCAATGCCTTCATCAGTGACCGGTGGGGGGCCCGGTCGGTTCCCTCGGTCATCTGTGCTGAACGTCTCTTGCTTTCGTCCATAGTATCCTCCTCCCTTTACAGGGCATGGGCTATCAAGTCACCCATTTCACTCGTACCGACCTTTTTCATCCCGTCGGTGTATATATCTGCTGTGCGGTACCCTTCATCCAACACCGCGCTGACTGCCTTCTCGATTGCATCAGCCTCTTCAGAGAGGGAGAAGCTGTAACGCAACATCATGGCTACCGAAAGAATTGTTGCAATCGGGTTGGCCAGGTCCTTACCTGCAATATCTGGTGCACTGCCGTGTATCGGCTCGTACATGCCAAACCCATCCTCAGCCAAGGAGGCGGATGGGAGCATCCCGATGGAACCGGTGATCTGGCTCGCCTCATCACTGAGAATATCCCCAAACATGTTCGAGGTCACAATCACATCGAACTGACGGGGGTTACGCACCAACTGCATTGCTGCATTATCGACATACATGTGGCTTACCTCGACCTCGGGGTACTCGTTTTGCACCCTTTGCACGACCTCTCTCCAGAGCTGGCTGGAATTGAGGATGTTAGCCTTGTCCACACTGCATAGGCGCTTTGAACGCTTCTGGGCAATCTCAAAACCCTTTCGGACGATCCGCTCAATCTCCACTACTGTATAGGCCATGGTATCATAGGCACGGTCCTCAGTGCGACCACGCTCACCGAAGTAGATACCACCGGTGAGTTCACGAACCACCATGATGTCCAGTCCATCACCGATGATCTCGCTCTTCAGGGGACAGGCATCAGCGAGTTGCTTGTAAAGGATTGCAGGACGTAGGTTGCAGAACAACCCCATGCCTCCACGCAAGCCGAGCAGGGCTTTCTCTGGTCTGAGGTGGGAAGGAAGGGTATCCCACTTCGGCCCACCAACGGCCCCAAGGAGCACCCCGTCACTCTGCTTGCAACCCTCAAGGGTGGCATCAGGGAGGGGAATCCCTACATTGTCGAGAGCCACACCACCAGCATCATAGCCTCTGGTGGTGAACTCATGGGAGAATTTCCTTGCGACCGCGCTTAGGACTTTCACGCCCTCTCTTACGATATCTGGTCCGATCCCATCGCCGGGAACGAGTGCGATATGCTTCCTCATGCCTTGCCTCCCCCTTTTGCGATGTAACCGGCAAGTCCACCACTTGCGATCAGGTCCTGCATAAAGGGAGGGAAGGGCTCACTATGGAACACATCCCCTGTGCTCTCATTGGTGATGGTACCAGTGGCGAAATCGACACTGACCACATCACCGGCCTTGATCCCATCACAAGCCTCAGGGCATTCAAGGATGGGGAGCCCGATATTGATTGCGTTGCGGTAGAAGATCCTTGCAAAGGTCCTTGCGATTACGCAACTGATCCCACTCTCCTTGATGGCGATGGGAGCATGCTCACGGCTAGAACCACAACCGAAATTCTTGTCAGCTACCATGATATCGCCCTCTTTCACCTGTTTGATGAAATCCTGGTCGATATCCTCCATACAGTGGGAGGCCAACTCCTTGTGATTGGAGGTATTGAGATACCTCGCTGGGATGATTACATCGGTATCGACGTTGTCCCCATATCGAAAAACCGTTCCTCTGGCTTGCATCTTACTCCTCCATTACCTTTGCAGGATCGGCAATGTATCCTGCGATCGCACTTGCAGCGGCAACCGCCGGACTGGCAAGATAGACTTCACTCTTCACATGACCCATTCTTCCCACAAAGTTACGGTTGGTGGTACTCACCGCGCGCTCACCTTCTGCAAGCACCCCCATATGACCGCCGAGGCAGGGACCACAGGTGGGAGTGGAGACAGCACAGCCGCTATCGATGAAGATATCAAAGAGCCCCTCATGCATTGCCTGCTTCCATATTTCCTGTGTTGCAGGGAAGACCAGGGTGCGAACATGCTTCGCAATCTTTTTGCCCTTGAGTATGGCTGCTGCCTGCCTCAAGTCACTGATATGTCCATTGGTGCAGCTTCCGATGACCACCTGGTCAATTCTCACCTCACCGACTTCATCAATGGTCCTGGTGTTGGACGGCAGGTGGGGGAAGCTTACGGTACTTTTCACAGCGCCCAGGTCGATGTTGATCACCTGCTCATACTCAGCATCACCATCTGCTTCGTAGATGACAGGTTCCTTCGGACAGTGCTCTTTCAAGTACGCCAGGGTTACATCATCCACGGGGAAGATCCCGTTCTTGGCACCGGCCTCGATGGCCATGTTTGCAATGGTGAAACGATCATCGATGGTGAGGTTCTTCACCCCTTCCCCACAGAACTCCATACTCTGGTAAAGTGCACCATCCACCCCGATCATCCCAATGATGTGGAGGATCAGGTCCTTTCCACTCACGTAAGGTCCAAACGAACCGGTAAGATTGAACTTGATGGCGGTCGGCACCTTGAACCAAGCTTGGCCGGTAGCCATACCGCAAGCCATGTCAGTGGAACCAACCCCAGTGGAGAATGCGCCCAAGGCACCATAGGTACAGGTATGACTATCCGCCCCGATGATTACATCTCCTGCCCCGACCAATCCTTTCTCTGGAAGCAAGGCATGCTCAATACCCATCTGGCCTACATCAAAATAGTTGGTGATCTCATGGTCGTGTGCGAAACAACGCAGTGCCTTGCACTGCTCTGCTGCCTTGATATCCTTGTTCGGGGAGAAGTGGTCTGGGACAAGGGCAACCTTATCCTTGTCAAATACCGTCTCCTTGCCGAATTTCCCAAATTCGTTGATGGCAACTGGAGCAGTGATGTCGTTGCCCAGTACCATATCCAGGTCCGCCATGATCAACTGTCCAGCGCGTACGCTCTCCAGCTTGGCGTGGTGGGCCAGGATTTTCTGTGTCATTGTCATACCCATGGGGTGTCTCCTTCCTTCATTCATCCGAGGGCTCAATTCCCTCGGCAATCAATTTATACTCGATACTATCACGCAAGGCAAACCAGCTGGCCTCGATGATGTCCTTGCTGACCCCGATGGTGGTCCAACTCTCGTTTCCATCGGTGGACTCAATAAGAACCCTTACCTTACTGGCAGTTGCTCCTGCCGAGTCCAGGACCCGCACCTTGTAGTCGGTCAAGTGCACACGCTTGAGGGTTGGATAGAATTGTTCAAGGACCTTTCTCAGTGCCCGGTCCAAGGCATTGACCGGACCTTCGCCCTCTGCGGCAGTGATGGCACTCTCACCCCCTACCTTTACCTTGACAACCGCGGCATGGGTTGCGTCGCTGAGTGGGTCCGCATAGGGGCTGCTGCCGATGGTCTGGTAGTGCACCAGTGAGAAATAGGGCTTATACATCTTCAGGTGTCGTCTGATCACCAAATCAAAGCTGCTCTCGGCTCCTTCAAACTGGTAGCCCTCTGCCTCAAGTTGCTTGAGCTCATCCATCAAGCACACCGTAACAGGATCGTCCTTATCAAGATCGGGCATCACACGGGCGATTCGCTTGAGCATCAAGGCCCTTCCGGCCACTTCACTCATCAGGAGCCTTCGTTCATTGCCCACCTGCAAAGGATCGATATGCTCGAAGGAAAGAGGATTCTTCTGTACCCCATCGATGTGCATGCCCCCTTTATGGGCAAAAGCACTCTTACCGATGAAGGGAGCTCCGCCGCTGATGCGGACATTAGCAATCTCAGCAACCTGCCGGCTGATTACCGTCAGTTGTTCGAGACTCTCTCCACAGAGACAATCCACACCAAGCTTTGTTCCAAGAATTCCTGCCACAGTTGCAAGGTTTGCATTCCCGCAACGCTCACCGAAACCAAGCAAGGTTCCCTGTACCTGTATGGCACCGGATTCAACGGCAGCTAGGGAGCTGGCAACGCCACAGCCAATATCATCGTGTGCATGGATCCCTATGGGGATTCCAGGGAAAGCCGCTGCAGTCTCAGCGGTGATGCGCGCAACTTCACTGGGAATCATGCCACCACGGGTCTCACAGAGCACCAGGGTGGAGGCTCCCCCGTCCAGGGCAGCCTGCAAGGTTGCCTTTGCATACTCGCTGTCATCGAGATATCCATCGTAGTAGTGCTCAGCATCAAAGAACACTTCACTTCCGCTCTCAGTAATGAACTGTATGCTGTCACGGATCATCGCAAGGTTCTCTTCAGGAGTGGTGCGGATCACATCAGTGACATGGAGCTTCCAGCTCTTGCCGAAGATGGATACCACCTTGGTTTTCACACTGGCTAGGTTTTTCAGATTGGGATCGTCAGCTGTCGTGCTGTTCTTTCTCCGCGTGGAACCAAAGGCGACCAAGGTTGCATGGGAGAGGGAGAGATGCCCGGCGCGGCGGAAGAACTCCAGGTCCTTGGGATTCGATCCAGGATTACCTGCTTCAATGTAGGCAACTCCCAGTGAATCCAGGGCCTTCACAATCTTCAGCTTATCCTCCACAGAGAAGCTGATCCCCTCCCCTTGGCTCCCATCACGGAGGGTTGAGTCAAATAAATCTATCTTATGCATCACCTCGGTCTTACTCCTTATCTGAGTGGGAACGCAACATGTCGTTCTCAAAGCTTGGTGAAGTGGTGGGTTTGAGCGACCCCCCACCCGAGATCGAGGATGCTTCATCCAGCATACGATTCACTGCAGCAAGACAGCTGAGGATTGATGCTTCGATGACGTCGGTGCTTACACCACGTCCACGGTACATCCCATGACCATCGGAGATCTTTACATGGACTTCCCCAAGTGCATCCCGGTGCTCGGTGACTGCCTGCAGACTGTAATCCTCCAGACTGAAGGGATGACGGATAATCTTCTCCACTGCCCTGAGTGCTGCATAGACAGGACCGGTACCCAGTGCAACTTCCTGGTAGGTCTTCTCCCCTTTTCGCAGGGTGACACAGGCGGTACTGGTCATCATATTACCACTGTTGACCACAAAACGCTCCAGCTCCCAGATAACAGGGCTACTCTGACTGGAAGTCTCCACCAATGCGATAAGATCACGATCAGTGATGGTTTTCTTTCGGTCTGCAAGATTCTTGAATTCTGAGAAGAGTTCCTTTACCTTTTCCTTGCCTAACGCATAGCCAAGGTCAATGAGGCGCTTCTCGAATGCATGCTGCCCGCTGTGCTTGCCCAAGACAAGGCTGGTAGTCATCACCCCTACACTCTCCGGGGTCATGATCTCATAGGTCAAGCTGTTTGCCATCATGCCATGCTGGTGGATACCGCTCTCATGGGCAAACGCATTTGCACCTACAATTGCCTTGGAAGGGTTCGGTTTGACACCGGTAATCTGGGAGAGCAGACGACTTGAACGGGCTATCTCCTCAGTGCGTACCTGATAGGAGAATGGGTAGTCATCATTTCTGGTCCTGATGGCCATCACCAACTCTTCAACAGCCGCATTGCCTGCTCTCTCGCCGATACCACAGACGGTACACTCTGCCTGACGTGCCCCGGCCTTCAGTCCTGCAAGGCTATTGGCAACCGCAAGGCCCAGATCATTGTGACAGTGGACCGCAAGGATGGCCTTGTCCACATTGGGGACCTTGTTCATGACGGTGGAAACCATACGGGTCATGTCATCGGGGGTTGCATACCCGACGGTATCCGGCAGGTTGACTACACTTGCCCCTGCCTTGATCACTTCCTCAACAACCTTGCACATGTAGTCAAGATCGGTCCTTGTTGCATCCTCCAGTGAGAACTCTACATTGTCGGTAAGGTTACGAGCAAACCTCACCATGGCGGCGGAACGCTTCAAGGCATCCTCACGGCTCATCTTCAGCTTGAACTTCAGATGGAGGTCGCTGGTTGCCAGAAAGGTGTGTATCCTGGGTCTTCTTGCGTGCTTCACCGCTTCCCAGGCTACCTCAATATCTCTTTCCAAGGCTCTTGACAGGGAGGCGACGGTAACGTCCTTCACCTCCTTGCTGATAGCCTGGACGCTGGCAAAGTCACCAGGAGACGCTATGGCAAACCCGGCTTCCAGGATATCCACACCAAGGGCCTCTAGTTGTAGGGCCATGCGAATTTTCTCTTCCAGGTTCATGCTGTATCCAGGAGCCTGTTCGCCGTCTCTCAATGTGGTATCAAAGATATAAATTCTGTCCTTTTCCATAGTGTCCTTCCCGGTAATATCAAGCGTTTTGGTTTTCTTACTTTTTCAGCCAGCTCATCAGTGAGCGCAGTTTTTCACCTGTTTTCTCCAAGAGGCTTTCCTTCTCGATGCGCTTCCTTGCATTGAAGTAGGGTCGGCCCACCTGGTTCTCCAGCAGCCAGTTGCGGGCAAATGTCCCTTCCTGGATGTCTGTAAGGATCTGTTTCATGGATTTCTTGGTCTCATCAGTGATGATCTTTGGACCGGTTGTATAATCCCCGTACTCAGCGGTATCACTGATTGAGTAACGCATGTAAGAGAGCCCGCCCTGGTTGATCAAGTCAACAATCAGCTTCATCTCATGGCAACATTCGAAGTATGCCATCTCAGGCTGGTAGCCTGCTTCCACCAAGGTGTCGAATCCAGCCTTGATCAGGGCGGTTACACCACCACAAAGCACAGCCTGCTCCCCAAAGAGGTCGGTTTCTGTCTCTTCCTTGAATGTGGTTTCAAAGATACCTGCACGACCTGCACCAAGACCCTTTGCATAGGCAAGTGCCACATCCTTGGAATCACCACTGGGGTCCTGGTTGATTGCAATCAGGGAAGGAACACCCTTGCCCTCCTGGAACTGGGTACGGACCGTGTGTCCAGGACCCTTGGGTGCGATCATGATGACGTTCACGTCAGAAGGAGGTGCAATCTGTCCAAAGTGGATATTGAATCCATGTGCAAATGCGAGGTATTTGCCTGCAGTCAGATTTTTCTCGATGCTGTCATGGTAAATCCTTGCCTGCCTCTCATCCGGCAACAACATCATGATGACCTGGGCCATGGCACTTGCTTCCTCAGCGGTTGCAACCTGCAAGCCTGCTTCCTCAGCAATCTTCCAGCTCTTGGACCCCTTGTAAAGACCTACGACAACATCCACCCCACTTTCATGCAGGTTCAATGCGTGTGCATGGCCTTGGCTGCCATATCCGATGATGGCAACTTTCTTGCCGTCTAGAACTGAAAGATCTGCCTGTGAATCATAATACATCGTGCTCATTACTTCCTATCCTCCGTTGTGGTTCGCACCGTTTGGTGCGTTGGTATGCTTGCTTATTCTTCATCTTCTTCATCCTCGCTGTAACTGATCGAGCTCAGCGCCCTTGCCCCCCTCTCCAGGGCGGTAATACCGGTCCTGGCCATCTCCACAATCCCGAATGGGGCCATCAAATCCAAGAATGACTGAATCTTGTCAAGACTTCCGGTCAACTCAAGGGTTATCGTAGAAGAGGTGACATCGTTGATCTTTGCCTTGAAAATCTCAGCAAGTTCAATGACCTGGGAGCGGTCTTCATGCTCGGTGGAGACCTTGGCCATTACCAGCTCACGCTGAAGGCTCTTTTCCCCTACCATTTCATAGACCCGCTTCACATCATACAGCTTGCCGACCTGCTTCTTGATCTGTTCAACAACCGGACGGTCTCCACTGACCACGATGGTGATACGGCTGACTTTCTCATTTTCGGTCTCGCCAACTGAGAGGCTGTCAATGTTGTAGCCTCTACGACTGAACAGCGATACAACGCGCATGAGTACACCAGGGTGGTTATTAACCAGAATTGCCAGTGTGTAACGTTTTTCTTTGGTATTCATCTAAGATTTCACTCCTTCGTATGATATTTGGGTATAAGCGATTGCTCCCCGGTACTTCGGGGGCTTCCATCCACGGTCCATGCAACCAGCGATTGCAGCCGTGGTCAGAGAATAATTAGGCTTACTACAATAAGAAGGGAAATGAGGAAAAGAAGGGGGAAGAGTGTTAGAATGAGACGCGTCAGGACTAGAAGCAAGGAAGGGTCAGAAAAAGAAGTGGTGTCACACATAGAACTACAGGAACTTGTATAGCCCTGCGTCTTCCGATTCCTTGCAAATGGGCGGTGCTGCTGCACCTGCATAGTGAACGCGTTCACGGTACTCTCCTCAAGAACAGCCTAGTATGCTGTTTCTTGTTTGTATCGCTCTTTTACGATGCTTGTCAACCCTGCTATTCATAAAACAGTATGTTTATGCAATAAAAATTCGTTTCACTTTACAATATTGCTTCCCTTTCTGATTGCCGATACACTGCTTCCATGGAATTCACCTGGGGCAATCAGCACAAGACCAACCTATTCACACTGCTCTTTCTCTACTTTCTTATTGTCCTCATTGTCCCGTTGGGACTGTTCTCTGCCTATTATGCACTTGCTGGAAATACGAATCAAGAACGGTATCTGATGAGACAGGCAATGAATATGACCACTCATGATGCGAGTACCATTGCCCAAGCCATTGAGTCATACCGCCATAAAGCATACCAACTCTCCACCAACCCCTTGGTTGTGGAAATACTCAAGGCAGATTCCCTTGCATCAGAATCGCCACAAAGCCGTGAGCTGTATGAACTGCTGTTTACCGTCATGCATGGAGATATCTATCTTGCCAGCGCCAACCTTGTCAGCAACAGCGGGAAGGTCAGGGTCTCCACCCATGTATTTCCCGAGGTGTACGACCTACGCTACCAGGGCAATGACTGGGATATGGCCTCCATCATCAACCAGAACAGCCAAGTCTCCCCTACTGCAAGTCTTATCAGCATCCAGAGCCATAGAATAGCGGAGAACGGGAAGCAGGTTGTTGCTTCCATCCTTCGTCGTGTCTATGACCATGGGGGGACAAACCTTGGTTATCTTGTAGTGGACCTGTATGCAGATGCTCTCTTCCCCCAGGTAAACAGTGATCTTGTCCTCACTGACATGCTGCTGGTCGACACCAAGTCGTTCTATGCCACCAGTCTTGTCCATCCTGAGCGGTTTGGTTCCTTCGACCGTTTCCCTGCGCTCAAAACCCTTGACGGTGATTACACTCCCCGCTCATTTCCCTCTGACACTTCCATCATTGCCATCTCACCAATAGGGGAAACCGGCCTCCATCTGGTGGGATCACTCAGCAGCGCTCCCTTCTTCCAGAGCATGGAGAACTGGCTTTCAGCATTCAGTACCACCATGATTATCGGGGTGGTCCTTGCCTTGGGACTCTCCTATTTCTTCTCGCGCTCCATCGCCCGCCCGATCAGGAATCTTGCCAAGCAGATGAGGGAGGTGGAACAAGGGGAACTGAAGCATCGGGAAGTCAGTAGTGCGATACGTGAATTCAGCCAGCTGGAACACTCATACAATGTCATGATTGAACAGATCATCAGCCTCCTCGACCTTACCCGTGAAGAGCAGGCTAAACTGAGTGAAGCGGAAAGAAAGGCTCTTGAGAGCCAGATGAATCCCCATTTCCTCTTCAATACCCTCAATACGATCAAGGCACTCGCCCGTCTCCATGGAGAGAAGGACATCTATACCATTACTGTCAAGCTGGGAAAACTGCTTCGTTCCTCAATCGACAACAGGGAGAGTGAGGCTACCCTCGAACAGAGCATGGCCCTCATCGAGTCCTATCTCACCATCCAGAAGTTACGATTTGCTGACAAGCTGACCACCGAGGTCTACCTGGATCCCAGCTGCAAGCATATAAAAACCCCAAAGCTCATCATCCAGCCGTTGGTTGAGAATGCAATCATCCATGGATTGGAACCGAAGGTGGGAAGCTGGAACCTCAGTGTCCGTGTAGAAAGAACAGGAGAGAGAATATCCATCACGGTAGGTGATGATGGAGTCGGATTTCCTCCTGATCGCTTGCCTCGGGACCTTGACGAACTTGCCAACTCACCACACGTTGGTGTATACAATGTATATAGAAGATTATTTCTCAAATATGGAAGGAAACTGCACTTCTCCCTGAAATCGAAAGAGGGTGAAGGGACTTGGGCAACCATCTCCTTCCCGGACGAAGAAGCAATAAAGGAAGAGATGCAATGAGTTACACTGTTGTGTTCGTAGAAGATGAGCAGATCGTCCGTGAGGAGATTGTCTCCTCGATTCGATGGGACCTCCTCGGTCTGGAGTTGGTAGGCACCGCCTCTGACGGACTGAGCGGAGAGCACCTGATCAAGGAAAAGGAGCCCGATATCGTCATCACAGACATTCGCCTCCCTGCCCAGGATGGACTTACCATGCTCAGCAACTGTCCTGTGAACCATGCCATCATCCTCACCGGCCATGCCGACTTTTCCTATATGAAGAGTGCCATCCGCCTTGGGGTATTCGACTACCTGCTCAAACCGATCGATGATGAGGAGCTGGAGGAGACACTCGCATCCTTGGTGAGAAAATTACAGGAAGAGGATCGTGAATATGAAGACCTGAAGAAAAAGGGACACTCAAGGAGTGAGCTCATACCACTTCCCAAGCAAGCTGGAAACCATGTGATAAACGCAACCATCGCCTATATTGCAGCGACTTACTCAGAGCCGGTGGGTCTCCAGGAGGCAGCAGCCTACCTCGATCTCTCAGAAAGTCATCTCAGCCGCCTCTTCAAGGAGGTCACCGGTCTGAACTTCCTGCAGTATCTCAATGCATACAGGATAAACCAGGCGGCCATCATGATGAGGGACCCGACGTTGAATATCAGCGAAATTGCCACCAATTGCGGATTTCCGACCCCAGGTTACTTTGCAAAGATCTTCAAACGCTTTATCGGCAAGACCCCGACCCAGTTCAGGGATGAGGTAGATACCTTCTAAAGACCTTGGAGAGCCTCTCATCCTTTGTCCCTGTGGGGAGATCTGCATAGAGGAGGCTTGCAATGCCAAGGCTCCTGCTGTTCTGTATGTTGTCCTTCCTGTCGTCAATGAAGAAAACCTGCTCCACAGAGACTCCTTCTGCATCAAGGATGGCTTTATAGAACTGAAGCGATGGCTTGCTCAAACCCATCTCATGGGAGGCATAGGCTTTGTCGAACAATGCTAGTGCACCCATTTCCCCAAGTATTTCCCAATGGCTCAGGATGGTATTGCTTGCACATACCACCCGCTTCCCTTCTGAGCGCAATGATTGTATCAGGGAAACCACAGGGTCGTTGAATACCGGCTTGAATACATCGGCAAACGGATTGCCTTGGACAGGTATCCCAAAGACATGGGTAATATGCTGCCAGTACTGTTCTTCAGAGACCACACCTTCCATCAGGGGAAAATCGTAATGGAGATAATCCGCAATGAATGCTTGTTTCCCAATTCCCAAGAGGCGGGAAATCTTCCCAAGCATGGAGATGTTGTCCACTACCACATTGCCCATGTCGAAGAGGAAAAGCGTATGGTTGTTGCTGAGAACAGGGTCGCAAGTTGCCAGCAAGGTTTCAA
Source organism: Sphaerochaeta sp. (assembly GCF_050178175.1). Taxonomy (GTDB): domain Bacteria; phylum Spirochaetota; class Spirochaetia; order Sphaerochaetales; family Sphaerochaetaceae; genus Sphaerochaeta. The sequence continues at coordinate 13,584 of NZ_JBFXGH010000035.1, forward strand.
TCTGATCTGCTGCAAGGGGCCCTTCCCACTCGAGCACGCCCATTCCCTTCGCTCTGGCTGCCTCGCGTGCAACAGCAGATCGGCTTACAAAAAGGTATCGGGCGAAGGAATCCTTTGGGGGGATGGATACCAGATGGTCACCGAAAGATTCCAGTATCGGGAATTCTGCCTCCCCCTCTTTCAGATCGGTATAGAGAAAATCATACATACTCAACCCTTCCTTGACTCATAGACTGCCGACCCACCAATGAAATACTTGGTCAAGGACATGAACAGTACAAACATGGGGATCGATGCAAGCAGGGCTGCAGCCATCATGGCACCTTCATCGGTGTTACGCTCAAGCGCGAAGGAACTGATGTACTGTGGAATTGTCTTCATCTTCTCGCTCTGGCTCACCAAGAGCGGCCAGAGCAGATTGTCCCACTGACTACGGAAGGAGAGAATGGAAAGCGTTGCAATAACCGGCATACAGTTGGGAAGGACAATCCTCCAATAGATCCCGAACTCCCCCATCCCATCGACACGCGCAGCGTCAAGGAACTCTGTGGGGAACGTGGTAAGGTACTGGCGCATCTGGAAAACACCAAAGGCGCTTACCAGGAAGGGAAGAATCAAACCGGTATAGGTATTCTGGATCTTGAGCATCATGACAACCATGTAAAGCGGGATCATGATCGCCTCGAAAGGGATCATCATGGTGGCCATGATCATGATAAAGATGGTATTTCGCCCCCGGAACCGGAATTTCGCCAAACCATAACCGGTGAGGCTTGCGATCAGGACGGTGGAAATGGCAACCGTGACACTCACGAAAAGCGAGTTGGAGAGATTTCTGACAAAAATGAATGTCTGGTCATTTCCAGCAACTGCCTTGATGAAGTTCTCACCGTTGAAGGATTCTGGGATCCATGAGAATGGCATGCGCATGATCTGGGTCCGTTCCATCATGGATGCACTGATCATGAAGAGGATCGGAGTCAGGGTAAACAAAAGCATCAGGGCCAAGATCAGATAGGTGATGATGGTGCTGCCGTGTATTTTCTTGGATATCTGCTTCATCTAGTACTCCACCTGTTCACTTCTGGTCGTATTGAACTGCAACAAGGTAAGCAACAACATCAGGACAAAGAGTACGACACTCATCGCGCTTGCCCTGCCAAGGTATTGTTGCTGGATACCGGTTACATAGATATTGAATGTGATCACATTGATCGGGGCACGGGGCGCCCCGTTGGTGTACAGCATATACTGGGTGCTGAATGTCTTCAGGCACTGCAACATTGCCATGACAGAGACCAATACCACCGTAGGTTTGAGCAAGGGAAGCGTAATACGCCAGAACACCTGGTTCTTGCTTGCCCCATCAATGGTTGCAGCTTCATAGATGGTGGGGGGGATGGAAGCCAACCCGGTGATGAAGAGAATGACAAAATAGCCTATGTATTTCCAGAAGTATATAACCATGGTGGAGACCTGTTCCATGACTGGGTCCACAAGCCAACGGTGGTCGACTCCTGGGGTATTCATCAGAGCATTGACCCACTGGTTTCCCAATCCTCTTGGGTCAAAGATGATCATCCAGATGGTTGCTGCAACCACACTGGATAGGATTGCAGGGGTATAATATGCAATCTGCAGGAATTTCTGCGCCTTTCTGCTTCCCAGATTGCTGATCAATACAGCAAGCAACAGGCTGATGATAAGCAGGGGGATGAACGTACCGACGGTAAAGACCAATGTAGCCCTCAGGCTGTTGAGAAACGAAAGCTCACTGGCTGCCCTGCTGGGATCGAAGAGCCTGACGTAGTTTCCCAAGCCCAGGAAAGCCGGCGGTGCCTTGCTCAGTGCACGCTTATCGAAGAAACTGGTGTAAAATGCATTGATAATCGGATAAAAACTGAACAGGGAGAAAAAAAGCAGGGAGGGAACCACGAAGAAGAATCCCCACCGAGCCTGTTTTTTCTCGATGCCTCGGTATTTTTTCATACCCATGAAATACTCCTGAAGGGTGATGGTAAAGGATTCGGTCCTGCCGGAGGGCAGGACCGAGCATGGATTACTGTTCGTCGACAATCTCTTGAACAGCGGAACGGAGGGTTGCCAGTGCCTTCTGGGGACTGACACCACTGAGCATGACCGACTCAACCGCATAGCGGATCTGGGTCTGGATCTCTGCTGAGTTTGCTCCGTAGTAGATCATGTGGGAGCGTTCCATGTCATTGATGAACACATCGCTGTAGGGCATGTTCTTCAGTGTATCGCTTGCAAACAGTGCCTTGGTCGGCTGGATGATGTTTCCCCCACGGGTGAGGTAATCCTCCCCATGGCTGAGCAGGAATCCTGCCAACTTCCAAGCTGCCTTCTGCACATTGGGATCACTGTCCGCATTCACCATGAAGAAGTGACCATAGTAGCAAGATGCAACATCGCGAACGGCATCCTCGAACACAGGGTACGGGATCACCATCCACTCACCACTCGCAAAGAACTCAGGGTTGTCTTCGGCAATCCTTCCCTGCTGGTAAAGACCGCTGTGGGCCATTGCTATGTCATTGTTATCCAAATCAAACAATTTACGGGCATTCTTGTAGGTGGGGGAACCAAGATTACGTCCGGAGGGACCCCACTCCTGCATGTAGGTAAGTGCCTTGAGCCAGGCCTCATCACCTACAATGGCATGCTTGCCATCGCTGCTGATAAGCTCACCACCAAGCTGTTCAACCATGGGTACGAAGAACGTCAAATAGTAAGGATAGCGAAAGTCAAATCCTCGGCGGATGAGGATATCCCCGTCACGGATGACGAGCTTCTCTGACACATCAGCCATCTCCTCCCACGTCTTGGGATAATCGGTCTCAGGGTTGAGCCCAGCATCGCGGAAGATCTTCTTGTTCACATAGATTGCCCAGTTGGTCAGCTCCAAGGGCAGGCCATAGACCTCTCCATCGACGGTCACGGTATCCAGCACTCCATCCACATAGGTATCCAGCAGGTCTTCCTTGTCAGCATAGCCTGCTGCCTGGTAGTCGACCGGTGCAACACGGTTGTTGGAGATGTATGCATACTGGTTTTCAATCGGGAGATTGAACATATCGGGGCCTTGGTTAGCGGCAAATGCGGTCTGTACCAATTCAATCTGCTTTGCAGATGACTGGGTAGTCCTTACTACCGTGATGTTCGGGTTCTGTGCCATGAATGCGGCGATCAGTTCATTCTCCAACTCAGTTCGAGCTGGATCCTCATGCGTCCAATACTGCACCGTTACAGGTGCATTCTCATCTACGACAGCTTCCTTCCCACCTTGCGCAAACAAGGAGAATGGAATCAGCAGTGCGGCCATCAATGCCAGAGCAATTGATCTTTTCATGTGTGACCTCCTCAAGTCTTACTGCTTTCAGTGTAGATGGATGGGGAAAATACTCAAGAAAAAGGTTTTGCGTTTATAGGGACAGATTTGAGGGGATGGGAAGACGAACATCAAGATGGTGATAAAAATAGGTTGTGTTCCCGAAGAGTATTGAATCGCTACCCCGCACTGCACATCCCTTAATGCCGGCCTTGGGTTGCACCATTCCCCTGCCGGCAGCCTTTGCCAGCGTTCTGCCTTGCTCGTCCAAGCCCCTTGTATGGGTGGCTTTCCCTCTCCCATGGCGGTGATCTGTAGTCCAGTACGCAGGGCTTTGCATTTGCCTTCCCCCACTTTTCAGTTTACTCTACTTTGCAATTGTCCTTGGAGTTGTCCTGGATGTATGTCTCGTCTTCCTGCACCTGCCCGCTGAGCAGCAATCCATTCTTCCCGTTGGAGAGGGCATCCAGGATCTTGTGCCTCCAGAAGAATGCAGTGCTCAGTGCTATGCCGCACCTGCTGGCGGCATCCCGCAAGGGAAGTCGCAATGCAAATGCCTCCAGGTAGGTTTCCCAGGTCTCCTTGCTGTGTTTGCTCTTGTACCGCACCGACCCGGTGGTCTGCCCGAACGTGCGTCCGCACTCCTGGCAGAGGTACCGTTGCTTGCCCCTGACGAAGCCGTTGCGATACACATGGTTGCTGGAACAATGCGGGCAGCAGGGTGTTCCCTCATCGATCTGTGGGTCCTCGTTGAGGGGTGCTGGCGATTGCTCAACCAGGGCGATGATCCGTTGGAAATCCTCTTCTGGAAGATTCCTGAGCATTTCAGCCAATGCTTCAAGGCTGATGGATTCTTGGTTGTCGCTTAACATGTATTAAGTATACAGCAAGCTTCTCTCCACTTCAAGGGTATTTATCCCTATACCCCAAAAACAGAGCCTTATAAGAGGCCTTTTTTCACTGACCGCAGATAATTGGCCAGTTTCTCCATCGTCTCGCTGGAGATGTCGTGCTCGATCAGACAAGCATCCTGTTCGGCGATTACAGGGTCCACCCCCAATACTTCCTTGAAGAAATTGGTAAGGGTTTTGTGCCTGAAATAGACCTGGGAAGCTTTCAGCCTCCCCTTTTCCGTCAGGTGAATATCCCCATAGGTCTCCTGCTTCACATAACCGTCGGCGGAGAGTACCTTCATTGCACGGTTCACGCTTGGCTTCGAGACACCAAGACGAAGGGCGACATCGGTCGTCCTGACCTTTTCATGTTGTTCGCTGAGTGCCAAAACAGCCTCAAGATAATCTTCGCCTGACTTTTGCATGTCTAGATAGTATCATACATACAGAATTTTGTCATCGCAGATTATATATCTTGACACAGATGACTGATTATATATCTTGACACAGATGTTTGATATGACTAACTTATAGGAGAGGATGAAAACGATGCAAATGACGATGGACGAATTGACCGTAGGGCAGAAAGGGGCTGTAAAAGCAATACATGCCCCAAAACAGCTTAAGCGACGACTGATGGATATGGGATTCACTAAAGGTGTAGATATCGAGGTTGTCAAGCTGGCTCCGATGGGCGACCCCATCGAGGTATCCGTCCGAGGATACAATCTTTGCTTGAGAAGAGCAGAAGCACGCAAGATTGAACTGAGATAGTCTATGCAAACCATTGCCCTTATCGGGAATCCCAACTCAGGGAAGACCACACTGTTCAATGCATTGACAGGCACCAGCGGTTATGTGGGTAACTGGCCTGGGGTTACTGTGGAAAAGAAGGAAGGCATGATGGGCGGCCATATTATTGTGGACCTCCCCGGCATCTATTCACTCTCCCCTTACAGTCCAGAAGAAAAACTCTCACGGCGTTACATTCTTGATGAACAGCCGGATCTCATTATTGATGTCATTGATGCAACCAATCTGGAGCGGAGCCTTTACCTGGCCACCCAGCTTGCCGAGCTGGGTCGTCCTCTCCTGCTTGTACTTAATATGGCGGACCTTCTGGAAAAAGAAGGGATCAAGATTGATACCAAGCGTCTCAGCCAGATGACCGGATCCCCGGTGGTGATTGTCTCAGCGAGCAGGGGAACTGGAATCGACGAACTGAAAGAGGCAATCGAACAAAGCCTGAGTGAAAAGCATACAGCACTCTGCCCGCTCTTTTCCAACTTTATAGAACGCTATATCTCGCAAATCATCAAGGATGACTACCTTCATGCGATACCCAAAGGGAGGCCGGTGCGATGGGCGGCTATCAAGCTTATTGAAGAAGATGAACTCTTCCTCTCCTCCATGCCCCCCCTTCCCGAGGAGTTCAACGCCTATCTTACCAAGGTTCGTGCTGAGTTGGTTGCCCACTATGATGATGACCCAGAGGCCATCATCATCGACCAACGCTACAAGGTAGCCGAGCATATTGCCAAGGATTGTCAAATCAAGAAGCAGAAAGAGAAATCTTTCAATTTCGATTCCATTGCAACCAACAGAATAGCTGCCATACCGCTGTTCATACTGATCATGGGAGCAGTCTTTTACCTCTCCATTGGTCTGGTCGGAGGATACACTACCCCAATTCTGGAGAATCTCTTTGGATACCTTGGTTCCCAGGTATTTACATTGTCAGATACATTGGGAGTACACCCCCTGCTCTCAGGGATACTCGTGGACGGAATCATTGCAGGAGTTGGTGCGGTCCTGACCTTTGTTCCCCAGCTGTTTATGCTTTTTCTGCTTCTCTCGATCTTGGAAGATTGCGGGTATATGGCGCGGATTGCCTTTATCATGGACAGGATGATGCGAACCATGGGTCTTTCCGGCAAG
>NZ_JBFXGH010000036.1:0-19024 GCF_050178175.1 Sphaerochaeta sp.
AAAATGAACAACACCCTGGACCCGTGGCTACACGAAGGCAAGCTCTCCATGTCATTGAAATCGGAAGGAAGAGTAATATCCTCTATCCGAGCTGCTTAGTACCTATACCAACCGCACAGGTCGAAAAATTTTGCATGTACGACTCCCCAAGGCCGTGTGAAACTTGATACAGAGAAAATCCACTAGGAGGGTTCTATGAAAAAGTTTACGGCTATCATGTGCTTGGCACTCGCTCTGGTAACTCCCGTTTTTGCCCAAGGACAGGCAGAGGCTGGAGCCATTGAAATCGGATGTGCAATCTACAAGTTTGACGACACCTTTATGACTGGTGTTCGTAACGCAATTGTCGCTGCAGCAGCAGAGACTGATGCAAAGGTCGAGGTTGTTGACTCCATGAACATCCAGGCTACCCAGAATGAGAAAGTCGACCTGTTCATCACCAAAGGTATGGATGCAATGCAGATCAACCCTGTTGACCGCACCGCTGCTGGAGTCATCATCGACAAGGCCAAGAAGGCTGACATCCCTGTAGTGTTCTTCAACCGCGAGCCTTTGGCTGAAGATATGGCTAAATGGGACAAGATTTACTACGTGGGAGCCCGCGCGGAAGAGTCCGGTACCATGAGTGGTCAGTTGGTTGTTGATTACTGGAAGGCCAACCCCAAGATGGACAAGAATGGAGACGGAGTCCTGCAGTATGTAATGCTGAAAGGCGAACCCGGACACCAGGACGCAGAGCTGAGAACAGAGTATTCGATCAAGGCATTGCAGGATGCAGGTATCAAGGTTGAGAAGCTTGCTGAGGATACCGGCATGTGGGACCGTGTAAAGGGCCAGGAAAAGATGGCTGCTTTCATCGCCAGCCAGGGAGATGCAATTGAGGCAGTGTTCGCAAACAATGACGACATGGCCCTTGGTGCAATCGAAGCCCTCAAGGCTGCCGGTTACTTCAAGGATGGCAAGTTCATGCCCGTCGTTGGTGTTGATGCAACGGCTCCTGCATTGCAGGCACTCGAGGAAGGCACCCTGCTCGGTACCGTACTCAATGATGCAGTCAACCAGGGTCGTGCTACCTTTGCTCTCTCCTATGAGCTTGCAAAGGGCAACACCCCCACCAGTGATTCCATCGGCTATGAGATTACCGATGGCAAGTATGTATGGGTTCCTTACCAGATGGTTACCAAGGAGAATTATCAGCAGTTCAAGTAAGTGCTGAGATGTAGTACATACCCTCCGGGTTGCAACGTCACTCGGAGGGTTTTTTCAAGAAAACTACACCCCCGATACATATCGGGGAGGCGAGGGAAGTCATGTATGTACTAGAAATGAACCATGTCTCCAAATCGTTTCCTGGAGTCAAGGCTCTGGACGATGTCACCCTGAAGGTAAAGCCTGGGACCGTACACGCTCTGATGGGCGAGAACGGCGCAGGAAAATCCACGTTGATGAAGTGCCTCTTTGGGCTTTACTCCATGGACGAGGGAGAAATTCGCTTCAACGGAGAGCCGGTTGCAATCAACAACGTAAAGGAAGCACTTTCCTTGGGTATTTCCATGATCCACCAGGAGCTTCATCTCATCCCCTACCGGTCTGTGATGGAGAATATCTGGTTGGGAAGGTTCCCGAGAATTGGGGGAGCCAAGAGCCCTGTGGTTGACCACCAGGCAATGTTTGAAAGGACCGATCAATTGCTGAAAGATCTGAATCTCAGCAGCATAACACCGAATGACTTGCTACGGACCTTGAGTGTCTCGAAGGCACAGAGTGTTGAGATAGCAAAGGCGGTCTCCTATGATTCAAAAATTATCATCATGGATGAGCCGAGCTCATCGCTGACAGAGAATGAGGTGGAACATCTGTTTGCCATCATACGTTCTCTTCGTCAACGTGGGGTTGCCATCATCTATATTTCCCATAAGATGGAGGAGATTCTCAAGATTTCCGATGAAGTGACGATCATGCGTGACGGGCACTATGTAGGAACCTGGGAAGCAAGTGAGCTTACCACGGCGACCATCATCAAGCGGATGGTGGGCCGTGACCTTACGCATCGGTTCCCGGCCGGAGAAAGCAAGATTGGTAAGGAGTTGCTCCGTGTTGAGAACTATACATCCCCAAATCCTAGGAGTTTCAAGCATGTATCCCTGACACTGCATGAGGGAGAAATCTTGGGACTGGGGGGCCTTGTTGGTGCCCAGAGAACCGAGGTGATGGAAGCAGTCTTTGGCCTGAGACTCCATAATGAAGGGTCCCTGTACGTGAGGGGAAAGGAAGTGAAGATCAACAATTCCTATGATGCCAAGAAGTATGGTATGGCCCTGTTGACCGAAGAGAGGCGAGCTACCGGTATTTTCCCTGTCCTGTCTGTCCAGGATAACCTGGTGATAGCAAATATCAGGGCATATCGGGACAAGAGTGGATTGCTCAACTCGGCCAAGATGGCTGCTGATACAAAGAAAAGCATCAAGGATCTTGACATCAAGACCCCCTCGGCCAAGACCTTGATCAAGAGCCTGAGTGGAGGGAACCAACAGAAGGTGCTCTTCGCCCGTTGGTTGCTCACCGTCCCTGATATCCTCATCTTGGATGAGCCTACCAGGGGAATCGATGTAGGAGCCAAGTATGAGATCTATGTCATCATGCGTGAGCTGGCTGCACAGGGCAAGGGTGTGATCATGATCAGTAGTGAGATGCCTGAACTCCTGGGTATGACCGATAGGGTCGTGGTTATGAGTGAGGGGCGTGTCGCCGGTACGGTGAACAGCAAAGAGACAAACCAGGAACAGGTAATGGAACTGGCGACAAAGTATGTCGGGTAGGAGGGTGAAGCAAATGCGTACGCAAGCGATAGGTAGTTTCCTCTTTGGTAAAAAGAGTTTGAAAGAGTTTGTGATGGACAAGGCAATCTTCCTCGTCCTGCTTATGTTGGTTATTGTCATTGCCATCATCAATCCCCGTATTCTGAGAGTACAGGTACTCAGGGATATCCTGATGATGAGCTCGACCAAGATCATCATGGCCCTTGGCATGATGTTTGTAATCCTCACCGGTGGTGTAGACCTTGGAGGGGGGCGTATGGTAGGTATGGCAGCGGTAATCTCTGCTTCCATGCTGCAGACCTCTGATTATGTCAGGCGTTTCTATCCTGAAATGGGGCAGGTTCCCTTGCTCCTTCCCATTCTGCTGGCAGTTATCGTAGGGACTCTCTTTGGGATGATGAACGGAATGATTGTGGCTAAGTTCAAGGTACCGGCCTTCATTGCCACGCTCTCGTCGATGTTGATCATCTACGGAGTAAACTCAATCTATTTCAACATGCCCCCGAACAACAGCCAGCCCATCGGTGGACTACGCCCTGATTTCACCTATCTTGGGTCTGGGTCCATCGGGTTTATACCGGTGATTGTCATCTTCGCTGCCATTGTATCGGTTATCGTCTGGTTCATACTCAACAAGACCGTCTTCGGTAAGAATGTCTATGCAGTAGGGGGAAATCCAGAGGCTGCAGCGGTTTCCGGTATCAACATCACCAAGACCCTGGTTGGGTTGTTCGGTGTCTGTGGTTTCCTGATCTCCCTCTCAGGTGTACTTGAAGCGGCAAGAACCGGAGGAGCAACCAACAACTATGGAAATGGCTATGAGCTTGATGCCATCGCAAGTTGTGTTGTCGGCGGTGTATCGACTACTGGGGGGGTAGGTACAGTGAGTGGCGTTATTGCCGGTGTCATCATCTTCAGTTTCATCAACTATGGTCTGACATTTGTTGGGGTGAACCCCTACTGGCAGAATATCATCAAGGGAATCATCATTGTATCTGCGGTCTCCTTTGATATCAGGAAGTATGTACAGAAGAAATAGTCGAAAGCATGTAATCGTCGGAGGCAGGATAGCACCTGCCTCTCTTTTTTACTGGAATGTCTGGAAGAGTAGATGCTGGTGTTCTTCACTGAACATGGACTCCTTGGTCACAAGGGCGAAGTCCACCAGTTTATGGGCTGGCTTTTCGCCATCCAACAACGCCACTGCCGCGAGGACGCTGCGATAACCCAGGTTGAATGAGTTTACCACAACCAAGGCATCGATTAGCTCAGCCTCAAGGAGCTGTATCTCGTGCTGGGTATTGCCGAAGGCAATGAAGTGAATCTCGTGTTCAGGGGAGAGAGCAGCAGCAACACCGTGGGCGGTATACTCCTCCAAGGCAAATATGAGGTTGATCGAGGGGTCATCTTCAATAGCGCTTGCAACAGTGTCACGTGCCAGAATCTCGGAAGAGAAGCTGTAGGTAACCGAATTGATGTTTGCGTTCTCCCTCTCATGAAACGCTGTTTCCAGGGAACCGATGAGATTACTCATGCTGGTGGTATTCGGCAAGGATCCGATGACCAAGGCATTTATGGGTTCCTCTTCACCGAAGTGGCTGAATGCGTGTTCAGCCACTTGCTTTCCAATCAATTGGTAATCAGCGGTGATAAGGAAATCCGGCTCTACCTGTAAGAGCCCGGTGTCTGCCAGCACCACCTTGATACCGGCCGATCGAGCCTTGCTCACCACTTCCTCCAGTTGTGTATAATGGCTTGGCGAGAGGATGATTGCATCGAATCCTTGTTCGATTGCGGCCTCTACAAATGCTACCTGGCCAGCGTAATCTGATTCATTGACCGGCGCAAAGAACTCCAGTACCGCCCCTGTTGCTTGTCTTGCACTACGTGCCCCATTCTTCAGCGCCCCCCAGAATTCTCCTCCCTGCATCATGGTAATCACTGCAATACGATAAGGCGTATCGGTGTCCTGCTGTTTCTTTGAACAGCTTGAGAACAGGAGCAAGGGTATCAACAGGAGAAGGATTGTTCGTTTCATCGGTGTACCACCTTGATTGGCTGTATGGGATCCTGTTCTGGGATGACCAGCCTTACCAGTGTTCCCTCGTCCAGTTCGCTGGATATCTCCAGACCATAGTCCGACCCATAGTACAGTTGGATTCTCTGATGCACATTTCTTACCCCAATCCCGGCACCATTCTTCTGCGATGGACTGGACATGCTGAGTATGGTAAACAGTCTCTGCTCATCCATACCAACTCCGTTGTCCCTGATTTCGATGATCACCGCACCTGGTTTTTTCCTGAATACCTTGATATCGATATGTCCCATCTCCTGTAGGTACTTGATGCCATGATAGATGGCATTCTCCACGATCGGCTGGATGATCAACTTGATGGTAGGGAGGTTCTCAACTCCAGGTTCCATATCGATGGAGAACTGGAATTTGTCCCGATAACGGATCTGCTGGATGATGAGATAGTTTCTCACATGCTCCAGTTCCTCACCAAGGGTGATGATATCCCTCCCCTTGCTGATTGAAATCCTGAAGAGTCTTGCCAGTGCAGTCACCATGGTAATGACACCCTTTGTATCGTTTTGTTCAGCCATCCAGACCACTGAATCAAGGGTATTGTAGAGGAAGTGTGGATTGATCTTTGCCTGGAGTGCATCAAGCTCGAACTTGCGTTTCATCTCCTGGCTCTTGACGATATCATCCATCAGTTGCCTGATACGTTGCACCATCACGGCAAATGTCTGGCTGAGCGCTGCAACCTCCTGGTTTCCTCCAACGGTTGGTGGGGAGGAGAAGTCACCACGTTCCACACTGTTCATCAACCTTTCCAGCTCCTTGATCGGTCGGCTGATATAGGCAGAAGCAGTACGGGCAATGAGAATGGTGGTGATGATACAGAAGGCTAGGATGATGAACATTACGGTGGTGTACTGATCGAGCCCTGCCATCAACTCATCCATGTATGCAACCCCGACTATTCTCCATCGGGCGTTGTTCACGGTATCGATGATGACCAGGCGTTCCCTTCCTTCAAATGTATTGGTGAAGGTCCCGAATATGTGTTCCTGGACTGACTCCAGATCTTCGTTGAACAGATCTGAGTTGATCAATTGCTGGAACGGGTGGTACACGATTTTCCCGTTATTGTCTATGAAATAGACATACCCGCTGGACCCGAGTTTTGCACTTTGGCAAAGCTCACTTACCGCCCAGAAGTTCATGTCAATGAGGAGCAGCCCTTGGCTGAGCTCTCCCTGTTTGTTGGTGTAGCTGATCTGTTGGCTATAGGTGATGACCCAAGGGTAACTGGAGGTGAACAGCTGTTGTACGTGAGGGCCGGTGAAGTAGAAGTTTCCTTCTCCTCCGATCGCTCTTGTGAACCAAGTCTGGCCTATGATCTCCTCTGTCGGACGGCGTGGGGCATCGCTGGTGGAAAGCAGTGTCTCCCCTTCGAGGTCGAAGAGGACAAGGCATACAATGTCCTGGCGGCTGTCAACGATGGACCTTAGCCGGTTTTCAATCTCTTCCCGGGGAAGTATATTCGTCTGTTTGGCAAGATCTCGGGCATAGGTGGCAATGGTGAGAATGTCATTGGTGTAGTAACTCAGGTTGGCATTTACCTGGCGAACGATCTCTCTTGTTGAGACGGTTGCATTTTCCCTGATCTGGGAAGAGAACTGGCTGTAAAGGATTGCAGAGATCAGGAGCGTGAAGGAGATGGAGACTACCGCAATAGCAAAGGTCAGGAGGGTCATGATGGAGTACGGTTGCTTCTCTCTCTTCATCGGTTAGCCTGTCTGTACTGGCTGGGAGACACCCCGACATGTCGCTTGAAGCTAAAGCTGAAGTAGTTGGGTTCAGAAAACCCGACTGCCTGGGCAATTTCATAGGTTTTTCCTTCAGTCTTGACCAATAATTCTTTTGCACGGTCCATGCGCATCGCAGTCAGGTATTGTACGAAGCTCAATCCAACTTCTTTCTTGAAGGTGGAACTGAAGTAGGACGGGCTGACGCCGATCATCTCGCAGATTTCCTCAAGGCCGAATCCAGACTCAGTGAAGTGCTTGGTTATCAGGGATTTTGCCTTCCCTATGAACTGGATGTGTGAGTTCTCCCGTTGCCCGGCTATTTTCTCCCGGATCTCCAGACAGAGATGGGTGAACCACCGGCGTGCTTTTCCCAGGGTGGTGAGCGAGGCGAGCTCTGCAAAGAGGTTCCTTCCCTCTTCCTCTGAGAAGGTGAAGATGGTATGTCCATAACTATGAGCCAGATCCTGGAGCGAGACGGCCAGGGAGAGGACGAGTTCCTGAATCTGGGTAAGGCTGAGGGATGCGAGGGCCTCTCCAAACAGAAAGGAAACTGCTTCACTTACCTGCTGTTCATTTCCTGTTTTTACCGAAAGCACCACATTGGCTTGCAGCTCCTGGAGAACTCCGGGTTGCTCTTCAGGGGACGCGCTTTCCAGGTCGCTGATGAACAAGAGAGATTGCTCAGGGTAACAAGAACTATAGTTGAGAGCCCTCAGGGCTTGTCTGTAGGATTGGGCGATTGCTGATGGTCGATGCACCTGGTTGCCTATTCCAAGCACCACAGGGAAGTTGTATTTCTCCAGGTATGCATGGACCTGTTCAGCTTTTCGGTACGTCTGTTTCTTGAATACTGAATCATAGTGTGCCTGTTTATGCCCGTTGGCACTGAAGATTATGGCTATCTGGTTTTCATACTGGAACACCAGGGACCCTCCCTCTTTCTTGCATACCTCATCAACTACCTCAAACATTGCCAATGTCTGCAGCGGGTCATTCTGGATGTGGTCACTTTCGATGAGGGCTACCATGAATTCATCCTTGTCCAAATCAAGGCCATATTCCCTTGCCTTGGCGATCAGGTTTTGGTCACTGGTGGCTTGGGTGGTGGTGAGAAGAGAGAGGAGAAACTTTTCCCTGATAAGGGGGAGTGCTTGCTGGTAGACCTCTTTCAGCCTTTCCTGGTCCTGTGTTCTTTTAATCTCTTGATCCAAACGATTGCCTAATCGTTCCAATAGCACACACAGATCATCGACAGAGACTGGTTTCAGGACATATTCGGTCACATCATAGTGCATTGCCTGTTGGGCGTAAGTGAACTCATCATACCCGCTGAGTATTACCAGTGTGGTTGCAGGATAGGCATTGTGTATTTCCTTGATCAGGTCCATGCCATCAAGATAGGGCATCCTGATATCAGTGATGACGACATCGGGATGAAGGTCCTCAACCAGTTCAAGGGCTTCTATTCCATTGCCCGCTTCTCCCACCACCGAAAAGTTATACCGCTCCCACGGGGTGCGGGAGCGAATTCCTTCTCGTACAGCAGACTCATCATCAACCAGAAGTATTGAATACGGCATAGCTATCATGGTAGAGGGAAATGAGGGAGTAAGCAAGTTTTTTAGTCTCCACACCACCAGTCGAACATGACACTGACTGAGCGGTTCATCTCCTCCATAAAGGCACTGGTGTGCTTTCTCAGGTAGTAGTAATCTGCGAGTGTTCCCTTGTTCTCATAGGGAAGCGAGTGTGTTGCCCTTCTCTGTTGCTCATGTTCCTGATAAGCATGTGCCAACTCCTCAATGTGGGGCTCCTCATATCGGTTTTCCATGAAGATGGAGGATGCGGGGCAACGGGGAGTCAGTTTGGTGGGACCTTTTCCCTTGGGATAGCCAAAAATAAGCATGCATGCCGGTATGGTGTATTGTTTCAGCTCCAGGAGGTCTCTCAGTTTCTCAAATTGCTCGATGACGTCCCCGATGTAACAAGAGCCTATATTGAGTGCTTCTGCAGCCACTACTGCGTTCTGTGCTGCTATGATTGCATCCTGCATGCAGAGGTGAAGGTCACCCAGGCCAGGTTTGCGATAGGAGACGTTCATTTGCTCTTTCCCTCTCTCTACAGCACCGCTTTCATGGAAATAGTTCACCCATTTCTGCATGTCGGCGAGAAACACCCAGACCAAGGGTGCCTTGCTGATCATCTCCTGGTTGTCGCATATCCCTGCAAGGATTTTTTTCTTCTCGCTGTCGCTGACTTCAACGACTGAGTAGAGAGCCATGTTCCCTGCTGTAGGGGCACGGAGGGTTGCCTGTTTCAGGAGCGAGAGATGCTCCTCCTCGATGGGCCGCTCCTGGAAGGCGCGGATGCTTCTTCGATTATTCAATAGTTCCAATGTTTCTTGCATGGAAAGAGTATACGTTACTGTGTTCACTTCTTCCAGTGGAGATATACAAATCAGGTGGAATGGTCTATCCTATACAGTATGAAAAGTGTAAAGGCATATCGCTACCGGTGGTTGATTCTCCTCTCTTTGGTACTCCTGATCCTTTCTGTGGAGGTTCATTGGCTGAACCTCTCTCCTGTTGGTAGGGTTGCAAATGAATATTATGCGTCTCAGCTGACACTCACCTACGCTCGTCCAGTGGACTTGCTCTCACTGACGTATCTTATCGTGTTTGTGGTTGCAAGCATCCCTGCATCCTATGTCTTGCACCGTCTCGGTATCCGTAAGGCTACATGGATAGCCAGTGGCTTGATCATATTCGGCTCCATGACCAAGTGGATCTATCTTTCGACCTTTTCTCTGGTTCTCCTTGGCCAGTTCATCCTTGCGGTTGGGCAGGCGTTGGTTCTGACCAGTATCACCGAGATTGTCAGCCGATGGTTCCCCATCCGTGAGCGTGGTATGGCCGTCGGTATTACCAGTGCCAGTCAATACTTATCGCTTGCAGTGGTGATGATTGTCTCGCCGATCTTGGTTGTGACCAAGGCGGATGATCCCACCTGGGGAAGCGGTTTTGAGGAGCTGATGCGTTTCTATGCGATTCTCAGTTCGACCCTTGCCCTTGCCTCAGCACTGTTGATACGGGAGAACCCTCCCACTCCTTCTTCAGCTTTGCCAAGTAACAACAAGGTACACTACCGTTCCTCATTCAAGGCGATCAATGCCATTTCATCCCTCCGTGGGCTGATGATCATTTTTGCAATTGGCTGGGGTGTACTGATGACCTTGTTCATCAAGATTGATGAGATCAGTGAGTTCCTTGGTTTTGCCGATTCAAATGGGTTCTTGGGGATTGCCATGCTTGCAGGAGGGATGGTGGGAGCAATAGTACTACCCGCCCTCTCTGACCGTTTTCGTCGGAGGAAACTTTTCTTTGTATTCTGCAATGTCTGTTCGATCCCGGGTATCCTGCTTCTGGTTTTCTGCCAGCAAATTGGTGCAGTACTGCTGAACAGTGAGGCAATTGCCTTGATTGGCTCCTCTATTGTTGGGCTCTCCCTGCTCTCTGCTATTCCCATCGGGACACAGTATGCTGCTGAATTGGGGCAGGGGATCAGCGAGGAGGTCATCCAGGGAATGCTTTTACTTTATAGCCAAGCTGCTTGTGCAGTCATTCTTGTCTTCTCCCTCGTGATCACCGAGCAATATGCCCCCATGTTGCTCGCCACCTTGGCCGCTCTCCTCGCTGCTGCAATGATCGGCAGCACCTTCCTTAAGGAGAGCAAGATGATCATCACAGAAGAAGAGCGGCTCAAAGAGGTAATCAATCAGGAGATTGTGCATCTTCAGTAGTTCTATTTGCCCTTTGGTTTCAGTTGCTTATCAAAATGGTTGAATGCATGTACGCTCTCCAAGGGAAGGCGATCGCGTTTGCCGTTTTCACTCTCCAAATGTTTCTCACTCAGGTGGGAGCTGTCTCCTGGGTATCCTACCACCATCAGTACCATGATGGAGTCTTCATCAGCAATGCCCAACACTTCTTTTGCCAGATCAGCGTTGAACCCGGCGATAGGATGTACATACAATCCTTCCTGTACAGCCTGGAGCTGATACGCCATCGCTGCCATACCCAGTTCAAATGGGGCATAGTGGCGTTCACCAAGGGTCATTCCCCAGGAGTTGTTGGTTACCATCGCTACCAATGCAGGGGCCTTCTTTGCCCAGTAGTTCCCAGGGGCCAGCGCTTCCTTGAGTTTATCCAGTACTGTTTCATCAGATACGGTCACCAGTCTCCATGGTTGGTTGTTCATGGATGAGGGGGCGGTATGCGCTGCTTCTGCAAGACGGAGCAAGATGTCCTCACTGATGGGTTTTGTATCGAGAGCCCGATAGGCTCTCCTCTTCTCAATAACTTCCAACATTGCCATAGATTCCTCCCTTTCATCTCTTTTCAATGTACTATGGTTTTCATTCTTCGTGTGCAAGGACTAAGGTTTTTCTTTCTGAGGTAACTATTTGTTTTCTATAATGTGCTACTTCTGAGACAACTCTTTTGCTTGTTTGCCTGAGAGGTGATCGATATCAATGGCGATGATGATTGCCTGCCTGCACTCTCTGATCTGCTCTATACGTTCCTGTTTCGGCCTGTCGCTTGCATATTTGTCAGCGAAAGCTGTGAAGGCCCTTGTATACTCATCCCCTTCAGCTAATCGTGCCTTTCCAAAGGCAATGACACTGGAAAAGTAGGTGGTGTACTCCTTGCTTACAATCCGGTCCTGGCCTACAACGGTGAAAGACACCTTCCTGTGGTTTGCAATGGCATCGACTTTATGCCCTTGCTGAGCGCTGTGCATGTAGAGCTTATTGTCAAGGTAGACGTAATTGAGGGGAATTGCATATGGGTAGGAATCGTCCCCAAGGCAGGCAAGAATGGCCAAAGTCTCTTTCTCAGTGAGTTGCTGTGCTCTACGCATCGCTCTGCACATGAAAAAACGGGGAAGGTAATACCCACCCCCGTTCTTAGAAACCCACGTGACTAGTCGCGGGGTGAAAAGTCAGACTTAGGAGCTCCACAGAGAGGGCAAACCCAATCCTCGGGAAGATCTTCAAAGGCTGTTCCGGGCTTGATTCCGTTATCGGGATCACCTACTTTCGGGTCATATACATACCCACAAAGATCGCATTCGTACTCTTTCATAGTTGTTTCCTCCTCCCCATAGCATAACGACATTCATGACAAGGGGCAAGATAATTATAAGAAAGAGCATGAGAAGACACCCGACTTTAGGCGGGAGATGATAGTGCTCATACGTTTTTTCTGATTGGTGGTATAATTCCTAACAGTATCAGCCGAGACCGCTCCCACACTGCCAAGGTAATAGGAACGGGTCCAGAGTGTCGGCAGTCTGCTCCTCAACCATTGATGCCTCTGCCTCAATGTTCTGGAAGTGAACCCTTTGAGCTGGTTGACCACGAACTGCGGAGCATATGCGGGGGTTGAGGATACAACCAGGTGGACATGCTCCGGCATGATCTCCATCCCAGGCACCTGGATATCCAGCTCCTTTGCCTTTTCCAAGAGCAATGTCCCAATCTCATCCTCGATTCCAGCCAGTACGGGCCTTCGGTATTTGGGACAGAAGACCATGTGGCAGGAGAGGGAATGAAAGGTATCAATACCTCAGGGCAAGAGCTGAACTCAGGAGGCGTTGCCTCCTTTTCCGTCCCAAGGGACGGGGTATCTCACCTTGCTTTCCCTGCACTCGCTCCCGAGAGGAACCATCATGATGATTCCTTTCCTCTCGCTCCGTTGGGGAATAAACGGCATGTGAACTTGTGTATCTGTCTTTCGTCATACTTGAAAAACAGCATCGAATGATATATGATTGCACTAGTAATAATGTTAAAGACCTATTCCTATCGCCTATATCCCGAAGAGTCCCAGATTCAGTCTCTAGCCAGGACATTCGGTAGTGTGCGCTTTGTTTACAACAAGCTTCTGGAGATGAGGATCAAGGCCTACCAGAGGAGAAAGGAGTCTCTCTCCTGCTTCGAATGCAACAAGAGAATCAGAAGCATTCTCAAGAAAGCCTATCCCTGGCTTGGCGAGGTCAACTCCCAGGCCCTGCAGATGGCATCGAGGAATCTGGACACCGCTTACAAGAACTTCTTCCAGAGAAAGGAAGCGGGCTTTCCAAGGTTCAGGAAACGAAGCGAACGCCAGAGTTTCCAATGTCCCCAGAACTGCAAGGTTGATTTCCAGAAGCAGGAGCTGTATGTTCCCAAGGTCGGTTTGGTACCCTGTGTATTCCATAGAAGGTTCAAGGGGGAAATCAGGACGGTCACCATTGTCAAGGAACCAAGTGGAAAGTACTTTGCCAGGGTTCTGGTGGAAACCACAGCAGTCCCCTATCCGGTCGAAAAACCCATACTGAGGGAAACCACAGTCGGTATCGACCTTGGTATCAAGACCCTGGCCGTATGTTCCAACGGCATGGAGTTCCCGAACCATAAGCACCTGGCGGAATCGGAGAAGAAACTGGCGAGGCTCCAGCGGGATCTAGGCCGGAAAGCCAAAGGCTCCAGGAACAGGGCGAAGGCCAGGATACGGGTCGCCCGCATTCATGAAAAGATTGCCAACCAGAGGAAGGATACGATTGAGAAAGCCACAAGCATGATTGTTGATGACAACCAAGTCGACGCCGTGTGCATGGAGGATCTCAATGTCAAAGGTATGGTCAGGAACCGCAAGCTGGCTGGGTCCATATCCGATGCCTCGTTTGGATTCTTCCGGATGAGGATGGAGCAGAAGTGCAGGGAGAGAGGGAAGAGCTTCGTGCTAGCACCTCGCTTCTACGCGTCCTCGAAGACTTGCAATACTTGCAAAACAAGATATATGAATTTACCCCTATCTGTCAGGGAGTGGATTTGCCCATCCTGCGGGAAGCTGGTTGAACGTGACAGGAACGCCAGCTTGAACCTGAGGGATTGGGCATGTACCCGTGGACTGCGGGAAAGTAACGTCTGTGGAGATGAACATGGTGGACGACCGCTCTTTGAGCCTAAGAAGCCCGACATCGTAGAAGCAGAAATAGTTCTTGGGAATGCTTTCCAAGAAGCTCCCTGCCTTTAGGCGGGAGAGTTGTCACTACTGATAGAGGGCCAGGATTTTATTCAGCATCTTGCAGAATTTCTTTCTGAAACTATCAGGTCCCAATATCTCCACTGAGTCACCACACTGGATGATTCTCAGATAGAGTTCGATTGAGTTCTCTGCATCCATGTTGCAGATAAGATCCCCCTCTTCCGTTTTCTCGAACACAGGGGTTCCATGCACTACCGAGCGAAAGACGTTCATCGCTGAGCGTTCCTTGAGCCTCAGGCTTAGTGGAATCATGTCGATGGCTTCGTAGTGTTCCTCGGCTTCATGGAACTTGAATGGTTTGAGGTTGTCCGGGATGGTGTAGGTCTCATCCAGGATGATTGCACTGGTGATGGTGCTGATATCGATGGTAATGATCTCAGTGGTATGGCGTAATCTACCCGTCACACTGATAGGATGCCGTCCTCCGGTGTCTTCCTCCCGGAACCCTATGAAGTAGGGGGCAAGTTCCGTCTCAATGGGGTCGAATCCTTTCAGGCTCTGTACAACTCTCACAATACGACCCGATACCCAGGAATCGATAAGCACTTCCAACACAGAGTTGAACTTGCTGCACTCCTTCTTCTCCTGAATTTTCTTATCAATCTGTTCGGCAAGGTTGACGACGTTTTCACTGATCTTCGGGGCATAGGACCGCATATTCATGGCAATCTTTCTCAGGCCAGAAGCAAGGTGTGGATTCTGGTACTCGCTGCTGGTTGCAAGCATCTCCGCGGAGAGGTTGAAGGCAAGGCTCTCATACACACTGAGGGCAATGTTCTCATCTTCTTCCCTGCTCTTTATCTTGATGAGGTTGTTTTCCTCAAAGATATCAATGTACTGTTTCAATTCGTCAACATATCTGCTGATCGTCGAGCGATGGACGCCAAGACGGCGCGCAATCTCGGCTCTCCTCAATCCTTCCGGATGGGAGTGGAGCAACAACTCAAGTTGTGCAACACGTTCGCCTTTCATATACTAATTCCTCTCATTTGCACCATTCTGCAACAAAATACAAGTCAGTATACCATGGATGCCCCATCTTACAAGGTTAATTTGCACAAATGAACGCAGTTTTGCAACATCACTGAGAGTTGTCGAGGAATCACACTCATGGTAGGATATGCTTACTAAGGAGAGACTACTATGGAAGAACGTCTGACGAAGCTTGAAATGAAACTTGCCTATGCGGAAGAGACGATTGCAACCCTCGATTCTGTGGTCACTGAACAAGCCAAAGAAATCGGACTTCTGAAAAGCCGTCTCGAAGCGTTGGAAAAACGTGTCTCTGATGTGGTGGATGAAATGGGGGATGACGTAGTCCCTTCGGACCAGAGGCCACCCCACTATTAGGAATCAGATAAACAGATTGACTTTGCTCCCAGATGCGGCACCCATGTAGGTGGCAACGCCTCCTACCTCGACGCCGTCAAGCAGTTCCTCTTTGGTGATGCCCATGATATCCATAGACATCTGGCAGGCCACCATGCGGACTCCTGAGCTCTTTGCATCCAGGAACATCTGGGTGACTTGGTCGACATGTTTCTTCTTCATGCGGCTTTTCATCATCTTTGCTCCCAATCCTCCCATATTCATGCTGGAGAGTCCAAGCTTGTCCATTCCCTTGGGAAGCATGCTGGAGAACATCTTCCCCATGAAGTCCTTCTTTACTGGTGGCGCGTTTTTCTTGCGTAGTACACTCAAACCCCAGAAGGTGAAGAACATGGTTACCTGTTTTCCTGAGGCAGCAGCTCCATTTGCAAGTACGAAGGATGCGAGGGCCTTGTCCAAGTCATTGGAGAATACAACCATCGTTGCACCATTATCGGGGGCACAGATGGCAGGTTTTTCACCTGCTGAATCAGGCATTGAGCAGATGTTTGCATTTCCCTTCTCAACAACGGCCTCAATAACCCCTTCTGTTGTGGTCACCGAAACAAGGTTGTTGCCGGTGAGCTTGCTCCAGGATTGTACATCAACACCGAAACCAGGGTCGGAAGCCTTGATGATTATGCGGTCCCCCTCTTCGAGGTTGTCCATTTCCTTCTTGAGCCGGATGATCGGACCGGGGCATTGCAATCCACAGGCATCCACCTTGAAGATCTTGTTCTCTGTCCTTCTGCGGAATGATCCATCTTCGTTGAGATTGTCGATTGTTGCACTCTCTTCCTTGATGCTCAGTACCGTCTTACGCTCAAGCAATTCACGTTCGCGCATTGCACTGTCATAGGTCTTGAAGCCTCCCGTGAGGTTCCTTACACGGGTAAAGCCATTCTGGCGAAGGATGCGTTCGGCAAAGTAGCCACGCAGACCCATGGCACAGTTAAGGATGATGTCGCGGTCCTTTGGGACTTCCTTCAAGCGGTCACGGAGATCGGTATTGGGGATATTCACAGCCCCTTCTATTGCACCGAGTTCAAACTCCTCTTCACTTCTTACATCAAGCATGAAGGTGCCGTTTTTCCGTGCCTCCTCTGCTTCATCCCAACTGATGGTGTCGCTCATACCTTCAAGGACGTTGACGGCAATGAAGCCGACCATGTTCACGGGATCCTTCGCACTGGAGAAGGGAGGAGCATAGGCTTGTTCGAATTCTGCCAGGTCATAGACCGTACCCTCCTTCCCGATGAAGGCGGAGATGACGTCGATACGTTTGTCGACCCCACCATATCCTACGGACTGCCCTCCCCAGATCTTTCCTGTCTCTGGGTGGTAGAGTACTTTCAAGGAGAGCTGTCTTACATTGGGATAATATCCTGCATGATTGCCCACATGGGTGATAGCACAACGATAGGGGAGAGAGGCAGCTTTCAAGCCTTTCTCGGTCAGACCGGTGGAAGCAACCGTCAGGTCAAAAATCTTTGCGATGCTGGTACCGATGATCCCTGTATAGGGTTTCTTGTTCCCATCCACGATATTATCTGCACAGAGACGGGCTTGCTTGTTTGCAGGGCCGGCGAGGGGGATGGTGACCGGGCTCCCTGAGAGCGGGCTTTCAAAGACAATAGCGTCACCTACTGCCCTGATGTCCTTGTCATTGGTGGTGAAATATTCATCTACCTTGATCGCCCCATTCTTTGCAAGTTCGATGCCTGAGTCCTTGAGGAATGCGGTATCGGGCCTCACGCCAATGGAGAGGATTACCAGATCTGCATCGATCAGGGTTCCTGATTGCAATCGTACGCTGACCAGTGACCCATGATGCTCAAAGGAGGCTACTCCATCCTTCAGGAAGAGATTGATCCCTTTTGCTCTGAGGTGTTGCTGCACTTCCGCTGCCATGTCGTAGTCAATGATATTCATGACTTGGTCGAGTGCTTCCACCACCGATACCTGCAGGCCACGCTCCTTCAGGTTTTCTGCCATCTCGATGCCGATGAATCCACCGCCTACAACCACTGCACGTTTGGTTGTTGGACTGTCAACTTTTTCCTTGATGCTATCAATATCGCTGACAGATCGAAGAGACATGATTGCCGGGTGCTCTATCCCTGGGATGGGAGGTTTTACCGGGCTTGCCCCAGGGGAGAGGATGAGTACGTCGTAGCGTTCATCGTATTCCGTATTCCGTTTCAGGTCTTTTACATGGATGGTCTTTGCTTCACGATCAATCCTTACAACTTCACTTTGGATACGGGCTTCCACGTTCAGCGATTCCATGAACTTGTCAGGGGTCATGACAAACAATCTGGAGCGTTCGGTTATTACATTACCGGCATAGTAGGGAAGTCCACAGTTCGCATAACTGATGTATTCACCACGTTCAAACATGATGATCTGGGCTTTCTCGTCCCGTCTTCTGAGTCTGGCGGCAGTACCTGCCCCTCCTGCGACTCCTCCGATGATAAGGTATTTCTTTTCCATAGGGTCTCCTAGGTATTGGGTGACTGAGTGAACTGTAGTTCACTTGGTAGGT
Organism: Sphaerochaeta sp.; assembly: GCF_050178175.1. Classification (GTDB taxonomy): domain Bacteria; phylum Spirochaetota; class Spirochaetia; order Sphaerochaetales; family Sphaerochaetaceae; genus Sphaerochaeta. The sequence continues at coordinate 17,649 of NZ_JBFXGH010000036.1, forward strand.
TGAGTTCTGAACACCTATATGTTTTCACCATTTCACTGCCTGCTTCGGTCAGGGCAACGGTAAGGCTTCTTCGATCCATGATACTCAAGGTTCTCTGGACAAGTTTACGATTCTCCAGACTATCCAAGATGCGGGTAAGCCGGGATGGGGAAAGTTCCAGTTCCTTTGCCAAGGCACTGGGTTCGCAGATTCCCTTGTTTACCGCACACAGCAACAAGGCATCATTGAAAGAGAGTCCTGTTTGCTGCTTCAACTGGTCTTCGAAGTAGCGAAGGGAAGTCTGCAGCTTTCGGATGGCGCAGAGATCAATCATGCAAACCTCCATGAGTAATTTTATTTAGCAATAATTGCTATGATCAAATATATAAGGAAAGGCTTTTTTTGGTCAATATGTAGATAAAAAAAGAGTGAATTATTTTTCTGCCATGACATAGTTGAAAGTAAAAAATGTGGAGATAACCAAGAACCTGCAAATTTTACATAAAAATCGGGGTATGTTCTGACAGAAGCAAGTACTTTTTTTCCAGTAAATAAATAGTGCTAAAGAAAATCGATAAATTTATATATGCAAATAGTATAATCCTTAGGCATATTGACAATTTCAGACATTCCAGCATATGCTTGTACCTAGGAAGGGATATGATTAGGAGAAGAATAGAAGGTTGCTGGCAGGGATAAAGCCCTTCAGTCCCAGCGATGTCCTACTGCTTTGATCTACTTGATGTTGGGTATTTTTCTCTTACGCGATTGTCCGGTACTACATCTTGGTTTTACTTTTACTGCCAAACAACGCGACTCCCTTGGGCCAGTGGTTTTCCCGACCACTGGCCTTTTGGTGTACGCTCGGTATGAACATTTTCTAAAGGGTGAAAGTCCCAAGTACAGGTGATAGCGCCAATTACCAGCCAATGGCAAGGGTGTCCCCCGTGAGGAGGAATCTGAAGAAAGCTGGTGGCAAATTTCCGGCCTGACGAACAGGAATCCCCTAAGGCATTCCTTGGTGGATCTCGACCTTTCCAGATACTTCGATACCGTAGACCATGATATCCTCATGGGACTGGTAGACAAGGACATCAGGAGGCTCATCTTTGTATTCCTCAAGGCAGGGGTACAGTATGGGGACAAACTGAAGGAAACCGTACGAGGGGTCAGCCAAGGAAACCCATTGAGCCCACTGCTTGCAAATGTGTACCTGACGCCGTTTGACAAGGAGATGGAGAGAAGAGGACTGAGATTCGTCCGCTACGCAGACGATTGCCAGCTCTTCACCAAATCCGACTATGCGGCCGCGCGTGTGATGAAGAACGCAACGAAGTATCTGGAAGGCAAGCTGAAGCTGAAGGTGAATGTCGGAAAGACTGAAGCCAGGGAAGCAA
>NZ_JBFXGH010000037.1:0-18600 GCF_050178175.1 Sphaerochaeta sp.
CGAGTAGATAGACATCGAAGCCTGCTCTTCCTTCACTGACGGTAAATTCACTTGCGATGGTCAAATTGAAATCTGCTATGGCATTGGTGGTGGTAAGTTCACGATAATACATGTCATACACATCCTCACCTACGTACGCGGAGATTTGGTACAAAATGGATTCGTATGCCAACAATCGTGCATTATAGTTGACTGGAGCTGTTCCCTTACCCACAAAGGCAACCTCCCCACTTCGCTGCTGAGGTGAGTATATCCAAGAAGGGAGCCCCTCTACCTGCGCTCTTACCAGCGGGGAGAGCGAGGAACAGGAGACAAGCATCAAACTCAAGAAGAGCACAAGACAGGCTTTCAGGCAGAGTCGTTTCATAGTGTACAAGTGTACGCGGTTGTAAGCTTGAGGAAAAGCCCTTGTTCAAGAAGTGCTGTATTGTTTGCAGCGACCCGGTTCCCGACTGAGAGTGAGAACGACCAAGCAGAGAGGGAATATGTGAGACCCAACTCACCGGTTGCCTGATAAAACAGTTCTTCCCTGGATTGATCATACCCGGAAGAAAACAAGGCTGAAGCGTCAAGGGAGAGGCTTCGAACCAGGGGGCTCATTGCTGATGAGAGCTGGCTGAGTGGTAGTTTTGCGGAGAGCCCGATACTTCCATAGATACAACTCGTCGCTGTTGCACCGAGACCAAATTGAACAGCGTAGGGATGCATGGGAAGCGGCCAGGTATGGATAAGGTCAAGAGAAGATACCTTATCCTTGTTGAGTGAAAGAGAGAGTGCCACGCTCTTATTCCCCCTCTCCCTCAGCTCCATGCCCAAGAAGAGCGGTTTCCCTGAAATCTGGGAGAGTAACAGCACACCTTCTTCCTCAGCGACTTCACTCACCACCACTACTCCCTGCGCTCTCCCCCTTGCATCCAAAACAGTGAACCTATCTCCCTCTGCATAGGGATTATTCTCAACCTTGGCCCCAAATCCACGACCAGAGAAGGAGGTCAGGCTCAGATCAGGCAAGGATGCAAACAGGGAAAGACCATCGTGATTGAGTGCTGTGACAAGACGCTTCTCATACCCACTGGCATCGCCAAGGAGCCTATAGGTCAGTTGTCTCTCTCCGTAGGAAAGGGAGAGTACATACTCTTCTCCCCTCTCATCTTTTTCCAGAACAGCACCCAGCTCACCTTCTTCGTCCAACCGCTCCACAAGAGCTTTCTCAAGTGCCCGTTGCACTCCTTCTACCACCTCCTGAGGAACAGTTGCATCATGACTGAAGACAAGCTGCGCCGAGGAGAGCGGGAAGAGGATAAGGACAAGGAACAACAGAGAGAGTGCGAGCCTCATGTTGCAGCCCCAACCTCTATGATTTTCAGGATCAGGCGAGCAGCATCCTCCATTGCCGGCAGGGCAGCCCACTCAAACTGGGAGTGAAGATTGTGTCCACCGGTAAAGATGTTCGGGCAGGGTATGTTTCTCTCGTTGGCCATGCGTGCGCCATCGGTACCTCCCCTGATCAGGGATTGTTCAAGCTTGAATCCCAGTTCATCCCCTGCCTTCAGGAGATTCTCCATGGCAAACGGTTTGTTCTTTGCAACCAGTGCCATGTTGTAGTAGATGTGCTTTGCATCAACAGAGACTGCCCCATTTGGATAGAGAGCCTCTGTGGCGGCCGCCAACTGCTTGATCGCCTCAATTCTCCGGTCGAGTATCTCCAAGTCAAAATCTCGAAGGTACAAGGTGAGGTCAACCTCGGTGTTCGTACCGCTCATGCTCTGTGCACAGTAATACCCATAACGTTCATCGGTGGCCTCCGGGCTCTCGGCCTGAGGCAAAGCATTGACGAAGAAGGCAGCCATGGTCAGTGCGTTGACAAGTCGTCCCCTGGCAGCCCCAAAGTGATAGCTCACCCCCCTGAAATGGACACGCACCGTTGCAGCATTGAAACACTCACTTTCAATCTCATACCGCTTTCCACCATCAATGGTGTAGCAGTAGTCACAGGTGATCTTATCGTACGGGAACGTATCCATCCCAGCACCGGTCTCTTCATCACTGGTGAAAATGAACTCCACCACCCCATGCTTGATCTCAGGATGGCTGAGCAGATACTCTGCTGCGCTCATGATCTCAGCCACGCCGGCCTTGTCGTCACTGCCAAGGAGTGTGTTGCCATCGGTGACAATGACCGTCTCACCCTTGTAACGCAACAGTTCAGGGTTGTCTTCAACCTTGAGGGTATGTTCCTCGTTCAGGGGTATGTCATTCCCATCATAGGAGGCGATGACGCGGGGTTTCACCCCATTGCCCGGCACATCATCGGCTGTATCGACATGGGCCATGAAGGCCACTGCAGGGACATCATGGTCGATGTTGGAGGGAAGTCTTCCTATAACCACTCCATGCTCGTCAACCTGGATATCCTCGATCCCAAGATCACGCAACTCCTGTTCCAGCAACCTGAGCAGGTCCCATTGGCCGTCAGTGGAGGGGTGTCTTTCTCCTACTTTCTTGTCATCACTCATGGTATCTATGACTGCATAGCGCAGAAATCGGTTCAGTATGGCATCAGCAAATGTATTGGGCATTGATCTCTCCTTCATTGTGAGTATTCCAATGCCCAGTATTTCACAAAGTGGACTTGCAGGCAACAAAATCCACACGATTTAGATGGTGAAGTCATAGATCTTCAACATTGGCTTGACCATATCCACCACGTTATAGAGTGCAAATACACAGATGATGATTCCTGTGACAACCGGTCCCCGCTTCAACGTTTTTCCCACAGAAATTACACTGGCTGTCATGGCGCTGGAGAGTTCTGGCTCCGTGGTCACCGTCTTCAGCCAATCGCCGAATGCTTCATCGGGAGTTCCCCCGAATTGGTAGTACCTCCAGATGGACATGACCGTGGTTGAGACCACACCACTGGCAATTGCAATGGCAGTTGCCGCTGAGATTTTCCCCCAGAAGACCGTGTTTGGGATGCAGGCGTAGACCACACCGGTGGTAAAGAGTACCAGTGTCCTGGTCACCAGCTTCTGCATATCTTTCCAGAACGCTGCACGCTGGCTGGGGGCCAAGCCCCGTGCAAGGTTCTCTCCTCTTGCCTGAAGCAATCCTCGTCTCTGTTCCAGTTGTTGGTCCAGCTGTTGCTGTTCCTCTTCATTGAGCAATGTGTGTGCAAATGAGACCACCTTTTCAACATCCGCTTCCCCTTGGGGGTCACCTACTGCATAACAGAACTCCAAATACTCTCTTCCCTGACCTTCAGAGAGCGTATTGCTGACAATCTGCTCACCAGAGGGCTCGCTCTTGGTAAGTGCACGACTGATCTCCTCTTCCAGATATGGCCATACAACGTCCTTCTGTTGTTCGATCATATCAGAGACTGCTGGCAGGAGCTGGTCATCCGAAATCTTCTGTTTCTCTACTGATTGCAGCCCCATGGAGCAACCAGAGAGTTGCACAATGAGCAGCAATACCACAGCCTGGGTACCAATTCTTCTTCCTATCATGTTCCTTCCTCCTCTTGTATCTTTTTCTACTTCTTTTGCTCCAGGGTAAAAGACCACCCAAAAAGCAAGGAAAACCGAATCATGGGATAGCGGGAAAACCGTAATGAGAGCGTCTTGTATGCTGAACTGAAGACTCCGTTTGGGTCACGTATGATCACCCTCGGCTCAATACGCAGTCCCTTGTAAGGGTTGATAGTCCAACCAAATGCCATTTCATTGAGAAAGCGGAGGGATTCCTCCTCATCGTCATACCAATCATTGAAGAGAAAACCTACCTGGATAAGGGAAACAGAGAGATGCAACCCGCACTCCAGGGGGTAGTAATCAAGGAAGAGGCCGGTTTCCAATAACCTTGGGCCTCCGACCTCACGCTCAGCGGCAAGACTGAGAGGAAGGCGGAGGGCGAACTGCTCATCAAGGGAAAGACCAACATCCACACGGGCGAGTATCGTTTCCGTCCATAGTGCATCGATGAGTGTGCTGTCCACAGAATAGTACAAGGTAGGTCCTGCCCCAAAGAGCGGGCTGCAGATGATGAGCAGTGGGATAAGAATCATCAATGTACGCACATATTCCTCCATATGCTGAAACTAGCACGGAGTGATGAGCAGGGATATTCACCAAATTGGGTACTATCAAATAGGAGGAGAGTGCCTCTTCATAAGAAAAACAGGAATTCTTCTCATTACTAGTTACAAGTCATGGTAAACTTGTACACAAACTATAATCTTTATTGTTATAGTTTATCGTAAGGAGTTTGTTGTGAACAAGATTTGGTCTGTAGTATTGATTGTCATTGCTGTCCTGACTGTGGCTGCAGGTACCTACTGGTATGTGGGGTTCAGACCTTTGGCTGGACAAAGTCGAACAGAACAAACGACAACCAGTGAACAAACAGAAAAGCGTGAGACCATACAGGTACCGCAGGTTTCTCCTGCACAAAATGTTGAACCAAAGCAAGCAACAGGGCTCCCCCCGGAACTTATGCAATATTCCGAGGAGGCCATCCAAGAACCCCCTACCCCAAATATGCCAGTGATGAAGATGGAAGCTCAGCAATCGGTGGTACAGGTGACTGAGCCGATGCCACTACCTGTAGACCCCTTGATCAAGAACGGGATCCTCAAGCTTCCGCGGCCCAGGGGACCGGTGGTACAAGTGCCATTCGCCCCTCCTCGTGTTGCAGGGACAGACCAGGATGAGAAAGGCCTGATGGAGAAAGCAACTCCTGCCCTTGAACTGGAAGAAGAACCAAGGAAAAAAGAAGAGCAGGAGACCCTGCCCTTGCCCGAAGAAGAAACACAGAAGGTTGTCCTCAAGCCTAGTATACCTTCAGCAGCCACGAGTGCTGTCACCTTCGACGAGGAAGCTTTCCAATGGTCGGTCAACTCCTCGGTCTCATTCCTTGACTATCAGTTCCCTGGTTCGGATAAAGGCTTCGATATCCAGGTTGACCTCCTCAGACATGCAGAAGGAGCCTTCACGTTTGGAGGAACCCTCGAATATGCGAATGTAGAAGGCGATCATGAGATAAGCGTATTGGGCAAGGCTCAGTGGAACCTGCGTGACGATAAACCTCTCTCCTTCCCACTCTCGGTCTCCCTTGGTCCGACGGTTATCATTCCATCCAGCGGAAGCAATGCGTTTGGGGTGACGGGAAAGATCCAGGGAGGTGTTTCCTATGCTTTGACTGAATGGATGCGCGTCTTCTACGAAGCAGGAGTACAGGCACAATGGGTCATCACTACCGGTGACTTATCCATCCAGCTTGAACCAATGCGGATCGGATTTGGATTCAGTTTCTAGAGATCCTTGAAAGAGGGAGCCCCACTGGCTTCCTCTCCTACCTCGATATTCCCATGAGGCCTACTCCAGCCAAGTGCTGCAGTGAGAGCCTCTTTCTTTGCATGGGCACGAGAGACAACAAACTTTGCTTCACCCTGTCCTTTTGCCTTGAATGTGATCCCACTACGTACAGAGAGCACCTTTCCGATGGAAAAGCCCTCTATGTCAGCGATGGCCAGACGATAGGACTCCTTAACAGGGTTGCTGCCATCCTTGCGATAGAGAACCACAGCATCCTTGGTGACGATCAATCTACCTCTCAGCAGATCTCCTTCCCCCAGTGGAGGAACCATGGCACAGAACAGGGAGTAGTGAAATGCCTCATCAGTAGCCTTACGGACCTCTTTTTCAGAAACGTAGTAGGTGATTCTATAGAACAACCACACCAACAGGAACAAGAGGGGGAACAAAGAGTAATAGAGCCCTTTCCCAATATAGGATGGATTGATAAAGACCAGGAAGAAGGTCAATGCCAATAGGATGAGTTTGATTAATGCTTGCATGCCCCCAATGTACTTGCTCGAAGAAAAAAAGAAAAGCCTTGAAGCAAATGTTTACCGTTCGCCTCTTCTTTGTTGGAGGCTACAATGAACAGAATATCACAATGTTCACGATGGCTTTGGATTCCCCTTCTTTGTTGCTGCATGTGTTTTACTTTTGGGGGATGCAAAGAAGAGAGCGCAGGTCGCTCCTCCTTGCATGTAAGCATGGAGAGGCAATCTGGAGCTGAGAAGACCTTGTTGCCAAATGACACTTCCCTGGAAGTGTCTCGCTACGTAGTGGAAGGGACAGGACCACAGGATACCACCTTCAGTGTCATGTCCAATACCAGTACCGTCGATGTCGATGGACTCTTGATCGGCACCTGGGATATCACTGCCGTGGGAAGGAACGACCAAGGCGTCGACCTTGTCACAGGTTCTGTCTCGGTAAACCTATCAAAGGATCCCTTGGAAACAGTGATCATGCTGGACGCGCTCAGTGGTAACGGCATGATGGACATCCACCTGGGGTGGGATGCAACCAAGATCAACACTCCCAGCCTTGAGGTATGGCTTACCGACCCGGAAGGTACCATCACCTCGCTGACCCCAACAACGAACAACATGGAGAACGGCTCTGTTGTTTTCACCGGTTCCTATCCCGCGGGTTCCTACTTGCTGAGAGCAAAACTATACAGTGGGACAAGATCGGTCGCTGGATGTGCAGAGGTTATCCGGATAGTGGGTAACAAGACAACCGAGGGAGCCATTGAGCTGACCTTGGATAAGTATGCGGACATTCCAGCAACCATTACCCTGGTAGACAACCTGGGGGTACCCGTTGAGTGCAGCATCCAAGGAATCAGTGAAGTCATGGAAGCGCAGGTCCCGGCAACTGCAACACTCTCTGCCCAAGATGAAACAGGCCTAGAGGTAAGTTGGTACCTGGATGGAGAGGAAGTAAGCAATGACCTCTCCTGCACATTCACTCCTGAGAGCGGACAACATCGCTTGGATGTCATTGCAAAAGGAGCACTTCTGGCTAGTACTGGGTCGGCCAGCATCACTTTCAAAGCCGCTGTCGAGGGAACCGCGGGGGTTCCTAAACTCGTCGGGTTGGTAGAGGACACTACCGATGGCTTATATGTCGGGAAAAATGCACATGTGGCATTCCTTCCCGATGGAAAGTTGGTGCTGGCCAGCAACCAACATCAGACCATCCAAGTCTGCAGAATTGTCCGTGATACCCTGGAGGTGGTCAACACCTATACCACAACCGATGGCTTCAACGCTGTTCAGGTGACCGACATATATGTCGATCCATTCACGAAACTTGTTGCCATTGCTGATGCAAGCATTCCGAGCCTGAGCGTCTATTTCTATGATTCAAAGAATGCAACGCTCACCAAACAGTTTGAACGAAACAACACGTATTACACGACCAGCAGTTCAAGCAAAACCTTCACAAGCCTGCATCATCTCAGCAAGGAGGCAAGCACAGGAATTCTTTATGGCTTGATACCTGATGCTTCGCATGTGGTACAGACGAACCTGTATGCCCAGACTCCTGAGAGTGCTGACCCTGGTGAGTATATTTGGTGGTTCTCCAACCCGCCTGTCTTTGACGCCTTGGCCATCTCAGAAGGATCACAGAGTGCGGCACTGGCAGACACGGGCACTGGATACCTCAAGCTCTGCCGGAAAAACACCATGGATGACCTGTTTGCACAGGACCAGCATTTCCAGAGTGCTGACACGCCGTACCTGGACAATATTGCTTCCTTGCACTTCATCAATGATGATCAGCTCATCTATGCAACGGATAACGATATCGGAAGGTTTGCCTATGCGAGTAATGTATGGACCCAGAAGGAGGTGTATACCTCATCCCAGAATGATATCGGGGTAATGGAAGGAATCTCACAACTCCTATCAAACGAGAATGACACCATGCTTTACGTACTTGCAAAAAACAGTAAGAACGTCGTCTCATTCTCTGTTGATGGGTTCGGCAGACCGCTCTTCCTGGAGAATAGTTCCCTCGGTGAATATGCTCCGGCTAGAATGGCTCTCTCCCCCAGTGAGGAACACCTGGCGATTGTCTCTGATATGAATGATTCACTGCTACTGTGTGCCATTCCCTAACTTTCGATTCTTGAGCACCTTACTACATTGAGACCCGGATCAATCCGGGTCTCTCTATATATAAGGAAGCCCGGCCTGTCGGGGGCCGGGCAAATTGGATACTGGCCAACTATCATGCCTTGTAAACAGGAATCTTCTGATAGGTGGTATGTAACAGATGATGAGACTTTTTACTGAGCGGTTTGTCCAGGAACTCCTCATACAACTGCTTGATCGACTCGTTCTGGTGGGAACATCTGACCTTGCTCTGCTTATCATCCAAGTAGAGACCTTCAGCTCGCATCTTACGAAGCTCATCATTTGCACCATAGGGTTGACCACCACCAGCGATACAACCACCACGGCAAGCCATTACCTCGATGAACTCATACGGAGCTTGCTTGCCCGCCGCCCGGGCAGCCCTGACCTCATCCAGTACTTCAGCAACATGGGACAAGCCATGAACAACAGCAACTCGGACCGGGGTTCCATCGAAGTCCACGGTTCCTTTCTTGATCTCACTCAATCCACGAACTGCCTCAACCTCAACATTCTCCAGCTCTTTTCCGGTAACAAGATGGTAGGCGGTACGTACCGCTGCTTCCATGACACCACCTGTTGCACCGAAGATGGTACCGGCTCCAGAGTACTCTCCTATTGGATTGTCTGCTTGCTCTTCCTCAAGATGGAGGAAATCAATACCGGTGGCCTTGATCAGGCGGGCGAACTCACGGGTGGTGAGCACAAGATCTACATCCTGATAGCCACTGGAGCGCATGTGCTCATCACGGTATGCCTCATACTTCTTGGCAGTACATGGCATGATAGCAACGGTGAACATCTTCGCTGGATCCAGATGCTGCTTCTCAGCAGTATAGGTCTTCTCAATTGCTCCAACCATCTGCATGGGGCTCTTTGCACTGGAGAGCATATCCAGAAGATCAGGATAATATTTCTCGACATAGTCAACCCAAGCAGGACAACAGGAGCTAAACTGGGGAAGTGCTCCTCCCTTGGTCAGCCGGTGCACCAATTCGCTTCCCTCTTCCATGATGGTAAGGTCGGCACCAAAGTTGGTGTCATGCACTGCTGCAACGCCAAGTCTACGAAGAGCGGCATAAATCTTGCCGGTTGTGACCGTGCCAGCAGGAAGCCCGAAGGACTCGGAAAGACCTACGCGAATCGATGGTGCAATCTGGACAACCACCTGCTTCTCTGGATCAGCAATTGCCTCCTGGAAGGTTGCAATCTCATCCTTCTCATAGATGGCTCCAACCGGGCAGTGTGCAGCACACTGTCCACAGCGTACGCAGGGGCTGTCGTCAAGTTTGAGCATGGCGGCGGGAGCCATGCAGGTCCCATCGCCACGACCAATGAACTCAAGGGCAAAGACACCCTGCAGATCCTGACAGACCTGGACACAGCGTCCACACTTGATGCATTTCTCCGGGTCAAGCACGATGGAAGCAGAGGAGGTATCTTTCGGTCGGTCACTCAAGCGTACCTCAAAGGGCTGCTCGCGAATACCGAACTCTGCTGCCAATGCCTGCAGCTCACACTCTCCGTTTCGGATGCAGGTCAGACAACTGGACGGGTGGGTGCTGAGGATCATCTCCAAGATGGTCTTCCTCACCTGGAACAACTCCTGGTCGTGGGTAATGATGCTCATATTCTCGGCAACAGGGGCAGCACAAGCCCTGAGGATCTTTGCACTTCCCTCCTGCTTCACGATACACAGACCACATGAGCCAAACGGCTTGAGGTCATCATGGTAGCAGAGGGTCGGGATCTTCACCCCGGCCTTCCGGGCTGCAAGCAATATAGTGGTCCCCGCTTCAACCTCTACGGGAATGCCGTTTATCTTAACATGTACGATACTCAATTGATTCCTCCTAACCTGATCCTAGTGGATTTCAACGGCGCCGAACTTACAAGTTTCCATACATACACCACACTTGGTACAGATGGACTGGTCAATGATGTGAACTTGTTTCCTTTCGCCAGAGATTGCTGCAACAGGACACTTTCGTGCACAAGCCGTACAACCGATACATTTCTCGGGATTGATCGAGTACCTGACCAATTTCTTACAGGTACCACTGGGACACCTCTTGTCCACAATGTGGGCCATATACTCGTCCTTGAAATGCTTGATCGTTGATAGGACCGGATTGGGAGCAGTCTGCCCCAAAGCACACAAGGAACCTTTTCTCATTGCCTCCCCGATGGTCTCGAGTGTATCCAGGTCCTGGATGGTACCATTGCCGGAAGTGATTTTCTCCAGGATGTTGGTCAGGGACCGGCCACCGATTCTACAAGGAGCGCATTTTCCACAGGATTCATCGACAGTGAAGTTCAGATAGAACTTCGCAACGTCAACAATACAGTCATCCTCATCCATGACAATCATACCACCGCTTCCCATCATGGAACCAATCCTGACCAAGGAACCGAAATCAATCGGGGTATCCAGGTCAGTATCGGTGATAACACCACCGGAAGGACCGCCGGTCTGAACAGCCTTGAACTTCTTGTCATTGGCAATTCCGCCACCGATGTCGTATACGATCTCACGAAGGGTTGTACCCATCGGGACCTCTACCAGACCGGAGTTACGGATCTTACCGGTCAGGGCAAATACCTTGGTTCCCCTGCTGTCAGGAGTACCGATCTTGCTGAACCAGTTGCCACCCTTGGTGATGATGACGGGAATGTTTGCCCAGGTCTCAACGTTGTTGATGACTGTCGGCTTGCCCCACAGTCCCTTTACAGCAGGGAATGGAGGACGAGGTTGCGGCATACCACGCTTGCCTTCGATGGACTGCAAGAGTGCAGTCTCTTCACCACAGACAAAGGCACCGGCTCCAAGGCGGATCTCAATATCGAAATCAAACCCACTGCCCAGGATGTTCTCTCCAAGAAGGCCGTATTCACGAGCCTGCTTCATGGCAATTTCCAGTCGATGGATGGCCAAGGGGTATTCTGCACGGATGTAGATGAACCCTCTGGTTGCACCGATTGCCTTGCCACAGATGGTCATTGCCTCAAGCACACTGTGTGGATCACCTTCGAGCGTGGAGCGGTCCATGTAGGCACCCGGATCCCCTTCATCAGCATTGCAGACGACGTATTTGGTATCGCCTTCAGCCTGACGGGAGAAGTTCCACTTCATCCATGTCGGGAAGCCAGCACCGCCTCGACCACGAAGCCCAGCTGTTTTCAGTTCCTCGATGATGTCCTCGCTGGTCATCTCAAAGAGAGCTTTCTCCAAGCCCTGGTATCCATCACGGGCGATGTATTCATCGATATTTTCCGGATCAATGAATCCACAGTTGCGAAGTACAATCCTGAACTGTTTCTGGTAGAATTTGATATCCTCCACCTTCGCATTCTTCCGGCTTGCTTCCTTGTCATACAACAGGCGGGAGACTTCACGGCCCTTGATGATGTGCTCACTGATGAGCTCTTTTGCATCTTCGGGTTTTACTTTCACGTAGAAGGAGTCTTCTGGCAGTATCTTTACAATTGGTCCCTGCTCACAAAAACCGAAACATCCGGTTTTTACAATCTGTACCTCGTCAGCAACTCCCTGAGCCTTGCACTCCTCTAAGAGGTTCTGGTAAATCTGGTCCGAGCGGCTCGATTCACACGCTGTTCCCCCACAGACCAAAATGTAGTTTCTGAACGCCATTATTTACCCCCATCCTTCTTGATGATGTCAGCTGCAGGACGATCGAACATATGGTCGGTTACCAGCTGCTTCCCGATAATATGCTGCTCAACTATCTTGCGTGCCGTCTCCACATCCACCTTTCCATAAATGACATCGGGCATACCGGGAACAATAACCTCGATGGTCGGTTCCACATAGCACAGTCCCATGCATCCGGTCTGGGTGACCGAGACATTGTCAATTTTCTTCTCGTCGAGGACTTCCAGAAAGGTATCAAGTACCGGTTTGGCACCGGCTGCTATACCACAGGTCCCCATGCCAACGATAATACGGGCATCCTTGCCCTCGATATCGCGCTTCTGGATCTCATTCTGCTTCTTTTCACGGAGCTTTCTCAGCTCTTCAAGTGTCATTTTAGCCATGTTCATATCTCCTGTTGTCTGGAAGGTGACGTATTTCTTCTGTGCATATCCAGCAAAGTCTCTTCACGGTACTGTTCCAGCTCTTCCTCCTGGGAGACAAGGTACTGCCTGAGCAGTGCCAATGTTCCACTGGTCTGAAATGGTCCAAGGACCGCTTCAAGCTCGCTTTTCCGAAGCGTATACCGGTCTCCACCCTTTCCTGTTTCCAAACTCCGCTCAATCACCAGCTCCTCACAGAGAGGGTGGGTGAGTAAAGCAAGGAAAGTGGACGCCACATTCCCCATAGGAGGGGCGTCTATGTGGTCCAGGCGGAATGAGAAGGAAACCGTGGTTCCGATTCCTTCTTCCGATTGCAGGGCAAAGGTCCCATCACAGGCATCACAGGCCTGAGCGAGAAACGGCAAGCCCAATCCGACCTTTCGCTTCTTGTGCTTTTTCCCGTCTGAAAAGAACGGGTCCAGCGCACGTCTCTGCATCTCTGCATTCATTCCCTTTCCGTTGTCTTTTACCTCACAGGAAAGCTTGGTTCCCGTCTCGGCAAAGGTAATTTCAACCAGGGAACTGCCTGCCTCAAACGAGTTCTGTACGATATCCAGCAGATAGTCATCGATGCAGATATGCATAGAGAGATACCTCTCTCCTTTATCTGAACTTCGCGATGATTCCGGCAACCTGGTCCTTGGTGACCTTACCGAAAACCTCTCCACCAACGGTCATGACCGGGGCAAGCCCGCAGCAACCGACACAACGCACAGCCTCCAAGGAGAAGAGCCCATCTTCTGTTACTGCTCCTACCGACAAATTCAGTTGCTTATCCAACTCGTCAATGATCGCCTGACCACCCTTGAGATAGCAGGCAGTACCCATGCACACCTGAATGTTGTGCTTGCCTGGTTTGGTCAGCTTGAAGAAGTGGTAGAATGTTACGACACCCCAGATGGTTGCCAAAGGCACATCAAGCAATTCTGCTACCTTATCAGCCGCTTCGCGGGAGATGTAGCCATGCTCTTGCTGCACCCTGTGGAGCACCATAATGAGATTACCCTGCTTGGTTTTCCATTCCTTGATAAATGCCACCAATTCGGGTGAGAACGTGACTTCATTAATGTCCGACATGTAACCTCCAGTACCCAATTTATGTTTTGGTGTATCCTAACACTTTTCCAGAGAGTTTGTACATATCATTTTCGCTATTAACTCTTTTTTTCAAGGGAGTAAAGGATTTTATTTGAAGTATATTGACCAATTCTTTGAGTTAATGTACATTATTTCACATAAATAGGAGATTCCACCATGAACAATGACCAGCTGATACGGATCACTCGCTACTATCGCTCGCTTAATCGTCTCAAGACCATCGGACTTGAGAAAGTGTTTGCCCACAACCTTGCCGATGCAGCAGGCGTTTCGGCGGCCATCGTACGCAAGGATTTCTCCCAGCTGGGCATTCATGGCCAGAAACGTGGTGGGTATGAGATCCACGAGCTGCTTAAAGGATTGGGTGAGATCCTCGGGAAAGGGGACAGCCAGAACTGCATCATCGTAGGGTGTGGAAGGATCGGGAAGGCCTTGATGCACTACAATGGGTTTGAGCCTGATGGTATCAGGATAGTCGCAGGCTTTGACAGTGACCCCTTGGTATACAGTGATGCATCGCATCCCGTGCCCATCTACCCGATCAGCAGGATTGACGAGGTTGTCGAGGCACTCGAGGTTACCGCAGGCATTATCACCGTTCCTGAGCAGGCTGCACAGGATAGCTTTGAGCGGTTGCTCGCAGCAGGGGTCATGGGCATCCTGAACTTCAGCCCCATCACGCTCAAGGCACAGAAACTGGAAGATGGACGATCCCCGGTGGTGCACAACATCAACATTGCCCTGGAGCTGGAACAGATCTTCTATGAGTTGAAGTTCCCCAAGAACAGCTGAAGCGCCTAACGGCGAGTGAGGGTCAGCAATACCGGAAGATGGTCGCTGACCCCATTTTTTATCCTGTAATCCCACCCATAGGGGGTACCATCACTCTTCAGAAGGGAGGGAAGCCCACAGGGGGAGAACGCATCATACTCCCAGCCCAATCCATCAAAAAGGTAGCCATTGCCAAGTATCTGGTCATAGCGGTGCCACTGTCCCGTCCAGCAGCAACTGCCTGGAGGGGAAAGGAACTCGTTCTGGGAATCCAGATACGGACTATACCATTGGGAGGGGCCGGCCTTGTCCTTTGCACCGGTAACAGCGAGGGAGCCATCCTGTATGAATTGGTTGCTCAGCGGATATGAGATATCAACCAAGGCGGTCTGCCTTCCTCCCGCATCCCATACAGCATCAGGATTTTCATTGAAGTCCCCACAAAGCAAGGTCAGTGTCCCTTCATGGTCCTTTGCAGCCATCGAGAGAGCCCCTGAGAGGGCAATCCGCATCCCCTCGGTCTCCTCATCGCCTCCAATCCTGCTCTTGGCATGTAAGGCGAATACCACCACCTCTCCCCTGCTGGTTTCAATGGTTGCTTCCAGGAACGGCCGGCACCCAGGGGCTGCATGCACCACAGAATCCGAGACAGGATGCCTGCTGATGATGGCCACTGCGATGGGGCTGTCCTCTCCTTTGCTGACCGCATACCAACGATATCCCTTGCGGGAAAGATGGTGGTACAAGAGATCATGTACAACATTGGCTCCTTCCACCTCCTGCAGTACGATGATGTCAGGCAGGGCGAGGGAACGGTCCAGCAGTACATTCGCAAGCGTCTTGAGTCGAAGACGATAGGAACCTTCATCCCAGCTGTCCGGGTCTTGGTACTCCTCATATTCAGAACCGTTAAGTTTTGCATCAAAGAGGTTCTGCACATTATAGGAGAGCACAGAAAATGTCTTCTCATCCGGTGTGATGGTTGCATCGCATCCAGAGAACAGGAACAAGGATATGGTAAGCAATAAGAACATCATGCTCCTTAAGAGCATGATGTTCCGCTATTGCTTCAGTTCTGTGCGTTTTTCCCAAGTGAATAACTGAAATAGAGCATGGCAACCGCATCCTGTTCATCGAAGGCTTCGATGTCCATCTCCTTCGCTTTCAACAACCCCTGCTTGAGATTCTCAAAACAAGGGTCGAACGAGACATCACTGGTATCCAGGATATCCATGCAGAAGGACCTAAGCGGCTCCCATTCCTTCTTTTCAAAGTAGGAAAGTACAGTCTTGTATGCTTGGTCGATCTGATCCAGGTCCCTTGCCTCCGAGAGGAAGGGAGAGAGAAAGTCCTTGGGGTGCCCAAGATTCATCTGCTCATACAGATGGGAAAGCTGGGGAGATCCGAACTTCAGGAAGGTGGCAATGACCGCATAGCGGGTCTGGCGGAAGGTGGCACTTCTTCCTTGCTCAACCGAGATGAAGAACTCCTGGTAAAACGTTCCTTCCTTGTCCATGAAACGCTTGGCGATGAGATAGTCGATTATCTCATCAATATGCTTCGCTGAGTGGCTCAGCTCGTTGACCAGCGGCAGGTACTCGGTACCCTCGGTGATATGGGCAAGGGATTTGCTGGCCATCGAACGAACCGACGACCACCTACCATGGAGCATAAGGTTGACCAATGCATTCTTTGCTTTCTCTTCCTTTTTGTACGCACCCAGGGAGGCAATGGCATCAAGCTGGACGTAAGAGTCATCATCCTGCGCAAGAATAATCAGGTCATCGAGCAAGGCTTTCCGTGGACGGTCGCCGAGTGCTCTCACTGCATCACGCTTATCAGGAGAAAAGGGACTGCGGAGAATCATACGAAGCTCACTGGTGGCAAGATTGTTCAGGTTTCCCCCCAGGGAGAGCATCAGGAATCTACGCTTGGCGGGATCCCGGGTTCTCTCGAGCTTCTCAATCATGGAGACTGCCCTGAGTCCATGCATACTGAAAATTACTTGCGCTGCCTGTTGTGAGGTGTATGCGCCATACTCCTGGAGCCGGGAAGCTACCAGGATTTCCACAGCGGTAAGCAGGATGGCAAAGACGAACACCAAGGTGTACCCGTTGCCGGCAGCTATCCCATTAACCACAAACAGGTCCCTGGAAATATGTCCCAAATCTCCAAGAAGGCCACTGATCAAACCAACAAAGAAAGCAACGATGGCAATGAAGAAATTGACCATCGAGTTGAATGCAACCGTCTCATCATCAGGCATCACCTGGGTGATCAAGCGATAGACGAGCATGCTGATCAGGGCAATGAAGAAGTTGGTGAAAAAGCCAAGGACAAAAAACCATATGGGGTTTGCCTCTGGGGTGATCAAGGCCCAGGCCATGAAAAAGAAGAGGGAGAATATCGTGGAGAAGAGCACCAAGGGGCGGCTGCCCAGCCGGTCGGAGAACTGTTTGCTGATAAAGCTGGCAGCCATGACCGAGATACCCAGCACAACAGAATAGACAAGCACAAGAGAATTGGACAGCCCCAGTTCAATACGCAGGAATGGGGTGGTAAGGGCAAAGACAACGGCCACTGCTGTGGAGAGCCATCTCAGGTAAAGCCTTCTGCTGAAGGCATCCTGCTTCATAGCTTCCTTAAGAAGGACAAATACGCCTCTTCCTTTCTTGTAATCAACCGTACTGCGGCTGGGAATGCGTGCCATCTCATGGCTTGCCATGAAGTTCACCAACACACCAAGGATCTGCATGGTCACCAGGCCAACCAAGCCACTGAACCGTTCAATCCCCAGCACCAAGGCGGAGATACAGCGGACCACCAGAGACGAACTCTGGTAGGCGGCATTCACATTGGCAACAACCTTTCCCCGGTTGGCAATACTGCTGATGCTCTTGAGCGTTGAGTCGATGAGGGCGATACCGATCATCCTGAACACATTGAACAGGGTGTAAACCGAGAGCAGGAGGATCACTGCCCAGTCCCCGCTGAGGAAGAAAAGCCCCAGATACCCGAGGGAGACAAGCCCACGGAGAATCCATACAAGTGTCTGTACCTTTACCTGGTTTCTTCCCTTGAAGACCTGGGGGACAAAGGGAAGCACAATTCCAGCAATGTAACTTGCTGAGGCTATATAGCCGAGGGCGATGTTGCTGGCTCCAAAATAAATTGCAAGCAAATACACAATTGTATCGCCGAGGAGGCTGTAGGCAACACCGTTATACAGCTCCTGGCGATACATATGTTTTCTTCCCAGTGTTTTTTCTTTTTCACTGAGGAATCTTGTCTTGGGCATGAGTAGTTACAATTCACTCCGTTGTTTCACAATTCTGCTAACTAGACCATAGCTCTGTGCTTCATCCGCACTGAGCCAATGATCCCGTTCGGTATCGCTACGCACTTCCTCAAGGCTCTTGCCTGTCTCCTGTGCGATCAGCTTGTCAAGTTTCTCACGCAGCTTCTCAAGATGCTGGGCGTGAATCTCGATATCGGTGGCAACCCCTCTCATGCCGCTCATCGGCTGGTGGATGAGGTAGGTGGAATTGGGGAGCGCAATACGCTGCTCCTTGGGAACAGCCAGAAGGACCAAGGCGGCAGCACTTGCCACCAAGCCCATCCCGATCATGGTTACCGGAGCAGTGATGAAACGGGCCATGTCAAATATTGCATAGCCTGCATCGACATCCCCACCGGGGCTGTTGATGAAAATCTTGATCGGTTCATCGCTCTCTCCTTCAAGGATGAGCATCTGCTTGATGACTGACTCTGCCATCTCCTTGTCAATCTCTCCCGAGAGTAGGATGGAACGGGTTTTTAGGAGTTTTTCCTGTATCTGTGGATCCTGCATTGCAGGCTTTTTTTCTTCTTCTTGTGGCATGTGCCCCTCACTCAAACTGGTTTTGATGTAGAACATCAAGGCAAGTATACACACATACTCTCATTCTTGCAAAGGCATAGCAGGCAAGAAAGAGGAGATGTAGGCAGAAAGGATATGAAACAGTATACTGAGGCCATTAATTAGGAGAACAGTGTATGAAATGTGCTACGGTTGCCATTATCGGCAGACCATCAGCTGGAAAGAGCACCCTGCTCAATACAATTTGTGAGATGAAGGTCTCCATTACCGCCAGTACCCCGCAGACCACCAGGAATGCAATCAGGGGTATCTATACCGACGAAAGAGGCCAGTTGATCTTCACCGATACACCAGGTTTCCACCTCAGTGAAAAAACATTGAACAAGCGCCTGCAAGAGACTGCGTTGAAGACCCTCGAGGAGAACGATGCAGTACTCTATATCCTTGATGCCAAGCGCAGTGCAGGAGAAGAGGAGAAAGCCCTCGCCAGCCATATTGCAAAACTGCAAACCCCGGTCATCTGTGTCATCAACAAGAGTGACATCCTGAAGGAAGAGGAATTAGCAGAAGCCCAGGCATTCCTTGAAGAGATGTTGCCAGGGAAAACAGTACTGGGAGCCTCTGCAAAACTCGATGAAGGGGTCGATGAGATCCTCATCGAGCTGTTCAAGCATGCACCAGAGGGTGAATTACTCTACCCTGCCGATGCCTATACCGACCAGAACCTTGAATTCCGTATCAGTGAGATCATCCGTGAGAAGGCGATCAACTTGGTGAC